>JAKQBN010000053.1 GCA_029559475.1 bacterium
TAGTCAGGATCAATGAGAGAGAATCTTGAAAAAATACCGAAAGTCGATAAAGTCCTAAATGATGAATTTTTTTCCGGACTAAAAAACAAGTATAAGAATGCGATCCTTGTAAAGCTGATCCAGGCTGAACTTGATATTTTACGGCGTAATATAATCGACGGAAAAATCAAAAAGATAAGTCCGGATTTTATCAGGGGTTTATCCGGACATATCGAACGGAAGTTCAGACCTTTCACTACGCGGGTTGTTAACGGAACAGGTGTTGTTCTCAACACGGGCTTGGGAAGAGCTCCTTTATCCGATAAAGCGATCAAAATTTCTGAAAGCATACTTCACGGCTACTGCTCTCTTGAAGTTGATATCGAAAGCGGAAAAAGAGGGAGAAGAGAAGATAAAATATCAGAACTAATATCTCTAATAACTGGTGCTGAGGCTGCGACTGTTGTTAATAATAATGCGGCTGCAGTAATGATCTGCATAAATTCAATAGCAGCCCGAAAAGAAGTCATTATTTCAAGAGGTGAACTTGTCGAGATCGGCGGTTCTTTCAGAATGCCTGATATAATTAAAAAATCAGGCGCGAAAATGATAGAGGTCGGAGCTACGAACAAAACTAAAATTTCAGATTTTGAAGAAGCGATCACTTCAAGAACCGGCGCACTTTTAAAAGTTCATACATCAAACTATAAGATAAAGGGATTCGTAGAGGAGATAGAATTAAAACACCTTTCAGCGCTTTCAAAAAAGCATAATATACCTTTATATTACGATCTGGGCGGAGGCATTTTCGAGGATCTTGAAAAATACGGTCTGCCGCACGAACCTACTGCTCAGGAAGCTGTAAATGAAGGAGCCGATCTTTTCTCATTCAGCGGAGACAAGGTTCTCGGAGGCCCCCAGTGCGGAATTATTGCCGGGAAAAAAGAATTTGTAGAGAAGGTAAAGAAAAATCCTCTGATGAGAGTTCTGAGAACAGATAAGATCAGACTTGCGCTTTTAGAGGAAACTCTGAAATATTTCTTGACCGATGATCCTGTAAGAAACGGGCATTTAACTCTGAGTATGCTTTCTGAAGGAAGAGAACTGCTTAAAATTAAAGCTGAAAAATTGAATAAGCAGATAGAAAAAATTATTCCGGAAAGATGGTCAATCGGGATAGAAGAAATTATTGATCAGGCAGGATCCGGGACACTTCCCACTGAGGGACTGAAAGGAATTGCTTTATCTTTCAGACAGAACGATATCGGCGTGAACAGACTTTCTGCCGAAATGAGAACAGCATCCGATGTTCCTGTATTCGGCTATATTAATGATGAGAAGTATTATTTAAGCATGCGAACGATCTTCGAGCGCGATTTTAATGATATCTGCGGAAATTTGAAAAAGATCATCTCAAAGCATCAGATCAGATAATTGAAAACCCTTCTGGAAATACTGAACCTTTCAACTGAACATCTTCAGAAAAAATGCGTTGACGAACCCAGGCTCAGTTCTGAGCTTATCATTTCACACGTGCTTAAAATCAGAAGGCTAGACATCTATCTTCAGTTCGACAGAATTCTAAAAGATGACGAAATTCAGAATATCAGAGTCCTGCTGAAGAGAAGATCAAATCATGAACCTATCCAGTACATTCTGGGCGAGACCGAGTTTTACGGATTGAAATTTATAGTTAATCAGTCAGTTCTTATCCCGAGGCATGATACTGAGATCCTTGTCGATACGGCAGCGGCTTATATTAATGACAGGCAGCTGAGTGTATTCGAGATCGGAACTGGATCCGGATGTATAACGGTTTCGCTGGCTAAGAAATGCCCGAATATAAATATCACTGCCTGCGATATTTCAGATACAGCGTTGGAACTTGCAGCTTCAAACGCCGAGTTGAACAGCGCAGCGGACAGGATCAGATTTATTAAACTGGACATACTTACATCCGTTCCGGATTCAAAATACGATATGATCGTATCTAATCCTCCTTACATATCAAGAGAAATAATAGCTACATTAGATGAGCAGGTTAAGGACTTCGAACCGTTAAATGCGCTTACTGACGGCAGTGACGGTTTGACATTTTATAAAAGAATAAACGAAATAATACCTAAAGTTTTAAATCCTCAAGGATCGGTATTTCTGGAGATCGGCTACGGTCAGGCATCGGATATCAGACAGATCTTTGGCAAAAAATCTGCTGCTATAAAAATTATAAAGGACCTTTCCGGGAATGACAGGGTTGCTGTAATTAATTAGAGCTATACATTGACTTCAATGATTCTTACGCTGCGTTTCTGTTGCTTTAGTATTTCAGCGATCTCAGATAGAGATGTTTTTTGATGGGGGTTTATTCTGTCGAGCGCTTTAAATAAATGAACAGAGCTGAAACAGAAGACCAGAAAATTGCCTTCGGTCCGTTTTAATGCTGTACAGGTGTTTCCTCCGCTTGTATGCTCAGTTAATAAGCGTTTAATAAAATCAGCAGAAATGTTTTCTGAATTTTCAGGAACTATCAAAACTGTTCCCGTAAGGTCTTTCAGCCAGTCTTTAGCTATGATTAGTTCATACGCTTCGCCTTTACCCGATTCTGAAAATATAACTTCAGGCTTGAGACCATCAATAGTCCCGATATTATTTCTATTATCGGGATGAATAATAATCCCTATAGAATCGATCCCGTTATCAATAAGCGATTTTATTTTGGTTTCAATTTTTTGAGCGATAAATCCGGACGTGGAAATAATTAACGCAGCCAATGTTTTATGAAGAAGCGGTTTCGAAGAAATGTACTCGGATTCTCTTTTTTCTCCATTATTTTGCTTTGTATGATAAGAATTAACTTTTTTATTCTTATTGAAGTAACATTCAACTGCAGAAGAAATATCGGTTTGATCGATGACCTTTTTAGAGTTTAATTCAGACAAATACTTATTGAGTTCTTCAATGTTCATGCATAAAACACCTTGAAAGATTTCTGCAGAAGTTTCTTCTGATTCAAAACTTTCTTCTTTATCAGTGATCTTTATGATCTTTGAAACCACATTTCTAATAATTTTACCTGCTGGAAATTTTCTGCTTTGAATTGTTTTTGTAAGTATGGTGCACTCGCTGTCTTTCGATTTATGGTCGCTTAATAGATCTTTTACGGTATAAACATACAAGCCGGATAAATCCTGAATGAAGATCAAATAACCAGTTTTGTACTGAAATAAGCTTAACGTATTATAAATGATCTCAGAAGTGCTTTCCGATTCTTTAGTAAAAAGGAATTCATATTTGATTTTTAATGTTTTCCTTATTTTATCTGATTCTTTTTTTGAACAAGATATTACTATTTTCTCTACTTCGGAAAGATCCATTGTATTTAATGCGGACAAGTCACGCTCAGGATCGTTCTTTATCAGTAAAATGATCGGATTTGAGATTTTTATAACAGTCTTATCAAGCTGTCTTTTTACAAGAGTTTTATTTATGAAGTTTACGATGAGTGAAAACAATAAAAGAGTACATATACCTGATATAATATATCCGAGGAGCCCGAATTTAGTTGTTTTAGTCGAATTCTTATGAAAATTATCCTTTTTATCGTTCTGTATAAAAAAACTCAGATCATTGTACAAATTTCTTTTCTCACTATCATCTAAAATGATATGTCTGGACTGAAGCAGCTTATGCTCATTTGAGCCTGAGGTTACGATAATGACCGTCTGCAGAGATTTGTCTTCATCAGTATATGTATAGAATCGGATTTTCTCAGCAGGATAAATTTCGATCGAACTGCGGGGAAAAATTCGCAGTAAGTATTCTGATTGGATTATTCGTGTTGATCCGTTTATTTTTTCTGCGGCGATTTCTATCCGATGGTCTCCGAAGTATATCATCGAAATACCTGCAATGAACAAAAATATCACTATCTGAATATAGATTATGGATTTCATCTTTAATTCATATTCAAATTTATGCATTTTATCTTACTGCGTAATTAAACAATATCGGATCTATATTCCAGCTTTATCGAGAGGAATATTAAGCTCTTCCGCGCCTTTAACGGCGAATCTTCCGTTCCGTATAATATCTATTTTTTTCCCGTCAGCTGAAATGCCGGAAATGAATTCTATATCCTCGTACGGCAGAGTAATGTCTGTGTGTACTCCGGTATAGGCTTTAGAATGATCTTTTTTCCTGTTGATGGTCATTTCGTTGTCCCTGGCAGTGATCTCTTTGTTGTCGATAGGATTGAACGTAGCCTTGTCTTCTTCGTGCGAGAAACATGTGTCCCCGATAGCGAAATGAGGTCCCATTTTTTCGATGATCAGCACAGGAAGAACCTCAAGGATATTATACTTTTTAGCTACCGTATAAGCTAATGTATTTGTTCCTATGGCGAATTCACCTATAGGCAGGGTTTTGTGCGGGAATATCAGATTTTCCTCGATGAATTTTCTGTTATCAGCTTTGTTCTTAAAATTCGCGCAGCTGTAGTCTGAAATAAATCCGTCTTTAAAATCGAGTCTCAGTTCTTTGAATTTTAAGCCGTTCAGGAATGTTTCTTTTATATGCAGAGTTCCGTTAGTACCTTTCAATTGCGGGCTTGTAAAAACTTCGCCCACAGGGATGTTCACATCCGCTCCGCAGTTGTAGTAATTCGTATGTATTTTCGGGTTCGTTAATGTCTGATTCTTAATTATAATGTCGGTCAGGTTGCCGTTCGTTCCTTTTACGTGGATCATGCCGGCCTTGTCCATCGCGTCGATTATGTTCTTCTGTATCTTTTCGTATTTTGAGCTTTCGAGCATATTGACTTCAAGTATGTCCTCGAAGATCTTCTCGAACTCGGTTCCAATCTCAGGTGACGGGAAAGCTATGATACAGAAGCTGTTCTCAGTTCTTGGAATATATTTATTCCTGATCTGCATGCTGCGGTTCATGAAATGCTGAAATTCTTTCTGCTGATCAGCCGAATATGAAAGAGCGGATTTCTTGTTTTGGGGAGAGAAAGGTTTTTCGCCGAAACTTTCAACGAGTATCACGCCTGAAAATGCAGAAGTATCATCTTTGAGATTTTTATAAACCTTTTCGGTGAGTTCAAGCTTTTTCTCGGCGAATTCTTTATCGAAATATACAGCGTTAAAGAATTTCAGATCGTGAGAAACCTGTTTATTCACCGGAGTAGAAGACGGGCATCCTACGATAGAATCAAGCCCGAGGTCTTTCTGCAGGAAGTGGATAAGCCTTTTTATAAGTTCTTCCTGACCAGCGCTGAATCTTATCATGACAGATGATTTTATGCTCAAGTCTTTTCCGCCGTTGACAAATCCCTGCTCGTAGGCCTTTGCGATCTGTTTAGCCAGTATATCAAGCTTTTTCTTCGAATAGCTTTTAAAGAATTCAGCTGTCTTAATCTCGTTCTTTGTAATGTTGATATTGTATCTGTAAAGATATCGAAGATCCTTAGGGTCGGAGTTCAGGACTATTTCCTTATAATGCGTATATTCTTTACCGAACATCTCTTTATACGAAACAAGATTTTCATCGAAATCATAACGTTTTTCATATTTAGCCACAAGCTCTTTTAAAAACTTGTCTGTAAGTTTCTTTTTTGCTCTGTAGCCGTCATACATCTCAAGAAACAGCCTGTTATATCTTTCCATTTGATATATCCTGTGCTCGAAAGCGAAAGACCTGTACTGTCTGAAAAAATAGAATATAACGTAAGCAATCCGGCCTGTTTTCTCGCCAAAAATTTTTACTGAATAATCCGGATTCAGAAAAGACGTCTTGTAGTTTTTCGGATTTATCTCGTTGGATATGGAGTCGAATTCCTTTTTAATCTTTGCGAACGAGTTCTTTTCGAAATATTTGCCGTCGATCTTCTGCTCAAATTTATAATAATTAAGGATCATGCCGGAAATTTTATAAAGAAATTCTCCCTCCTTTTTACTATCTGAAGCGAGATCACCGTTCGCACTTTTGATCTTCTTTATGCCCTTTTCATAATTTCCGACTACTTTTTGATTAAGTTCCGAATAGAATTTTTTAAGATCCATTTTGTCCTCTGCGGTGTTTTAATTTTGAGTGAAGAACGCTGTATTATAGATTACTCTGAGTTCTCTGCTGACATTATCAGCTCCTTTAAAGTTCTTCAGCACATCTTTTATGTCAAATTCAAGATGAAGCTGATTGCTGAACGACCATCTTAATCCGATATTAAGATAGCCTTTTCCTCTTGAAACCGGAGAATTATCAGAATTGTCGTTGAACGCTAAATCGTACTCGCAAAGAAGATTCATGTTCTTCAACAGACTCTTATCGATTCCGATGAAAGCATTAATGTTATCGTCTCCGGGAACCGCTTCTTCTGTAACGCAGTAATTAGCTCCGGCATGCAGGCCGAGAGTTCCAAGGTTTCCTTCGGAAACGAAATAATTTTTACTGAAAACAAGATAAAATCCTTTCGACTTTACCTGATAACGCGGATCGATCCAGACTCCGTAACCCTGGCTGTCGAAGCCGAGAGCTATATTCGGATAATAATATTCCTCTGGAAGGAGTCTGTACTGCAGCCTTACTCCAGGGTGCCCGTTCCAGACAGGTTTTTCACTGCCTATTATCCTTGAGCCTCCATAGCTTACGCCAAGGAAGAAATCCTTAAATATCCCGATATTGATCTCCGTACTCATTCCATCCGTGGCATAGAGTCTTCCGCCCAGCTCGATTTCAGCCTGCTTCAAAGTAAAAGCGGTAGGAATATCTATCATCCGTTTCGTGTTTACCGGCTGTGCGATTGCCGATATTGCGGAAATGACTAAGAATACAGCTAATAATTTTCTCATGATACTCCCCTGATAATTATCAATCAGTTTATTTTTCTATTACTTCGACATTGGCTCTAGGTATAAGAACCTCTTTACCGTCAATATCCACGGTCATAACCCTTACCCATGTTCCGGATTCGACTTTATGGAGTTCAACCGGAAGGCTGATCACTTTTCCGAGCTTCCCGAAATAAGGCGAACGGATGATCCTGATAACATCGCCTTTTTCAAGTCCGGATTCAGCGTAATTCTTTAAGGATTTTTCTTCGTTCGCCAGATCGTGCGTTACAATGATCTCAGGTCTCATAACCCCCGCCCTGATCTGAGTGGCACCGTTGATGGAAGCTTTATAGCCATCGAACTTTTTCAGCAGGTTAAATGTCCTCTCGGCCATAGGGATCGTCCCGAAACCTTCTGTCAGAATAAGCGTGTAACCGATATCTTCGTGACCTGTTATAGCAACACCGAGATCATGCCCCAGAATATCTTTAATATCCTGATAATCGAACCCGCCAGTTATAACACCCGCTACGCCTATATTTTTCGCTTTAGCAAGAGCGTCTGTTGTGATCTTTGAGCCGCAGACAATAACTTTATTTTTCATTCCGTCATTGATCATATTAATATCAACAACTTGGTCGGGAGTTTTCGCGACCATCATGATGTTCCCGTAGGATTCTCCACCTAGGCCGATGATACCCTGAATATGAACGCCTTCGGTCTTCATGATCACGCCTTCTTTTTCGATCTCGTCTTTGACCTCCCCGTCCACATAGGCGTCAATTTCAACAGGAATAGCCGGAGCATTGAAGATCACCTGCCCGGTTATATGGGATATTTGTGTGATGGTACCGTCTATTGGAGCTTTATAATCACTTTTAAAAAAACCGAAAAAGCCTTTGCTTTGCGCGATTATTTCGCCTGTTTTAACATGGTCGCCCTCTTTCTTGAGCATGCATTCAATAAGTTCGTTCGCTTTTCCAAGACCGAGCTGCCCGGCTACGTTTATCGGATAGACCTTACCCGGAAGCTCTGTTTTAGCTACGATGGTATTTGAAGGGATCTTGTCGCCTTTTTTTACAAGAACATGTCCGAGAAGAGGAAGTTTTCTTGTTTTCTCAATAACAATTTTCGCGGCAACTTTTAAACCCGGTGTATATGCATGAGCCATATCATATCTCCTATATCAAATCTTAAAGTTTTTTACACGCCGTCTTTATGAGATTTCGGCTTATAGTTTTTTGAAATGTCCCATTTCTGGAGCATCTCGACCCTGTTTTTCATATCTTTCGTGATATTGAAAGGTCTTCCTCTTGTATCTATAACCAGCCCGACAACGCCGCCGCTTAATTTTCTGGTGATCTTTTTGCCTTTTCCTTCGCCTACATCAAATCCGGAAGCAGGTTCGATCTCGAATTCAATTTCTTCTTCATGAGACAGGTCATATCTTAAAAGCTGGTTCGCCATGATCCAATCGTTCAGTTTCGTTCCGTCCGGAAGATCCGCTTTGATCTTCACAACAGGTTTCCCTTCTTTGACGTGTCCGACAGGGCAGATGCTTATAGCCAGATAGATCAGGCAGTCCTTGTCAAAAACTTCCATTGCGGCTTTATCACAGCCCGGAGCTTGGACTTCTGATAAAACACCAAGCTGAGGCATCATAAAGATAGAGTCCACAGCAAGTTTAGTGATACCTTCCGGAAGGAAAGCATCAACAAGCATATGAGCCGACTGGCTTCTTAATGGCGCATGTGAAAGTACGCCGCCGGAACCTACAAGAAGATCAAGTTTCATCATGTTTACAATTGAATCATTCGAGGAATCAGCATCAAAGGCTTCCGAGATACCCTTTTCCTGCTGCACTCCTTTCAAGCCTACAGCGAAAGC
>JAKQBN010000020.1 GCA_029559475.1 bacterium
AGCAATACGGAAAATATTCTTTTCATTTTTGATCCGCCTGAAAATTATTAGTTATACCGCATATGAACCGGTCGTTTTTTTACTCACGTTCATAATTAGTGAACAAATATAATAATTTAATATAGACTAGTCAATTCTAAAGTCATTTGTGTGATTTAAATATATATGCTCGACATAACTTCATCTCAAACCGGACACTGCTTCATCAGGCCGATCGATATTTTACGGCTGATTTCATACCGGCGGGTGAAGAGGTGTAAACGTGATCCGTTTTTATATGAATTATGTATCGCTCCATCACCTGTAAAGGAAATAGTCGAGTTATAGATTTTGATAAGCAGTAACGCATTCTCGTTTTGTGTTTTGAACGAGCCTTATATCCGGAGAAAAAATATCAAAGATCGTGCCGGTATGGTTAATCTCCAAATCATCATATGATTAATGCCGATATTTTTTTGGAGGATGATATGCGAGTGATATTAATACCGGCTTTAGCCGATTGTGAACTGCTTAGAAAAATGATATGACGAGACAATATTGAACTAATGGATATAGGATGAGATCCAGAATGACTTTATATCGGGTATTGTAATATAATAAAACCGGTAACTATTTAAAAAACGCCCTGATCTTATCGCAAACATAAATAATATCTTCCTCGGATATCTGTTCGGACATCGGAAGCGAAAGTATCTCGTTAGAAAGCTTTTCGCTAACAGGAAAATCACCTTCTTTGTATCCCATGAATTTATACGAATGCTGCAGATGACACGGAATAGGATAATGAATACCTGTCTGAATACCGTTCTCGTTGAGAAATTTATTCAGTTCATCCCTTCTCTTCGTCCTTATCACAAAAATATGATAAACGTGCTTGACGTTCTTACTCTCTTTAGGCAGAACGATATCCTTCACACCGGCAAGATATTTCCTGTACAGATCAGCGTTCTTCCTTCTCTTATCCGTCCAAGACTCAATATACTTAAGCTTAACATCAAGGATCGCGCCCTGTATCCCCTCGAGCCTGTAATTATGCCCGAGATACTCGTGATAGTATTTCTTAAAAGAACCGTGCTCTTTGATCGCCTGGATCCTTTTCCAGAATTCCTCGTTGCTGCAGATGACCGCGCCGCCTTCACCATAAGCACCGAGATTTTTGCCGGGATAAAAACTGAAACAGCCCGCGACACCGAAATTACCGACCTTTCTGCCTTCAAACTCAGCCATATGAGCCTGAGCGCAGTCCTCGACAATAGTAAGATTATATTTTTTAGCTATCTCCATTATCCTGCCCATCTGAGCCGGCTGCCCGTAAAGATGGACCGGCATAATAACTTTTGTCTTGGGAGTGATCGCCTTTTCGATCTTATCAGGATCTATATTAAAATCATCCTCCGAACAGTCAACGAAAACGGGTTTTCCTCCCTGAAGGCTGACCGAAGCGGGTGTGGCTATGAACGTATTGGCGGGAATAATAACCTCGTCCCCCCTGCCAAGATTTATCGCCATAAAAACGATATGAAGCGCTGAAGTGCCGTTATTGATCCCGGAACAGAATTTCGCGCCGTGAATGTTAGCGAAATCCTCCTCGAATTTTTTTACGAAGGGACCTCCCGCGAAAGCGCTCGCCAAAAGAACTTCCTGAATAGCATTATCGATCTCTGATTTTATAGACAAATACTGCGATTTAAGATCGACGAATTTAATCTCTTTCATATCTTTATCTCGTGTTTATACTGATCCGGACCCGAATGATCGTGAACCTGATCGCCCCACGCCAGAAGAACGACTTCCTCGTCTCCGATGTTAATAAAAGTATGTGCGTAATTAGGTTCGACCACCACTCTGTCGATATTCTGACCGTAACCATGAAGAATATACTCTTTTATTTCTCCGCCGCTAATGTGCTGTACAAGTACCTTGAGCTTGCCTTTCATAACGGCGAACACTTCAGTCTTATGCTCATGAAAATGATTTCCCCTGACTGTTCCGGGAGCTATGGTCGAAGCGTATATCTGCCCTTTGAAATTAAGAAATTTCTCGTCCTCTCTTAAAAATTCGATAAGAAAGCCTCTTTCGTCACCGTGTTTAGGTATTGGATCCATATTTTTCCTTATAGAATTTTATAACGTCGTCTATGGTGTCCTTTAGCCTCAGTCTTGATTTCCAGCCTGTTTTATCAAAGATCTTCTTCATCGAGATCGCATACCTGAGGTCCTGCCCCCATCTGTTCTCAACGAACTGGATATTCGGTTTTAAACCCATGCGCTCATAAACAAGATTAACTATCTCAAGGTTGGATATTTCATCGCCCGAGCAGATGTTATACACGTCATTATGAGCTTTATGCTCAATCAGGCTCAAGATAGCCTCGCAATGATCAATTACGTGGATCCAGGAACGGATGTATGAGCCGTCCCCATGGATCGTCATCGGTCTGTTGTGCAGAGCACTCATTATCGTCTTTGGTATCAGCTTTTCCGGATACTGTCTTCTGCCGAAATTATTCGAACAGCGCGTCATAACAAAATCTATGCCGTATGTTCTGTTATAAGCGTAAACGAACTGCTCTGCGGCAGCTTTTGTGGCGGAATAAGGATTACTCGGCTTTAAAGGATCGGTCTCGGTAAATTCACCTTTAGTTATATCGCCGTATACTTCGTCGGTCGATACCTGAACGAACAGAGGTCTGTCGAATTTTGCTTTCATTCTGACATGCTCAAGAAGATTATGAACTCCGTTCACGTTGGATTTAAAAAATATACCGCTGTTCTCAATTGAGTTATCTACAAAAGATTCAGCAGCGAAATTTACCAGCACGTCGCATTTAGGCAGATTTGTAATGTCGGAAATGTCCTCTTTCAGAAAGCTGTAGTTCGGATGTTTCTCGAATCCGATATCCGACCATGATACGTAGGTCATTTTATCAATGTTAAGCACTCTGTAGCCTCTTTTCAGAAGTATCTCGATAAAATGGCTTCCTATGAATCCGCATCCTCCGGTAACTATAAAATCATACATATAGAACCCTTATTTTTAAATTATTCTTTCGCATTTTTTTTCTTCGATCATATAAACTTTCCCGCATGCGCATCCGCTTCTGCCGCAGGCTGAATCTAGTTTTTCTCCGCATTCGCACACCCATGCTCTGATCTTGGCCGGGTTTCCATAAACAAGCGCGTGATCGGGTACGTTTTTCGTTATTACAGAACCTGCTCCTACCATTGAGTATCTGCCGATCGTTATTCCGCCGATAATGGTCGCATTCGCTCCTATTGTGGATCCTTCTTTGACAACTGTCTTCAGCTGTACGTAATCATGGGCTTTTGACCTGGGCTTCAGATCGTTCGTAAAAACCATATCGGGTCCCAGAAACACCCTGTCCTCAATAGTTACACCGTCCCAAACGGATATTCCGTTCTTGACAGTAACGTCATTTCCAATTATTACCTCATTTTCAATAAAACAGTGCTCGCCTATATTGCATCCGGAGCCTATCTTCGCGCCTTTCATAACATGCGTGAACGCCCAGATCCTTGTATGCTTTCCCACATTTGAACTTTCGCACCAGGCACGTTCATGAACAAAATGCTCTGACATTATTTCCCGCCCTTTCCGAATAGAACTACCGGTATTGTTTTTAATAATATTTCAAGATCGAGCATTGTCGTCCTGTTCTCGATATAATAAAAATCAAGCACGATCTGATCTGTGAATTTGACTTCGTCCCTTCCTTTTATCTGCCATAATCCCGTCATACCCGGAAGAACGCTGAACCTTTTCTTCTGCCAGTTCCTCATGTGCTCATACTCGTAAGGAACATTAGGCCTGGGTCCGACCATGCTCATATCTCCAACAAGAACATTCCACAGCTGCGGAAATTCGTCTATCGAATATTTGCGCATGAATTTTCCTAAAGGAGTGATCCTCGGATCGTCAACCAGCTTCGTCGTAGCTTCATTTTTGATTATCATTTCCTTTACTTTATCTTCGTGAAGCTTCTTGCTCGTATTATGGTACATCGACCTGAATTTGAGCATATAGAATATTTTTTCATCCTTACCGACGACTTTGGCTTTGTAGAATCCCGGCCCGCTTGAAGTAGTTCTTACAGCGAGATAGATAGCCAGCCACACCGGGAAGAAAGCGGTTATGAAAAAAAGCGATCCGAATATATCAATAATCCTTTTTACGATATCATAATATGTTCTTGCTTTAGTCGGAACAACTCTAAACGTTGAAGTGGAAGATATCTGCTCGACAGACAGGCGTTCGTTCACGATCTCGTATAAAGATGAATCAACATGAACAGGTTTATTTATGCTTATGCAGTGATCGATAATAGCCTGCAGTTTTTCTTCATTTATTTTCTTTATGAAAATGAAAACATCGTTTACTTTGTGCTCTTTAACAACCTCGGAAAGTTTTGTGACATCGCCCAGAACCGGTATCCCGTCATACACTTTTCCCTGCTTTAATGGATCGTCATCAAGAAATCCGACAACTTTATAATAATTCGCTTTATCCTTCAAAATCGCCGCGACTTTCTCTCTCGCTTTTTCACCCGCACCGAGAACAAGCATATTTACGCTTAGTTTGCCTTCTTTTACTAGAGTAAAATAAGCTCTCGGAATTATAATTACTCTTGTTATCAGCAGAACTCCGAAAAGTATCAGATAAGTTTCGATCACGAATGACCTGCTAAGAGTAACTTCAGGGAATTTCATAAAGAAAGCAAAATAGATGTGGAGCGTCATGCTTAGAATAAGACATTTAATGAGTACGACAATGTGCCTTGATCTGTTAAGGAACACCTGATATCTGTACATTCCGTTGAATTTAAAGATGAAGATCATCGCAATAAGAAGGAAAGCAAAGCTCGAATAATACCTTTCGGCCATATCGGCAAATCTGTAAGGTCTTCCGTTAATAAGCATAAGATATAATAAAACCGACGTTATGACTATGTCATGAACTGCAAATACAAGCTTATGTACCGGGATCAACCGTCTTATATACCCGAGCAAACCTTAAACCCCTCCCCTGTAAACGGATTTTGTCCGTGAGAGAAAATAAGAAAATCGGATTTAATTGGCAAGCGGAAAAATAAGGTGTAAATCTATCTGATTCTATTTTCAATGTCGATTTTCGTTCCCCATCCTGTCCAGAACTTGATCTGCCGGAGAAACTTAAATTTATTTTTATCTATCAAATTTCTGACTTTTTTATCGACCCTGCCGCCGCATCTCATATCCTTTACATCGGAAGCATGAAAAAAGATCGCCGCGTTTTTTATCAGGCTGTCGGGTATATTATTGCAGAAAAAATCATCATTCCCAGTTAGATTCGTAACCAGATTATCCGTTAAATTCTGCCAAGTACTGAATTTAAATGAAAATTTATTTTTGCCGGCGTCAGGTATAAAAACATTATCTTTTACAAGATTATTTCCAGGCTTAACATACACTATCCCGTTTTTCTTGTTTTTATAATACAATAGCCCTTCTTTTTTATCCCATGTATATCCTTTCGGGATCGAATCGAGCTTATCCGGATCGAATTCAGGATCATTATCAGGATTTAACCGCCCGCCGTTTAATATCGCACCTGCGTGATTTATATGAAACTCATAATTAGCATTCTTTTCAGTTCTGTTGAACATTACGGTATCTGATCGCGAATTCTGTATATAAATACCACCCCCGCAGTCAGTTACATAATTGCTGTCTACTCTAAAATTTAGTGATAATTCGTCAAGATAAATTCCGCTTGAATGGTTGTACGAGCCTGTTGTTCCGTCTGCATTTCCATACGCTTTTCTGACAATATTTTTCCTGATTATTTTATTTTTATCGCCTTCGATATAATGCCATGTGTATATTGCTCCGCCGTCAGCCATAACCTGAACCGTATTTTCTACGGTGTTGCCGATAACTTTGCAGCCGCTGGAACCAAAAAATCTTATGCCTGAATAACCGGTGTTGGAAATATGATTATCCCTTATCGTATTATCTTTCCCTCTTAAATCTATTCCGCACAGGTTATTGTAACCTCTGCTTTCGCACCCGAGGGTCATACCGACTGAATCTATCGAGTTATTCGCGATTAAAATGCTGTCGCCATTTAATTTTACTCCGAAAGAACGGATGTTTTTCAACGTGTTTTTTAAAATATTGATTTTATCGCTCTTAGGATTTTTATTAAAAATTCCGTAAACACAGTTTTTGATAACGCAGTTCAAAACCTTAATGTTTTCGGATTCCTCTATCGCAATTCCTGTTTTGCAGTTTACGAATTCGATATTCTCAACAGTAATATTTCTTTTTTGGACTATTTTCAATCCGATATTTCTCTCACTTGCACCTGAAATGTAAATCACGCATCTCTCTACACCCGGAGAAAAGTATAGTATTCTTTTTTCATTGTCGAAATACCATTCTCCTACTTTATCAAGTGCTTCACAGCTGTTCTGAATGAAATAGCCGTAATTTTTTCTGAAAGGATCCTGCAAAGGTTCTGTCATTGTGTATCCATCGGAATCGTTTTGAAAATTTCTAACTTCATAAGACCAGTTCTGAGTTTTCGTAACCAGTTCAGCCTTCTTCCCCCAATCTGCCTTATTTGAAAAATCATAGAATTTCAGATTTGGCTGAGCAGCATCAACACTGTCGATCTTAAAAAATCCGGTAAAAGAATTTTTCTGACCTGTAACTACTGTTTCATCTGCATCGGGCTCCCTTGCCAAAGTCAGCATTTGCTCTCCGGCATAAACATTTCCTGCATTTTCAAGTTGCGGTATGTGTATTTGATAGAATTTTACACCGTTTATGATCTCGGAATCAATCCATCCTGCCGAATCAAAATCAAAATGAAAAACGCTGCCGTCAATCACAGGCTTAGGCAAATTTGTATCTCCGACTGCGCCGATATATTTAATATTGATCAATGAATCGGATGTCAGATCGTTATTTGTAAAATATCTTTCACCTCTAACATAGAAAAGGCTGTCGTTAGATATGTATCTTTTTAAAACGACAGCTTTCACCGGTGAATTAACAACATTCGTCAGATAACATCCTGTCAAAAAAATAAAAACAGTAAAATGGAGATAAGCGAATTTCATTTCAAAAAACTAAGAAAACCCGAGCGATACTGCAAGTAATATTTTTTAAAAATACTTGTTTTTATATTAGAATGAATATATATTGTAAAAAGTGCGAATTAATTATGATTGTAATCAGGCGGAGGCAGTTATGAAAAATTTTGTTTTTATTTTAATGATCATTACACTAAACCTTTTTGCTCAGCCCGGAAAAGGCGGTGTACTGACTGGAGAAAGATTCTTTAACAGAGTTGATGACGCTTGGTTAATGTATGAATATCGCTATCTTCTAAGAGATGTTGAAGGAACTGTAACACAGAGGGTGGACTATGACGGTACAGGAGCTGTATTAAAAACATGGAACTGCACTCATACAGATACAAGTTATGTACTTCGGTATGATTGGTATGGAAGCGGATATAAAACAAGCTGGCACGGATATTATATTTATGTTTACGATCTTGAAGACACAATATTATCCTACACTTATCACATGATTTATTCGGATCCTAACGGTACTGAGGAATACGGCGATGGGATCAATTATACCTATTCAAACGGAAAAATAGCAATTATAGAAACATACGATGAGTATGCCTGGGGACACTATAATTTTATTAGGACTGTATTCACATATGATATTTCAGGATATCCCGAACAGGAAATTAAACAGTTTCGCAGTGACTCTGAAGATGAATGGATCGATAAAGAAAGAACTCTTTGGACATGGGACGGTATTTTCGGTACCGGAACTAACGAAATATATAAAAATACAGTGTGGATAAATAAAGGAAAAACTTCACGGATTATTAATGAACAGATTAAGCCGATAAGTGACCAGACTTGTTATTGGTCGTGGGGATTTTGGATCAATCAGTACGAATATATTACGGAGTACGTGAACGAAGGCGTGATCAACAGATTGTATACAAATATTTACAACCCTGCAACAAAAGGTTACGATCTTTATAAACTACACAATTATTATTACGAAAACTTCGGTGGCATGTCAGCTCCCGGCAATCTTATCACTACTATAGCCGGCGGTCAAATTACTCTCAACTGGTATGCCGTTACCGGTTCTACAGGCTATAAAGTATATTCTTCAGACGATCCTTTCGGCACTTTTGAAGAAGATACATCAGGTACGTTCAACGGAAATGAATGGACTGCTCCAATATCCGACAGTAAGAAGTTTTATAAAGTAACTGCTATTAGCGAGGAGAAGTAACCATGAAAAAATTTAGCCTTCTGATTTTTATAGTAACCTGTTTATTGTTTTCTCAGATCACAATGCAAAGAATTGAGAGTCTTTCATGGAATGAACCGTATCCTGCAGGTCAGCTTGTAAGAATAAATTCAGCCGGTGATATTCTGGCCGTGAATTCAACTTACCGCACAGTTTACAATCTTTCCAACGGATCTACCGCATGGAACTCTAATCTTACTACATCCTCGAACATTACAGAAATTTACTACTCACCTTCAGGTACCACCGCTTTTGTAGGTACCGAATCAACCGGATTATATTACTGCGCAAATACCGCGAATTACACATGGACGCAGATCCTTGTCGAAACAAAAGTATTCAGTATAGCTGTTTTACCCGATAATACTATTCTCGCAGGTACGACTGACGGTCTTTACAGATCGGTTAACGAAGGTGTTTCCTGGTCAATAACCTACGATTATCCTCTGAAGATGTTTGTTACTCCTTCAGGCGTTATATATATTGAGGAATATAATAAAGGTCTGTGTAAATCTGCCGACAACGGAGCAACTTGGGAAGAGATAAATTTCAACCTGTCGAAAGATCTTGTAATAAAAGACATTCAGGTAGCTGTGAACGGTACCGTTTTCGTTCTTGTCGATAATGACGGCGTTTACAGGCTCGACGGATCTACATGGACCGCGAACGGATTTCAGGCATCGGTTGTAAATTCACTTCATGCCGCAAAAGATGGATATATGTACTGCAGCCGTGTCAATAAAATATATAAGAAAACAACTGCTCAGTCTTACTGGACAGCAGTTAAAAGTACTGACGGAAATATAACTTCATTCTCAAGTAAAACAGGAAAGATCATCGCCGGACATACCGAAGTTATGGAGATATTCCAGTCGACGGATTCGGGAGTCAACTGGACGGTAATTGGAACACCCATTTATCCCTCGATTACAGCTGTGTTCAACGAAGGAAGTAATGTCTATTCCGGAACTTCAAGCGGATTGTATGTTTCTGCAGATAGTGGAATAACATGGACGGAAAAACTTAACGACTACACGATAAACTCAATCACTGCAGATACTTCAGGCAACATTCTTACGGCAACTTCAGGCGGTCTTTACTCATCAGCCGATCACGGTGTTACATGGAACATCGTTTCATCATGTCCGGTCTCTCAGCCTTACGGAATTTATTACAGCGCCTCAAGATATTTTGTAGGCGGTTACAACAATCTTTACAGAACAACAGATCTTTCAACATGGTACACTTCTAATCCAAGCGGTTTTAGTTATCCGTACGACATGGTAAGAACTGCTGCCGGAAGACTTTATGTTTCGTGTCCGACTTACGGAATTCATTATACAGACAATCAGAGCACATGGACATATACGGGATACGACAACTCTCTGGCAATAGAAATATGCGCCGATGGCGATATTTTCGCGGGGCATCATAATGCCGGAGCAGGCGGCGGACCCTGGCTGAAAGTTCTCAGGTCAGGCCAGACAGAATGGGTTGATTGTTTAGATCCTGTCGGAGAAATATACGACATTCATGTTTCAACTGATAATTTGTTACTTGCTTCATCCTTGGGGATGATCTATTATAGTCTGAACGATGGAACGAACTGGTCTGGAGTAACATCAGGATTACCATCCGGTATTGCAATAGATGCAGTATCAAGAGATTCATTAGGATTCGTTTACGCAGGAGCAGCTTCGTCGAGAGGACTGTATAAATCCACAGCTTCATTGCAAACTAAATAAATTGGAATCAAAATGTCAGTATTTAAAAAGCTGGTCTTGATATTTTTTGTTTTATCGGTTAAATCTTATATTTTTGCCGATACTAAAGGAGGAATTCTTACAGGAGAAAGATATTTCGACAGGATAGGATCCGCATGGCAGACAACTTTGTATCAGGATTTGGAGCTAGATTCTCTTGGTAAAATAATCAGTAGAGTTGATTACGCATATAATAGTTCAGGCGTTTTAACCTCAACTTCAACCTATAACTGCACTTACTACGCGACATATTACACTCTAACCCGTACTTATATTTATTCAGGCTGGAACTACTGGTCAATAACTGACTGGAAATACACTTATGATCTTGATGGAAAACTGACCTCATATAATTATTCTTGTGAATGGACCGGTGATCATGATAACGGTCTAACCGTACAGACAGATACTTATACATACGATCAAGAAAAGCTTGCCGAGTTTCACACCGAATATGATGGAAATGGGTTGGGTTACATAATTAGAACACTCTATACTTATGATTCTAATGGCAGAATTTCTCAGGAATTAACTCAGACATCTGATGAACATAACTGGACTAACAAAGAACGAACACTCTGGACTTATGACGGAAATGCAGGTGTCGGGATTAAAGAGATCTATAAAAATACCGTATGGATAAATAATGGAAAAACTATCCGAACCCTCAACGAACAGCTTAAACCTGTCACTGAATACAGCAGCTACTGGTCATGGGGAAACTGGATTGATCAGTACCAATATATTATGCAATATGTTAATGAAGGCGTAATAAACAGGCATTATACAAATATTTACAACCCTGCAACAAAAGGTTACGATCTTTATAAACTTCACAACTATTATTATGACAATTACGGTGGCATGTCCGCGCCGGGTAACCTGACAGTAACTGTGACAGGTGATTCTCTAAAACTGAACTGGTTTGCTGTTACAGGCTCTTCAGGATATAAAGTATATTCTTCGGACGATCCTTACGACACTTTCATTGAAGATACAACCGGAACATTCAACGGCGTGGAATGGACGACTCCTGCAAGTGCAATCAGACGATTTTACAGAGTAACTGCCGTAGACAGTGATAAATAAGCCTGGCAGGATCTATTTCAGCATCATCATCTTTCTACATTGAACAGATGGAATTAATAATTATTATATAGATTTCTTAAAACATCGCTTATATAATGTTTGTAGCCTTTTCTTGATGCTATTTTTATCATCATTTAGCAAGTTTCTTTAAGGTTCTGCTGTGAATTTTATTTGTTTTTGCTAATGAGTCTTTCAGGATTGACGAACTGATAGAAATTTTAAGTGGAGTTATTATTAATTTTACACCGTCAGTTGATAAATCGAGAGATGTATTCTCATCGATATGAAGTAAATCTAGGATCGGTTTATCAATTATCAGTGCAGAACTGTTTCCGTGTTTAACCAATTTTTTTATCATAATTACTCCATGATGTTTCAACTTCGTATATACAATATAGATACATACAAGGATGAAATCAAGAAATAAATATAAAGATACTATTAGATTATTTTGAAGTCTAGAATTCTTCGTTCCAGTATTCTGCAATGTCTTTCGGCAGAACGTGCCAGAGTCCGTCTTTTGAAGACAGAAACTCCAAAAATTCTTTATATTTCTCTTTATAGCCGTCGAGAAGGTAATCGGGATGAGTAATCAGCATTATCATACCGCTGTTTTCTATCAGCCATTCGGTTTTCTTTTTCCAGATTTCGATATCGTTCCTTTTCATCATATAGAAAATGTCGTGATCCTGCGGCAGAGTGTATGGCAGTTCGATGAATTTACCCGCTCTGAACGGCCAGATCGATCCTGTACCGCCGGGGAACGGCTGATAGGGGTCGTAATCGAAACAGGAAGCGTCGTATTTTATGTCCAGTTTCTGAAGCCATAAAAGGTTCCTGTGGACCATCGGCGACCTGAATCCGGATGCTTTGTACTTTTTTATAGCTTCATTTATGTAGGGTGCTCTCGAATCGAATATCTTTTCGGAATAATATAGTTTTCCGTCATGGTTGTAGCCGTGGATGCCTATTTCGTGTCCGGCTGCGGTTATAAGATCGATTATTCCCGGATCAATTTTATACTTGTACGGAACTATGTTCCAGCAAGATCTGAAGCCGGATTCCTGTTCGAGCACGAGGATTTCGGGAATATTGTCGAAACCTTCCTGCGTATCAACATCGTGAGTAAGCACTAGAGCAGCCTGTTTTTTATCGGGATAAATATTCCAGTCTGTTTTCTTTTCTTTTACGATATTGACCAGTTCGTCCCAAATGAAATTCTCCCTGCAGACGACTCTTCGGCTCGCTCTGTCCTGAAGGTAATGGCGGACCGAGATCGGCATGACCGGTCTTGCGAGCTTATAATACGTCTTTTTTAAAAGCGAGAACCTGTTGTTGAATCCGTTCTCGGTAAGATACCGCCCGATCCTATCGTCATCTATATTGAACAGATTTGTTTTCATGCATGATCTTTTATAAAATTTACAATAAAATCGAAGGTGTTTTTATCGCTTTCGATATTTACATCGCCCTTCTTTTTATAAATTATCCTGCCTATATCCTCTTTGTTTGTTATAAAAGTGAGTCTGCCCTCTTTCTCCAGAGTTTCGTCGATCTTGGGTTTTTTACCTTGAAAGATGCTGTAAACCGGAGTTTTCATAGCAGCGGCTTCCCTGTTCATTGTGCCTCCGCCGCTTATGACCAGATCGCTGAAATAGATCAGATTAAGTCCTTCTTCGACATCTTTGGGAAGAATCACGTTCTCTCTTTCTATGAACTTTTTATATTTCTCTTTCTGGCTGTCGTAGCGCGGGATGAAAATGACTTGCAGCCTGCCGTCTGTCGAAAGTCTGTCGAAAAGATCTGAGAACAGGTCGTAGGAAACATTCGCGTTGTAATGCGACACTTCGCTCGGCGGCCTTAACAGAACGATTATCTTATTCATGTCCAGTTTGAGCCTTTCTTTCATCGAAGGATCGTTCTTATAGAAGGGCAGATAGATGCTTTCCTTAAGTTCGGGATATTCTGTAAGCTTCGCTTCGGGATATCCCATCGCTACAAGATAGTCTTTTCCGAGATATGACGGGACGAGAAGATATTTTCCGAATTTCGTCTTTAAGAACCTTTCTGAATGCTCGTAGTCGAACATGACGACAGACCGTATGCCTGTAAGCTTTGATGCCATTATAAGCGCCCTAGAGCCGTGGCAGACGCTGATGTCTATGTTCTTCCCTGTCGCCCAGATCGCAAGCCTGACCGCTCTGAATATGTTCCCGAATACCTTTTTAAAAATGTTCGCTCCGGGATGACGCCCGAAAAGTTCGTACTTAATCCCTTTCAGCTTTAACAGCCCTAATGTCTGATTGTAGTCTTTAGCCGTTACAAGAACATTAAAATCAGGTTCGAGAGCCTTGATGATGTTCTCGAATATCTGAACGTGCGGCGAGTTATCTATGTCTATCCATACCGTTTTCTTTTTCATCCTAATCGAACTCCTTAACTACTTTCGCCGGCACTCCGGCTGCAACGCAGTAAGGAGGCACATCTTTCGAGACAACTGCACCTGCCGCGATTATCGCGCCTTTGCCCACAGTCACTCCGGGAAGGATCGTCGCGCCGATCCCGATATGGCATCCGTCTTCTAATCTTACAGGCATGATCTTGAGCGGATTCTGCATTCCCCACATTCCTTTTTTATAGTTCGTCAGGTCTCTCTGATGGGCAAGTATCCTCGAACCTGCGCATACGGCCACGCCGTCGCCGATCCAGACAGCCTCAGGATTCCTGTCGTCAATATAGACATATTTGGCTATGTGGGCCTTTTTACCCACGTGAACTCCTCTCAGCCTGTGAATGAAATTCGTTACCTGATGAGGTATGGACAGAAAAGCTATCACATTCAAAATCCTGTTGATCGTTCCTCTTATGCTTCCGGTTGCTACAATTTTATCTTTCAGTGCGTATGCCATAATTAACCCCTGATCTATGAGTTGACGAAGTAATTTCTTTTTCCGCTTGGAAGTAGCTTGAATTCATATTTATAGTTAAATTTCAGATCAATTTCTTTACCGGCGTATTTTACGAAAGAATTTATGATCGTATTTTCGGTCTCATCCGTAAAACCTTCACCTTTCTCAATCCTGATCTCCAATTCTTTATCGCCGGTTTTTGCTATCTGATAAGTTTTTACGGGTAGCTTGGAGAAAAGGATCGTGAATGCCGGACCTGTTATCACGTTGCCGTTAGAAAGCTCTATGACCTCGGAAGACCTTCCCAGAATATCTTTAAATGTTCTCGTATTGCTTCCGCACGAACAGATGCTGTCATGAAGCGTGATCACGTCCTTTACATTAAAATTTATAAACGGCATCGCGAAGTTTACAAGGTTCGTCGCTGTGATCTCTCCCCTTTTCTGATCATTCTCAGTATAGAAAACGCAGGTTTCGATCATGTGAAAAAGTCCTTCCGGACATTTATAGCTGTAAATACCTGCTTCCCTGTCGCCGTATTCGTCGATCACTGTACAACCGAAGGCTTTTTTTATGGTACTCTCATAATGCTCTGTAAGCTTTTCGGACGTTGTCATGCATATCTTCAGTTTTATGTCAATTGAATTATCGAGAACGTATTTTGCTAGAAGATAAACTGAAGATGCGTAGCCGTAGATCATTTTGAGCTTGTATTTTCTGATTATAGCGAGAGCGGTTTCGCAGTTATCCTTATTCATGCTGGCTGCGTTTAACGGAATTACTCTGGTGAGTTTGTGAAAATATTTCGAAGCTCCTTTTTCTTTCGAGCCCGGAATGATAGAAGAACTGCCGAGAGCCAGATAGCGGTCGCCGAAGCTGTAGCCGAATTTCGAAAGAACAAATATTCTTTTTGCCCAAATGGCGCTCTGAGCTTTGTAACTGACATAATATTTCATCGGAACGCCTGTAGAACCTCCGGTAGCTGCTGTCTTATATCTGTATTCGGTCAAATTGGATGGAATGAACTTTTCAAAATTTTCTTTAATAAATTCCTTTGTGAGAACCGGAAAAACTTTCAGGTCTTCCGCGTTTTTTATATCTTCAGGCCTGATATTATTATCTCTCATAAATTCAGTATAAAAAGGCACGTTTTCGTAACAGTGACGGACAAGTTTTTTTATTTTCTCGTTCTGCCACTTTTCTATATCTTCGCGACTGAATTTTGAAAGATCGCGGAAAAGCTTAAGATAATATTTATATCTCGTGCCTGCAGCCATATCAGCAGCGGGCAGGATCAGGTTCAAAAGCAGATTCTGATATATCATTTTTGTTTATGTTCCCTTTTCCTTATGATTTTTGCCGGTACTCCGCCGACTACCGAATAAGGTTCAACATCTTTCGTTACAACAGCGCCGCTTGCGATGATGCTTCCTTTTCCTATCCTGACACCCGGCATGATTATCGCGTTCCTGCCTATCCAAACATCGTCTTCGATCACAGGATTAATTGTTCTTGACGCTCCCTGTTTACACATCGGGATATCTGTCCTCTCGAAATTATGCATTGAATTTAGTATCGATACTCCCGGAGCTATCATAATATGATCGCCGATCTCAGCGCCCTGAATAAAAACGTTTTCGTTTATATGGCAGTCCAAACCAATCTTTACATTTTTCCCGCTGCTCAAATAGACATTGTCTTCAACGCAGGAATTCTTGTCCCACGGCAGAATTTTGAGAAACTTTGCGATGTAGAAGACTCTAATATATTTAAAAAAATATATGAAGCGGGTGTTCGGCAGCTTTGAAATGAACAAATAATATATTATTAAAAATATCTTACGCATAATTATCTGCCTTTTTTTAAAACTGATTCGTATAATGCCCTGATCCTGTCGGCAACGCTTTTCATGTCGAGTTCTTTTTTGAATATCGTCTCCCGTTCGTTCCTGTCTTTTATACTCAGAGATCTAATAACGAGTTCTGATAAATCTAAAGCTGTATTGCTTTCTGCTACAAAAGATGCTTTGCAACCCTCAAGCATTTTTAAAACGTTCCCCACATCCGTTGAAACAACTGCAAGATCACAGGACATGGCTTCTTTTACCGCGTTCGGTGAACCTTCGTGATCAGAAGTCAATATCATTATGTCGGCCGCATTGAAATAAAACGGTACAATATTTCTTTCCGCGCCCGTCATCACCAGCGGTTCTAATTTGATGCCTTTTTCCTCAGCGATATTTAAGGTATCGCAGAATTTATCATATCGTTTTATACCGCTTTTTGTCCCTGATGCTGAGACGAAAAGCGCGTAATTCTTATTCACATCTAAGTCAAGCTTTCTTTTTGCTTCAGACTTGTCTATCGGCCTGAAATGATCCGTGTTTACCCCGTTTGGAATATAATGGAATTTTTTACTTTCCTTTTCTATCAGCTTCATGTCGTTCTTGTATATTACCGCTGAAGCTTTTTTTGAGATATAATGGAATAATCTTCTATCAATTTCTCTTTTTTGTTTATTGATATCACCGAGATTGGAAAAAACGAGGGGTTTTCTGAAAAAAGGATTACTAAGCAGATAAACCATGCCTGAATATGAATGATGGCAATGAATTATGTCGTATTTTCCGCATTTCCCTATCAGCCTTAAAACTGCTTTCAGATACTCTGCGCCTCCTTTTTCGTAGGCATTGATAAAGAAAACATCATTATTTATACCTAAAGCATTCAATGAATTGATCTGCTCTTTAATAAATATCCCGAAAGCGCCGTATTTTTCAGTAGGATATGCGTTTGTAATGTGCAATACTTTCATTTTATCATTCCGGCATATAGGTCATAGGTCTGCTTAGTCATTCCTCCGATGCTGAATTTTTCCTTTACTATCTGCTGCGATCGTTTTCCCATTCTGATCCTAAGATCGCAATCATCAAGCAGGAGTGTCAGTCTTCGTGAAAAATCTTCAATGTTCCTGTGCTCAAACAAGTAACCTGAAACGCTGTTTTCGATGATCTCTTTATTCCCTCCTCTATCCGTAGCGATAGCAGGCTTTCCCAGAGCCATATATTCCAGTATCGAATTTGAAAGTGATTCTCCGTAAGTGCAGAGCACGGCTATGTCGCAGGAATTAACAATATCTTCAACATCCTTTCTGCTCCCGGTAAAAATCATCCTGTCATTATTACGATACATTTCTTTGAACTTTGTTAAGTTCCTGCCGTCGCCGATGCTTAGAAAAGTTACATCAGTTCTTTTTTTTGTGAGCGCATCAGCTGCAGAAAGATATGTATCATAATCCTTTTTATCCGAAAATGTAGCTACCATGCAGACGGCCAGTTCAGTTCTTACGCCTAATTCTTTTCTTACCTGATCTTTGTCCCTGCAGTATTTCAATCTGTCATTATTGAACCCGTTATAAATCTTTCTGCCTTTGCTTTCACTTACTCCGAAAGCCTTTAATCCCGCGGATGAATTAGACAAGATCAGGTCGGAAAAAAAGAAACTGAATTTTGCGTAAAACCATGTTTTCGTAAACTTAAGGTTTTCGGGGGCGGATGCAACGAGAGCATTGATAAATTTAAATTTGTACTTCAGCTTAAGAAAAGATATGTACAATGATGGCACTGTGCCCCATGAGTGAACTATTTCAGGCTTGAGCAATCTGAAGATTTTCTTAATCTCCGAATATGTTTTCAATGCTCCAACTTTTTTTCTGTTAATGCAGATTATATCTATTCCGAGATTTTTGAATTCATCATAAAAAATGTCTTCG
>JAKQBN010000043.1 GCA_029559475.1 bacterium
GCGGAATACATCCACTGCGGATAGAAAAGAAAAGCGGCTTTCATGCCGCTTTTCTTTTCTTTATAAAACCGCGAATTATTAAAGCGGTACCCGCCAATATCATAATACAGCAGAGCACCTGCCCCATCGACAGGTTCAGAAATACAAAACCGAGCTGTTCGTCGGGTTCCCTGAAATATTCGATTATGAATCTGACAATACCGTAAAGTAATAGATATGATCCCGCAAAAAAACCTGCCGGCATTTTCTTATTCCTTAATGACCACAAAATAATGAAAATGAAGATTCCTTCAAAAGCTGCTTCGTAAAGCTGCGAAGGGTGCCTGAGCATTTCGTCTCCCGCAAGAGGGAAGTACATGCCTATCGAAGAATCAGTCGTTCTGCCGTAAAGCTCGCCGTTCATAAAATTGCCCAGACGGCCGAAAGTGTAGCCGATGGGAACTGCCGGAGCTACAAAATCGGTAAATTCCAGAAACTTGAGTTTATTCCGCTTTGTAAACCAATAAGTTCCGGCGAATGCGGCTATCAGAGCTCCGTGATATGACATTCCTGCAATACCGGTGAACTCGAACCCGTTCTTAAATCTGAACGGCAGAATTATCTCTAAAGGATTTTTCAGATAATACCCGAAATTATAAAACAGAACATAACCCAGACGGCCGCCTATAAGTACGAAAATTATTACAACGAAGAAATAATTCTCAAGGATCTCCGGCTTTAATTCATATTCCTTCTTCTTTAGCCTTTTGTTCAGCAGGTAGAAAGTAAGAGAAAATGCAACTATATACATCAGGCCGTAGTACTTCAGCTGAAATGTTCCGATCCTTAAAATTGACGGATCAATATTGTACGGCAGTGTCTGCCACCATTCCGCGAACTGTGCCACGGTCTCAGATCCTAAAATACTTAACAACTATACAAATATTGAATACTTACGGTTTTCATTAAATACTATTGACGGATACTCTTATTCAGAAAACTCGTTGCAAGATAATTTTCCTGGGTTTCAATAGCTAATTTAGTTTCATCTTCGCTAAGATCCCATTTCAGAATATTTATGTTTGAATCCCAGTGCTTAGTAATATTCTGCGCGTTTAAAGAGCTTGCCTGCTGATCAAAAAGCGACAAGGGAGCTATATAAGAAAGTATCGGATAAATATCCGTATTGATCGGACCTTCACCGGCAAAATCCCTGATTTGATCAGGTCCGAATATCACTCTTGAGAAAAGCTCATAAGCCGTTGTAATATTTACAGGGTCTGCAGCTATATCAGCAGCAACCTCCGGTTGAGAGATCCTGTCTTTAATATCATCAAGTGAAGGTCTGTAAGGTCCTTTACATCCAATTAGCATAATGTCGATGCCCGGATTCAGGACAACCAGATAAGCTTCGGGAAATACTTCACGAAAAGACCTGAATACTAACTTTAAAGCATCTGGTTTGAGATGATACATCTGTATCCACTGTCCGAAAACCCCGTCAGGCGTCAAAGCTTTATGAGCAAGCTTATAATATTCAAGGGTAAAAAGATCGGACACTCCTGACAGCCACGGATTAGACGGTTCAGAAGTGATCATATCATATTTACCGGAACTCCTCTGCAGATGAAGTCTGCCGTCTGTTATAAGAAGATTAACGTTCTTTCTATCAAGAGGTTTGTTGTTAAAGTCATTAAGGATCATCGCAGCATCAATAATAGCAGGTTCGATTTCTACTGCATCAATTTGAATTTCCGGAAGCATAGCAAGCGATCCGACTGTCGTACCTGTTCCGAATCCTATCACGCATGTATTTTTAGGATCAGAATGAAATAAGGCTGGAAAGTATCCGCAAAGTTTCTGAGTAGGCATATCGGTGAAAGAAGAACCGTCGCCTTTACCATTGGTCTTCAGCGCTAACTCGTTGGTAAATTTATTCCTTGTTACAGTAATGGTAGCAGTAAATCCGTCTTTATATGAGATCATATCAACTTCATTATCGTAGATTTTTCCCACTCCGTATTTAATTACATCCGGGTTCTGCTGAATTCTCGGAGTATTGATACCGGCTCCCGATGTGATCGCTGACCTGTCTAGAGGGGGTATTAAAAACCAGATCATTGCAATGCTTATTATACCAGATGTCTGAAGGAAAGTATTATATTTAGCTTTTGTAAAAAATGCTGAAACCAGCCCGATAATAATCAGCAGAGTACTTGTTAAGCGCAGAGTATGATCGAGCCCGAAAACCGGTATCAGTAAAAAAGCGGCTATGATCGATCCTGCAATCCCTCCAACAGTATTCCATGCATAAAAATGTGATGTATTGTGAGAGGGATCATCTGTGCATTGTTTCATCATAAAAAGTCCGTAGGAAAAGAAAACACCTGAAATAAAAGTAGCAAGACCGACAAGCATGATCGCAGGAACCAGCTGGCTCCCGAATAGTCCCAACATGTTTGAAGAGCTCTCAATACTGAAATTACGTATATAATAGTCCGGAAGTATGTTCGCAAAGGCGATAGACAAGGTAGTAGCTAAAGACATAAGTAGTATCAATATATAGAATATAGTTCTAGATACTTCGAAAGTTCTGCTGCCGGATTTAGAAGCAATTGATTTAAGGCTGTAACCCCCGAAAGCAGCGCCAATACCGTAAAAGCAGAGATAAACTGCCAGTATTGTTGAGTAGGCATATATCGATCCACCAACCGTCAGTACAATAAGCCTTGTCCATACAAGTTCTGAAACAAGACCTGTGAAACCTACTAAAGTAGTAATGAGTAGAATAAAATTCTTTGCACCAGAACTTAAACCCGAACCCAGAAGGTACTGGTCTTCGGGTCCATTCTGTTTTTTTTCTTTTTTTTGCGGTTTACTTTCAGAACTTTTTTCATCTGATAATCTCGGTAGAAGCAGGATAACCACAGTAATAAGAGCGTTAGCAGCGGCAGTTATATAAATTGTGTTTATTAGACCGATATTCGGTAGAAGAAAATAACCGGCTGTTAAACATCCTGCGCAAGCTCCTACAGTATTAAATCCGTAAATTATCGTAATTCTGCGTTCTGCAAGTTTGGAAAACTGCTGGAGATATTTTGCAAGAACCGGAAGTACTGCGCCCTGACAGATAGTTGGTATAAGCATAATAACAGCACTGAAAACTATTCTGAGAATAAAAATACTAAGATTCGCGTCGCCAATTTTTTGCATAATGACAGGGAGACTCGAAAAAAGCCAATTAAAAAGCAGAGGGCTCAAGAAGGCGAAAATTGCTGTGATCAATTCAAGAAAAGCATAGATCTTAAGCGGGTTTTTTCTGTTTGTAAGATATTTTGATGCTAACCACGAACCAAGAGCGAGTCCGCCCATAAATGAAGATACTACGGTAGTTATGCCTAAAGTTGTGGATCCCAGAAGAAGCGTCAAAAATCTGACCCAGGCGATCTGATAGATCAGCGAAAAAGTTCCTGATAAAAAAAGTATAATAATTAGTGCGAAATAAATTTTGTTCTGTTTGCTTGTCATAAAGCTCTCCGTTTATTAAACTGCGACTGCTGATATTTACTGATATCTGCAGTATCGGATACGCAATGTAATTAAATAATGATTCAAAATCAAACGAAAACTTTTATCAGACCGTCCAGTCCGGCTTATATCTGACAAATTACTGACATTGCTTTGTTTTACTATTAATATATATTTTTATTACGATCTTCTATTATTTTACTATTTCGTTACTTATAGAACATTCAAGCAAATTAGAAAAAATCATGGCATTTGTTTTGCATATAATAATGAATGCGATGAAATGCGAAAAAAATTAATTTAAAATAGGAGCATCAAAATGGGAAAAATAATAGGGATCGACCTCGGAACCACCAACAGCTGCGTAGCAGTAATGGAAGGGAACGAGCCGGTCGTGATAACAAACGCTGAAGGAGGAAGGACAACACCCTCTGTAGTAGCATTCTCAAAAAACGGCGAAAGACTTGTAGGGGGACCCGCGAACAGACAGGCGGTCACAAATCCTCACAAAACTGTATTTTCCATTAAAAGATTCATGGGAAGAAAATATACTGAAGTAGGTCAGGAAATAAAAGAAGTGCCTTTTGAAGTGACAAAAAACGCCAACGGTGTGGTTCAGGTTAAAATAGATGATAAGGATTTTACTCCTCCCGAAATATCGGCGGTTATTCTTCAGAAGCTTAAACAGGCTGCTGAGGACTATCTCGGCACAAAAGTAACCGAAGCTGTGATCACTGTGCCTGCATATTTTAACGACGCGCAGAGACAGGCGACAAAAGACGCCGGAACTATTGCCGGACTAGATGTAAAAAGGATCGTCAACGAGCCTACAGCGGCAGCTCTTGCCTACGGTCTGGACAAAAAAGTTGACGGAATAATAGCAGTTTACGACCTCGGAGGCGGAACTTTCGATATATCAATACTTGAGATCGGCGACGGCGTATTTGAAGTTAAATCAACAAATGGAAATACTCATTTGGGCGGCGATGATTTCGATCAGAGAGTGATAGATTATCTCGCTGATGAATTCAAAAAGCTCGAAGGGGTCGATCTTAAAAAGGACCCGATGGCGCTTCAGAGGCTGAAAGAAGCATCTGAAAAAGGAAAGATCGAGCTTTCATCTCAGACTCAGACTCAGATCAACCTGCCGTTCATAACTGCGACTCAGGACGGACCGAAGCATCTTGACATGACTTTAACAAGAGCAAAATTCAACGAGCTTACTAACGACCTAGTAAGAGCATCCATTGAACCGTGTAAACTTGCTATCAGAGATGCGGGCATAGATATAAAGGATTTGAAAGAAGTGATACTTGTCGGCGGATCGACAAGAATCCCCGCGGTCGTTGATGCGGTCAGGGATTTCTTTGGAAAAGAGCCGAATAAAAGCGTTAATCCCGATGAGGTCGTCGCTCTCGGAGCCGCTATTCAGGCCGGAATTTTATCGGGAGATGTTAACGAGGTGCTTCTACTCGATGTTACACCGCTGTCTTTAGGCATCGAAACTCTCGGCGGAGTGATGACAAGGCTTATTGAATCCAATACGACGATACCGACCAAGAAAACAGAAGTATTCTCGACGGCTGCGGATAATCAGCCGGCTGTGGACATTCACGTTCTTCAGGGTGAGAGACCGATGGCTGCGGACAACAAGACCATCGGCAGATTCCAGCTGGACGGCATAGCGCCCGCGCCGAGAGGTATCCCGCAGATAGAAGTAACTTTCGATATAGATGCGAACGGTATATTGAGCGTATCGGCAAAAGATAAAGCTACGGGCAAAACTCAGAACGTAAAAATTGAAGTTTCTTCCGGCTTAAGCGATTCCGAGATCAAAAGGATGAAAGCAGAAGCTAAAGCAAATGAAGAGACAGATAAAAAGAAAAAAGAAAAAGTCGATCTGAGAAACTCTGCGGATCAGGCTGTTTTTCAGACAGAAAAACTGCTTAAGGATCTCGAAGGAAAGATCGATCCTTCCGACAAGCAGAGGCTTGAATCGAGCGTTTCAAAACTTAAAGAAGTATTGAAAACTGATGATATTGAAGCTATAAAAAGCGCTACTGAAGGCCACAATAAAATATGGCATGAGATAAGCACTAAAATGGCTCAGGCTGCGCAGGGTGCGGGACCCGGATCAGGCCCCCAGGACTTCGATCCGTCACAGCATCAGCCCAAAGACGGCGGAAAACAGGCCGGCAAGGATGATGTGGAGAACGCGGATTTTGAAGTTGTCGATGACGACAAATAACACCTCCTTCTCCAAAAGAAAAACCCCGGAATATTCTACCGGGGTTTTTTTATAATTTCAATGTCCTGCCTGTTTAATATCTCGGCGATAACACCTGTCAAAATCCCCGGTAAAAGGCTTAAAAGTATAATCACCGAGACTGTGATATTGTAATCAAATTTGCTGTCAAAGAAATATGTGAATAAATAATACTGCGCGAGATTAAAGGCAACAGCGCCTGCCGAGCTTACCGCGACAAGAGAGACCGTACGTCTGAAGACTGCGAAAAGGATCAGCATAACAAAAAAGGATAATGTCGCTCCTGACAGAGAAAATATAAACGGCAGACTGAATAGTTTCGCGCTGAAAAATCCGCCGATAAAAACGCGGAAGATATTTATGCAGAATGCTGTCAGAAACTCATTTCTCGCGATAAAGAAAAGTACTATCGCGTTGGCTAACCCTATCTTTACGAAAGGAATCGGAAGAATGATAAATATTTCCAACAGCTGTAATAGAGAAGCCAGTGCAGAAAAAACGGCGATCATATAAACTCTTGTTCCGTATTCGAATTTCAATCCCTACTCCGTAACTGCATCAATAGCATTATTTTCTTTCTGTGCGAACTCGATTATCAGCCTGTTCGGCATACAGATTAACCTGCGGCTGCTTCCTGCATCAAGCCAGCCCTGTTTTACGCAGTATTTGTCCCTGCAGTCCGAATCTTTTATTCTGACTTTTCCGTCTTTTATCTCGGCTATGATCTTCCCGTTTTTTAATTCGATCAGAGTATCCTTATCCGCAAAGCATAAAAATGTGTCATTATTAAAATTGATCTGAATAATTTCGCTTTTTATCTCTTCCTTCTTAAAAAAAGGCAGAAGCGCGAATATTATCAGCCCGCCGTATATTAAAATATCGCCGTATCTGAACACTATTTCTCCATATTGACGATGATCCTGCCATCAAGGTACGGATTGGAAAAAATATCGTACCCTTTAAAGATCCCGGCATTATCTTCGCCGGTAAGAATGATCGCTCTTCCGGTATTCTTTATCCTTTTCAGAAAATGCTCTTTAAGAATTTCGAAATTACCTACGCCCCTCGAAAAGATTATGTCGTATTTTTTTGTAACGGGAAGTTCCTCGAACCTTTTATCAACTGCGACCGCATTTTCTAAACCCAAATGAATGGCTGCAGAATTCAAAAATCTCGCTTTTTTCTGTGTCGAATCAAGCAGTTCTATTTTTGCTTCAGGCATAAAAATGGAAATTATGATCCCCGGTATACCGCCGCCCGACCCTACATCGAGAAAGCTGCCTTCAGAGTCTTTTATCATTTCGTAAAGTGCATACGATTCAATTATCCCTGTCGCGAGAACTGAATCCTCGCTCTTTCTTGAAATCAGGTTAACTTTTTTGTTATAATCGAGTATGTATTCAATATAATCGCCCATCTTATTTCTTTTCAATTCCTCGAATTGTGTCCCGATGATCTTTTCGGCGGCTTCGATTATCTCAAGAGAGAGCTTTTCCATCAGATCAGCCCTCTTGATTTCAGATTTATAAGTATGACAGATATATCAGCCGGCGATATTCCCGCTATTCTTCCCGCCTGGCCTATTGATACGGGCTTGATCCTGTTCAGTTTTTCACAAGCCTCTTTTTTCAGTCCCTTGAATTCTTTATAATCGATATTCTGCGGCAGTTTTATCTTTTCGTTCTTTTCGAATTTCTCGATCATCTCTTTCTGCCTTACTATGTAGCCTTCGTACTTAATAAGTGTTTCCGCCTGCTTAAGTTCGTAATATGAAAATTCTTCTTTCAGATTTAGTATTTTTGAATCAAGTAGTTTATCGATAGAAACCGAAGGCCGTTTGAGCAGCCTGAAAATGTCTGAACCTTCATCTGAGATCTCGAGCGAATTAGTTGTCTGAAATTCATTCAGCCTGTGCTTTTTTACCTTCATTGAAGCGAATATTTCAGGAAGCCTGTGAATATTCTCGAGCCTGTTCTTTAAAAAACCGATCTCTTTCGGAGTAAGCAGCTTGTATTTTTCAGAATATTTTAAAAGACGAGAATCGGCGTTGTCATGTCTTAATTCGAGCCTGTGTTCAGCTAGCGATGTGAACATTCTGTATGGTTCGCGAATATCTTTTGTGATAAGGTCATCGATCAGAACGCCTGTGTAAGCCTCATTCCTGCCCAGAATGAACGGTTCTTCACCCCTTAACTTGAGTACGGCATTAATTCCGGCCATAAGTCCCTGAGCCGCCGCTTCCTCGTAACCGGAAGTTCCGTTTATCTGACCCGCGAAATAAAGATTTTCCACGTTTCTGGTCTCCAGAGTCAGTTTTATCTGGTAAGCAGGGAAATAATCGTATTCTATGGCGTATGCCGGTCTGACAAAATGCGCTTTTTCGAGTCCTTTGACCGTCCTTAAAGCTTTTTTCTGCACTTCGACGGGCAAGCTGGATGAGAATCCGTTGATATAATACTCGTTCGTATATAATCCTTCAGGCTCTAAAAAAAGCCTGTGCGATATCTTGTCGCTGAACCTGTTGACTTTGTCTTCGATTGACGGACAGTATCTCGGACCCGTTCCTTTTATCTGGCCGGAGAACAGGGCTGATTTGTCAAAATTCTGCCTGATGATTTCGTGAGTTATCTCGCTCGTATTCGTCATAAAGCACGGGATCTGTTTCAGATAAGCCTTTTTGTGCCTGAACGAGAATGGAATTATGTGATCGTCTGAACCGTGAACTTCGAGATCTTTAAAATCTATTGATTCCGCAGATACTCTCGGCGGGGTTCCAGTTTTAAGCCTGCCGGTCTCAAAGCCGTGTTCTTTTAGTTTTTTTGAAAGGCTGTCTGCTGATTTTTCTCCCAGCCTGCCTGAAGGTATCTGCTTTTTCCCTATATGGATCACGGCTTTTAAAAACGTACCTGAGCATACAATCGCAGATCTTGTGTGAATTATGCCGTTAATTTCGGTCTTAACTGCGGCTAAAGTATTATTTTTGATCACAAGATCAAGAGCCTCGTCCTGTATTATGTCGAGATTTTTTTTCGCCTCCAGTTTTGACCTCATGAAAGCAGAATACTCTTTCTTATCCGACTGAACGCGGAGAGCCCAGACCGCCGGACCCTTTGATAAATTCAGTGTTTTGAACTGGATCCCTGTTCTGTCAGCCGCTACTCCCATAAGTCCGCCCATTACATCTATCTCTTTTACAAGATGACTTTTAGCGAGCCCGCCTATGGCCGGATTGCAGGACATCTGGGCTATGTGATCGACCGTCTGCGTGATAAGAAGTGTTTTCGCTCCCATTGACGCGGATATCCAGGCGGCTTCAACTCCCGCGTGTCCTCCTCCGATAACGGTTATATCATAATTCCTGTGCATTTGATTTTTCCTTATAGAACCTATTTACTGTCCATCTTCCAGACGCCTTTCCATTCAGCAGGACTGTCTTTAATAAGCGTTTCGCATCTGCTTTTCATCAATTCGGATGCCTTGTCGGAGAATTCCGCACTGACCCTGCCGAATATCTCAAGAGCTTTCGCAAATTCGCCGGACTTGTATAATTTCAAAGCCGACGAATAAAGTTCTGATTTCTTTAAGATCCGTTCATCTACCGCGCTGTTCCTATACCCGAGAAGTTCGTAGATCCTTACAGCTTTATCTTTACCCTTTACTGAAAGTTCGTCAAGCTCTCTGAAAATGAATTTATCCTTCACCCTTTCGTAAGTAGTATCACTCGTCAGAATATTCGTCCCGTAATATTTGTTCAGTCCTTCCAGCCTTGAGGCTAGATTCATCCCGTCTCCTATCGCGGTATAATCGAACAGATCGTCGCTTCCGATATTACCTACTGTTACTGTATCGGTATTAAATCCTACACCTATATCTATGCTTTTAAAAGTGTCGTTTGATAGTTCTTTCTTAAGCTTTTTCAGCTCTTCCATCGTTTCAAGTGCTGCCTTGCAGGCAAGATAAGGGTGATCGACATCGAGAGGAGCGCCGAAGAAGCATATTACCGCGTCTCCCATATATTTATCAAGCGTTCCCTGATTTCTTTTTATCACGCCGGTCATCCTTGACAGATAAATGTTCAGAAATCCGACAAGTTCTTTAGGATCGGTTTTTTCGCTGTATGAAGTAAAATTTCTTATGTCGGAGAACATCATTGTGATCTCTTTCTTCTCGCCGCCGAGCTTAAACCGCTCGGGATTCTTTAAGATCTCTTTCGAAACGACTTCGGGTACGTATTTGCCGAGTGTGGCTCTTATGAATTTCTTGGCTTTATTCTCTTTGTAGTAGCTGATTATATACGTTACAAGGAAAGTAAAGAATAAAGCGATAACGGGTCTTGTCGTATCAAGAATGTAATTATACCTGAAAAAAAGCGTCCCCGTGAGTTTGTAATACGCAAAAGCTAAAAGCACAATAAGCACAGTTGAAATAATTATGTTCAGCCTTGTGAAAATAATGATCCCTGTAAACAGAATAGCGAGGATCATTATGAATAAAGTAACTGATCTTCTGCTCTTGTAAATGAAATCACCGCTCATAATAGTATTGATAATATTCGCATGGACCTCAACCCCCGGCAGATGCTTTTGAATAGGGGCCGACCTTAGATCCATAAGACCGCGGAGCGAAGAACCGATTATAACCGGTTTGTCCCTGAACGTTTTTTTACCGACCCTGTTTTCCATTACATCATAAAAAGAAACTGTTCTGAAAGTTCTCCACGGTCCTTTGTAATGGATCAGCATATAGTTATTTTCATCGACAGGTATTGTAACTTTTCTGTTTTCCTTTTTCGAGTAAAAAGAAATACTTTCACCGTTACTTAATTCAAAGCTCGAATTATCGGCGTCAAGAATTTTCATGCATACAGTCAGCGCTATAGACGGATATAATTCTCCCTGATACTTCTTTATCAGCTGAACTTGTCTGATCACACCGTCTTCATCGGAATCGATCCCGAGAAATCCGTTCGTAAAAGCGGAATTTAAGATGTTTTCCGATCCGCAGTTCATAATATCGTATTCTTCTGTCTTGAAATCAGCCTCGGATTTTATAACTTCCGCGTTATCTATCCTGCAGCCGGAAGAATCCGCATAAATGAAATTCTCCTTGTCTTCATATTCAAAATTATAGCCTGCGATCACGTTGCCCGCATTAACAAATGAAGCCGACAGTATAGAGTCCTGATCCCGATAATTGCTCTTATCGAAAAGAATGTCGTATGCGATTACCGCGGCTTTTGAATGTGAAAGCACATCAGCAGCGGTGGCGAAATAGCTTCTCGGCCACTCGTAATATTTTCCCAGTTTTGATGCCGATCTCGAGTCAATATCGACTATGACTACATCCTGCAAAGATCCTTCTTCGGCGGAATAGAAATACCTCTGCTTGAATCTGAGATCATATATCTGATTCTCGAACCTGTCGAAAAACGGAAGAAGCGTCAGAAGCGAAACGGATGACAGAAAAATGCTGATTAATAGATATTTAAAATAATTGCTTTTCATTTACGTGAAAAATAAATATTAACGGACGGTTTTACAAGTATAAAAAGACTTATAATTATTTAATAAAACAGCTTGATTAATTACTTAAAATTATATTAATTACAAGAGCATTAATTCACTATGAAATTATGGAGTAAATAATGACCGATATTCTAAAAGACAAGAACGTGATAGAAGCTTCTATTGAAGAGGAAATGCAGAAATCGTATATTGATTATTCAATGTCAGTAATAGTATCAAGGGCCCTGCCGGATGTTAGGGACGGACTAAAGCCTGTTCAGAGAAGGATCCTGTTCGGTATGAACGAACTGGGGCTTCATTACAATAAAAAGGAAAATAAATGCGCCAGAATAGTCGGTGAGGTAATGGGTAAGTATCATCCCCACGGAGATATGGCGATCTATCAGGCGCTTGTCAGAATGGCACAGGATTTTACGTTCAGATATCCGCTGGTAAGAGGACAGGGGAACTTCGGCAACGTTGACCTTCCTGCTGCCGCTCCGCGATATACCGAAGCCAAGCTCAGCAGGCTTTCCGATGAGATGCTTTATGACATAAACAAAGAGACCGTTGACTTTACGAACAATTACGATGACACTTTAAGAGAACCTGCCGTACTTCCTACAAGGATACCGAATCTTCTGGTCAACGGAGCCCAGGGAATAGCTGTAGGAATGGCGACTTCCATACCTCCCCATAATCTGAAAGAGGTTCTCCAGGCGGTGACCGCTCTTCTTGACGATCCCGAAATACCTATTGATAACATTAAAGCCGATCCGGAAAACGGGATAGAAGAGAAAAAAGGTCTTATCTCATATATCAAAGCACCTGATTTCCCGAGCAAGGGAATCATTTACGGATATTCCGGAATCAGAGAAATGTACCTGACCGGTAGAGGCTATGTAATTCTCAGGGGCAGGATAGAAAAGAAACTTGCCGATAAAAAAGGTGAAAAGACTAAACTTATAATAACCGAGATACCTTACCAGGTCAGCAGAAAAGCACTAATAGAAAAAATCATAGAGCTCGTAAAAGACAAGAAGCTTGAAGGCGTTTTTGACGTGAACGATGAATCCAGCAAACAAACCAGGATCGTAATTGAGCTTAAAAAGGACGTCAATGAAGACGTTATTATAAATCAGCTTTACAAATTGACCCCGCTTCAGACTTCGGTCAGCGGAAATATGATCGCGCTTGTTAACGGCAAACCGATGCAGCTTAACATTAAACAGTTCCTTGAGCAGTTCATTCTGCACAGGGAAGAGATCATCAGAAAAAGAAGCATCTTCGATCTGCGTAAGGCCGAAGAAAGGATCCACATCCTCGAAGGTCTGCAGATAGCTCTGAACAATATTGACCGCGTGATAGAAATAATCAGGGGAAGCCAGAATACTGAAACGGCAAAAACATCCCTTATGGCCGAATTCAGTTTGTCGGATATTCAGGCGGCATCTATTCTGGCAATGAGGCTCTCGCAGCTTACAGCTCTAGAAAAAGAAAAGCTTTTTGCAGAGATCGAAGAACTCCGCCTCAAGATCGCCGATCTGAAAGACATCCTCGAGAAAAAAGAACGCAGAACGCAGATCATAAAGGACGAAGTGACCGAGATAATGGAAAAATACGGCGATGAAAGGCAGTCTGAGATAGTTTATTTCGCCGAAGACCTCACTGTAGAGGATATGGTCCCCGATGATGAAATGATAGTGACGATCTCTCACCAGGGATATATAAAAAGAGTCCGGTCGGCTGAATTTAGAAGTCAGGGCAGAGGCGGCGTAGGCTCGAGAGGAGCAGACAGCAAGGACGATGACTTCATAGAATTCATGTTCAACGCCACGAACCACTGTTATATAATGTTCTTTACCGACAGGGGAAGAGTGTTCTGGAAAAAAGTATGGCAGATACCGGAAATGAGCAAGGCTTCAAAAGGACGGCCGATAGTTAACATTCTCGAAAGAGTGGAAGGCGAAAAGATCAAAACCGCCCTGATAATTAAAGATTATGAAAAAGACGGGAAGTACCTTGTCATGTCAACGAAGAACGGTACTATAAAGAAAACTCCGCTTCTTGCATATTCAAGGCCGAACATTGCGGGTATTATAGCTATAAATTTAAGAGATAATGATGAGCTTTTGAGCGCTGCTATAACATCCGGAGATGAAGAGATACTTCTCGGAACGAAACTCGGATACGCGAACCGCTTCCATGAATCTCTCATAAGAGAGGTCGGCAGGAACTCGATAGGCGTAAAAGGGATCAATCTGAGAGAAAAAGACGAAGTAGTCGGGATGGTCGTGTCGTCAGATGAGAACAGCTCCATAATGGTAGTCAGCAAGAACGGTTACGGAAAAAGAGCCACTGTCTCGGCATTCAGAAAAACCAAAAGGGGGTCTAAAGGCGTTAAAGCACTGAACTTAACCGAAAAAACAGGCGAAATGATCTACATCCACGAAACTGACGATATGAATGACATAATGATAATGACAGAGAACGGAACCGTTATACGCCAGAAAGTGATAGACATTAGGGTGATGGGAAGGAATACTCAGGGAGTAAGGCTGATCAGGCTGAGAGATGATGACAATATCGCCGATATCTGCATGGTGCCGCCTTATGAAGAAGATGAACCTGCAGAAGCAGTTGCAGGAGAAGCGGCAGAAGCTTCTCAGGAAGATTCACCTTCAGCTCAGGCTCAGGAAAATTCAGGCGAAATTAAGCCTCAGGAGTAAACAATGCCGGATCAGAAAGACAACTTAGAAGAAAAAAAGCCTTACCGTGCGGACGAAGATGAAGAGAATCCCACTCTTGTCGAAAAATTCACCAGGCTCGAGATGGAAACTAAGACCGGGCTTATCGTATGCACTTTATTCCTGCTGGCTCTGATTTTCAGATGGCACTGGTTCAATACTAGGTGGTGGGTCGTTCTTATTCTCGGCGTGATCGGGCTGAAAACTCTTTACACTCAGATGAACGATCTTACCGATGACAAACCGTCAGAAGCCAAGCTTGCAAGATACGCTTTCATCGGCCTGATAGCCCTTCTGGTAATAAGAGATCTGTACATTACTGCTGAACTGGCGGATTTCTTAAGCCTGATGTCCATCAGATAAAATGATCTTTATTTCATTATTAAGCGCTTTGATCCTGATAGAAAGCCGGGAGATCTTTCAGGGACTGCTTTCCCAGCCGTTCGTGACGGCTGTATTTCTGATCATCGCGGGATACGATCAGTATACTGTTCTTTCTACCGCTGTCCTGATACATCTTTTATATTTAAACAGAATTCCTTCCGGAACAGCTTTTCATCCAGAATACCCTTTCGGTTATTTTATCACTGTAGCCGTCTTAAAACCCGAGAACGTCAATGCAATATATTTTGCTGTCCTTATCTTTATTATAATGGCAATATCGCTTATAACCGGGCGTTTTATCGCTTTTAAAAGGAATCTGTTCGAAAAACACCGCAATAAATTCATACGGCATAACGGATACCCTGACATTTTGAAGGCTTTGTTATATTCATTTTCAATTTTTTTCATTTTCGCACTTGCATTTGCACTCATCCTTAAGTCGATTTCCCGGGCATTAGCAAATATTCAGATTTTTAATGCGGAGATACCTCATTCTTCAGGCATAATCATAACATTATGCCTGCTTCCTGCTGTTGTTTATGCCTTTAAGAACATCCGGAGAACAGCATGAAAGAAAATCTCGGAAGGCGTACTCTTTTATCTCTTACAATAAGATCGTACTTCATCAGGCTTTTTTATAATTATTTCAACCTCTTCGGAGAGGGATTATGCGTTTGTCTTGTCCCGTTTACAAATGAAGATAAAGATAATTTTCTCAAACAGAATTTAAAATTCTTCAATACAAATGAATATCTTTCCGGATTCTCTCTCGGAATAATACTGAGATCCCGCGATGAAAAACCGGAGAACTTAGAAAAAGCAAAAGACATTTTATCATCGGTAGCCGGCTCTGTGGGAGACAGGCTTTTATACAAACTTATCTTACCTGTGATCGTGCTTACGTCTCTTAATCTGTTCGCTGTTTCAGGATTCGTTCTTACAAAAGAGGCCGTGATCATTGTACTTTCTGAGATTGTTATTTTTAATATATTCAGCTTTATGTTGCGGTATTACGGAATTAAGAACGGCTATGAAAAGGGTCTTGAATCAATTAGGATTTTTAGAACCGCCGCTTATTTAAAAGCAGTTTCGGTTTTTACTTATGTAAGAAATATTCTCATTCTTATACTTATCGTGAACCTTTTCATTTTATTATTCAATTAAACATTTAGTTGTTTTTTTCTAAATCACAGATTAAATTGTTATTCATTATATATAATCACCGGGATTAAAATGGTCGCTGAAAAAATAAAAATAATCAATTCGCTTGGACTTCACGCGCGTCCTGCAGCTCAGGTCGTGAAAATAACCACAAGATACGACTGCGATGTTTTTATCTCGAGAGACCAGATGGAGGTTAACGCAAAATCCATTATGGGCGTAATGATGCTTGCCGCCGAAATGAACTCTGAGATTATGGTTAAATGTAACGGACCAGACGAGCATGAGTGTTTGAACGAAATAAAAGAACTGATAGCCAACAAATTCTATGAAGAATAAATGAACAAAAAGGTTAAGGAGAAAATATTAAAAGGCGTAGCCGCCTCACCGGGAATTGCTATAGGAACTCCGTTCAATTATGTACACGAGACCCTTAACGTTTCAAGGGATACCGTTCCCGATAGTGAGATTGAATCGGAAATATTAAAATACCGCAATGCTCTTGATAAAACGCGCGAGAACATTCTTGAGGATAAAAAGAACGCTGCAAAACGGGGAGGACAGGAAGCCGCGAAGATCTTCGATGCTCATCTTTTAATAATTGACGACCAGGTGCTTATCGATGAAGCGGTATATTTCATTTCGTCGAATAATGTTCAGGCTTCGTATGCTGTCAGCAAGGTAATGAAAGATTATCAGATGGAGTTCGAAAAACTCCAGAATCAGTATTTTTCGCAGAGAGCGTTCGACATTGAGGATGTTTGCAGAAGGATCATCAAAAACATTATTTCCGACAGCGATAAACCCGATCAGTCCACGGTTTTAAAGGGAAAGCAGATAGTGATTTCCAATAATATCTTTCCTTCTGATACTCTCAATTTTAATAAAGACCTTATCCTCGGTATCGTGACCGAGTTCGGAGGGAAAACAAGCCATGCCGCGATACTGTCTAAATCGCTTGAAGTGCCCGCTGTTGTCGGAGTGACCGGCATATCGAAATATCAGAATAAGATATCTCTGCTGATAGTTGACGGTTTTTCCGGGAAAGTGATCATCAATCCTAACGCTTCCACTTTTGAATCCTATAAAAAAAGACAGCATGAAGAGCAGAAACAGGTCGAGGAGGATCTGAAGTATGCGGCTTTAGCTTCTGTTACACTGGACAATGTATCTGTAAAAATAATGAGCAACATTCAGTCCGCATTGGAAGCTGACAGCGTGATAAAGTGGAATAGCGACGGGGTCGGGCTTTTCCGGACCGAGTTTCTGTTCGAAAGCAGTCTGTCCGTGCTTTCAGAGGATGATCAGTTCCGTATATACAGCGAAGTGTCGGAAAAACTTTATCCGAGACATATAACTATAAGGCTTTTGGATATCGGCGGTGACAAGCTTAATGATAAGATGTCGATAAAAGAGGATAACCCTTTCCTCGGCGTAAGGGGAATGCGGCTCCTGTTTGATCATCCCGAACTTCTGCGGTCTCACCTCAGAGCCATTTTAAGAGCGTCTTCAAAAAAGAACATTTCGATAATGCTTCCTTTCGTTTCCAATATTTCTGAAATAACTAAAACCCGTGCGATCTTCGAAAGAGTTATAAAAGATCTTATCTCTGAAGGATATACTGTTGATGAAAAAATGAAGATAGGCATTATGGTCGAAGTCCCTTCGATAGTAATGATAGCTGATGCAGTCGCGGCAAAAGCTGATTTTTTTAGTATAGGTACGAATGATCTTACTCAGTACGTTCTTGCGGCTGACAGAGGGAATGAAAGGGTAAGCGGAATATATGACTCTTTTCATCCTGCAGTTATAAAAATGCTCGACATGACCGTAAGAGCCGCTGAAAGAAGAAAGATAGGCGTAGGTATATGCGGACAGATGGCGGGATACCCGATCGCGCTTCCTCTGCTTATAGGTCTTGGCCTGAGAGAACTGAGCGTTACGCCTTTTCTTGTTCCGGCCGTAAAAAAGATCATCCGCAGGCTTGATACAAAAGAATGTGCAGCTCTTTCAAAAAAATGCTTGAAAGCAAGTTCGCCGAAAGCTGTATTAACCATTTTATCGGATTTCTTTGAGAAAAAGATCGGGGATCATCCCCTTCAATAAAAAAAAAGCGGGCTGACCCGCTTTTTTTATACGCTGTGAACAGACATCTTAAAAATCCCCTCGGCAGCTTCGAGAACGCATTCGCTTAATGTCGGATGCGAATGAACAGCTTCTATCAATTTGTGTATAGAAAGCTTATTGGCTTTGATTATCACAAGCTCCTGCAGAAGGTCGGATGCGTGCGGTCCGACTATATGTGCTCCCAGAAGGGTCTCTCCCGTATTGTCCGTAAGTATCTTTACGAACCCGTCAGTTTCTCCAAGCCCTTTTGCCTTGCCGTTGGCCGCGAATGAAAATCTGCTGACCTTATATTCCACATTATCAGCTTTTAATTCCTGCTCCCTTTTGCCGACTGACGCTATCTCTGGATTAGTGAAGATCGCTGAAGGTATCGAATCATAGTCGAGTTCCTTCTTTATTCCGGCAATGTGCGAAACGGCCGTGATCCCCTGTGCGGAGGCGGTGTGCGCGAGCATGAGTTTTCCTGTTATATCTCCGATAGCGTAAATATTCAGAAAATTGGTCTGCATAAATTCGTTGATCTTAACGAATCTTCCGTTTTCAAGTTCAATGCCTGATGTGTCTATTCCGTTACCCTTAATATTAACCGACCTGCCGCCTGCCGCCAGAACTTTCGAAAATATTTCTTCCGTTCCGTCGCTGAATCTTACCGCGACTTCATTATCTTTTAAGACAGATACGGATTCAACTCTGGTCTTTAATTTAAAGTCAATACCTTTCTTTTTGAATGCTGTCTGAATGGTTCTCGACACCTGATTGTCTTCAGTCGGAAGCAGATAGTCCAGCATCTCGACGATAGTGATCTTTGATCCGAGCTCGCTGAAAATACCTGAGAATTCGCATCCGACAACACCGCCGCCTATAACGAGCATCTTCTCAGGAACTTCTTCCAAATTTAATGCATCATCGCTTGTAATTACATTCTTGTGATCTATGTTAAAACAAGGTATTACAAGAGGAACTGATCCTGTGGCGAGAACAATATTATCGGCAGTGATCTTTCTGCCGGATGCTGTCGTGATCTCGTTCCGCCCGGTAATTTTTGCGAACTCTCTGACTACCTCTATCTTTCTGAGTTTGAATAATTTATCCAGACCCTGAACGAGACTGTCGACTATCCCGTTCTTTCTCTGCATTATTTTCGCGAGATCAAAACTTACATTTTCAACTTTTATGCCGAACTCATTGCTTTTTTTTATCTTTTCAAGTACGTCCGTACATGATAATATCGCTTTCGTCGGAATGCAGCCCCAGTTCAGGCAGGTTCCGCCGAGTTTATCCTTTTCTATTAATATTACGCTAAGTCCGAGCTGCGAAGCCCTAATTGCGGCGGTATAACCGCCGGGTCCTCCTCCTAAAACAGCTACTTTAAAATCCATGCTTAACCTCATTTTTTCAATAAAAAAGGCTACGGAAAACCGTAGCCTTTTCATGTTTATAGTATAAAACTACCTTACTCTGAACTCGATCCTTCTGTTCTTAGCTCTTCCTTCTTCAGTTTTATTGTCTGCTACAGGTTTTTCTTCTCCGAAACCTTTTGCGGTCAGCTGATTTTTCGGAATTCCGAGTTTTTCGATCAGATATTTCATAACGGTTTCACAACGTTTCTGTGAAAGGTTCTTGTTGTAAGCCGCTGAACCCTGGCTGTCAGTATGTCCTTCGATCTGGATCTTGATACCCGGGTTGTCAGTAAATATCGCTTTTACTTTGTCAAGAGCCGCGAATGAAGCTTCAACAAGGTCCGCTTTTCCTGATTTGAAGTAAACGTTCTCAAGTGCTATGGTGTCGTTTTTCTTCAGAATGAATTTATCGGGGCATCCGTCCTCATCTTCGAATCCGTTATAAACTTCGGCTTCGTTAGGACATTTATCTGCCGTATCAAGTATTCTGTCATTATCATTATCAGGATCAGGGCATCCGTCTTCGTCTTCGAATCCGTCTTTGTCTTCGGCTTCGTTAGGGCATTTGTCGATCAGGTCATAAATTCCGTCGCCGTCAGTATCAGGACATCCGTTGAATTCTTTCATACCGTAAGTGTTCGGGCACTTATCGTCAACGTCGAGGATTCCGTCTTTATCATTATCCGGATCAGGGCATCCGTCCTCGTCTTCGAATCCGTCTTTATCTTCGGCTTCGTTAGGACATTTGTCTTTTAAGTCAACTATGCCGTCATTATCGTTGTCGAGGTCAGGACATCCGTCAATATCCTCAAATCCGTCTTTGTCTTCAGGAACTTCTGGACAGCTGTCTTTTTTATTCGGAATTCCGTCTTTGTCTTTATCGGCTCCTTCACCCCACAGAGAGAAATTCAATCCTGCGTCCATTGTAACGTTATTATGAAGATCTTTAGAAGCTTTATCAAAATTATCCAGCTCATTGACAGAGATAAGATGTCTTGCATCAACCCTGAAGGCCACCCATTCAGTAAGGAAATATTTCAAACCTATCCCCCAGTTAAAAAGCGGATCAATGTTGCTGTCCATATGGTGGATGTCAATATTGTATGCTCCGCCACCTATTGCAAGATAAGGATTTACCTGTTCTTCGGGGAAGAAGTTATAAAGAGCGTCAAGATGGAAAGTCCAAAAATCACATTCTGTGTTTATTGGAATAAATCTACCCCCTTCAGTTGTGAATTCTTCCGCTGTCTCAGTACTAACATATCCTCCGGTAGCTTCAACACCCCAGTTTTCAGTAATATTATAACCAAGTCTTCCGCCGGTATGCATTCTGTGATCAAGGTCAACGTACATATTATGTTCGTATAAGTAGACACCCATAAAAGGCGTTACATCGATCGAACGGACTTTGATCTCAGCGCTGGCAGCCGAATAAAATGCCATAATCAGAATTATGCACATCCTAAACACTGTTCCTCTTATTCCCATTTAATCCTCCTTAAGATTCCTATTTTAATTTTTTTATTACATATTAAATCCAATAGCTAAAACAAACTTTCAGGCCTGTTTAAGCTAATTTTTCGAATCACTCTGTAAATATATATACATATTTTAAAATGAACAAGCCTTTTTTTTTATATTTTATCTGAATTTTTGGAAATCTGCCTGAACGCCTCATACATAAAAACCGAGACCGAATTGCACAAATTGATTGATCTTATCTTATCGGACATTGGTATAGTCAGGCCTCTTGTTATATATTCACTATGAAATATTTCCGGCAGTCCTCCGGTCTCCTTTCCGAAAATAATATAGTCGCCGCACCTGAAGTCTGCTTCATAAAGAGTTCTTGTAGCTTTTGTTGAAGCGAAAAAAAAATCAACACCCTTTCTCTGCATGAAAAAACTCTCAAGCGAAGGGTACAACTGATAATCAAGGTCTTTCCAGTAATCTAGCCCCGCCCTTTTCAGCATTTTATCTGTCAGCTTGAATCCGAGAGGTTCTATCAGATGAAGTTTCGAATTAAGCCCCACACACAAACGCCCGATGTTACCAGTATTATAAGGTATCTCAGGCTGATACAGTACAATATTTAAAAAATGATCTTTCATTGTGATAATAAAAAAAGGTCTTAAAAAAGACCTTATTCTGCGATTTCTACCTTTTCGATAGCAACGAATTTTCTTCCTTTGGCTTTCGTCAGGAATTTTACCTTCCCTGTCTCAAGCGCAAAAAGAGTATGATCCTTGCCGATGCCTACATTCAGGCCCGGATGGAATTTTGTTCCTCTCTGTCTTACGATTATCGAGCCGGCACTTGCGAGCTGACCGCCGAACAGCTTGACCCCAAGCCGCTGCGCGTTACTGTCTCGTCCGTTCCTTGAACTGCCGACACCTTTCTTATGAGCCATATCCGCCTCTTTTTATATCAATTAATATTAAGCGTTGATCTGTTTGACTTTTACAACTGAAAGATACTGTCTGTGGCCTCTTTTAACTTCGTAGCGTTTTCTTCTCTTCTTTTTAAAGACAATGACTTTTTTGTCTTTTTTATTTTCAAGAACTTCGAATACTACGCTGGCTCCTTTTACAAAAGGATCGCCGAAGTTGATACTCTCGCCTTCGCCTACTGCGAGTACTTTCGTTATTGTTACGCTTTCGCCTTTTTCTGCTGTGAGTCTGTCGACTTTTACGACTTCATCCTGCCTGACGATCTGCTGCTTCCCTGATATTTCAATTACTGCGTACATTTATTCGCTCCGCAACTGTTAATTTTAGAACTTGCAAATATAATTTATTGAAAATGACTTGTCAAGCAAAAATTTTCCGATTTTAAACAAATTATTCAGTTGACAATCGTAAAGTCAAGTTTTATATTTATCGTTTCGGAAAAACAGCCTTCGGGATGTTCTGTCCGGGATTAACAGATTAATGCTATTTCTTACTAGTATGGAGGTTTAATTCTTTATGAAAGAGCACAACAACGTGATCAGATGGATAATATTCGCAGTTCTATTCGCATGGGCGATCTACGCGCTTATCCCTACTTATCAGACATATTTCTCTTCAGAGAAAAAAATGATGGAGAAGATCAAGACAAAATCCGATCTGTCCAAAGCAAAAGCAAAGCAGGAAAGGGGCGAAGAGCTGACCGGGCTCGAGAACGGTCTTATTAATTCTTACGGTGAAAACGCCGAATATCTTTCATTGAACGATGAAGAGATCGAAAAACTTGCCGAATATGAAAAGCACAATCTAAAAAGTCTGGCTCTTGGCTTGGACCTTCAGGGCGGTATGCATCTGGTCCTCGAGATAGATTATGACCAGCTTCTTAAGAACAAAGCGCTTAAAAAGGACAAACAGCTTGAAGACCTGTTGGCTGAAGCCAAAGTAAGATCCGGGAACGATAAAGAAAGATATTTCGATGACGTTAAATCTGTTTTCGCTGAAAAGAAAGTACCTCTGAACAACTATTTCGGAAGGACAGGCGAATCGGACGATAAAATTATCGACGGTCTCGACAGTGCAGCCAGAAAAGGGATCACAACGACTTTGGAAGTTCTAAGGAACAGGATAGACCAGTTCGGTATTGCAGAACCTTCTATACAGCCGAGAGGAAAACACAGGATAGTAGTTGAGCTTCCGGGCGTTAAAGACGAAGAAAGAGCTACAAAACTCGTTAATCAGGCTGCATTTCTTGAATTTAAGATCGTGGCAGATAACGAAACTATTCAGAAAAAGATCAACGATATTGATACAGCGCTAAAAAATCAGGATGATTTTCTTGAATCTAATGCAATAACGACTGATTCTATAACTGCCGCCGCGGATACTTCTTCGGTAAGATCAGAAGAAGCGCTGACAGATACGACAAAAGCTACGGACGCTACAAAACTATTTTCTGACGATAAAACCGCAGGCGATTCTCTGACCGCGGCCCAGACAGAAGAAGATTTAGCAAAGGCAAATCCTTTCAAAGGACTTCTTATCGGAGGTCAGAGAGGCGAAATCCTTGTTAAAGGCAAGAATAAACACAAAATGGAATCATTACTCAAGAACGACATCGTAAGAAATGTTCTGGGGAATCACGAATTCGTTTGGGGAAATAAACCTGATATATATAATAATGAAGAGTATTATGAAATCCTTTTGGTCGAAAAGAAAGCTGCGCTTGATGGAACTTCAATTGTGGAAGCATCGGCAAATCTAGCCAGCGATAATTCCGCTACCGGCGGATGGGAAGTTCCCTTCGAACTTAACAGGGACGGCGGAAGGATATTCGCTGAAGTTACAGGCAAAAATGTAGGCAGAAGACTTGCGATAATTCTGGATAATAAACTTTATATGGCGCCGAACATCCAGGTCAGAATTCCAAACGGCAGAGGCGTGATCACACTCGGAGGCGGTACTGCTGAAGAAGCGCGCGACATGTCGATCGTTTTAAAAGCCGGTGCTCTAGAGGCTCCTCTCGAAATTATGGAAAAAAGGATAATCGGACCTTCTCTCGGAAACGACTCAATAGACAGCTCTGTAAAAGCTGCGCTTGTGGGCTCGATCATCGTGATCATTTTCATGATCTCATTATATAAGTTAAGCGGTGTTTTTGCTGTTATAGCCCTAGTTCTGAACACTATCTTCACTCTGGCTTCGCTTGCTTACTTTAAAGCGACTCTTACACTGCCCGGCATAGCAGGTCTGGTACTGTCTATAGGTATGGCGGTTGACGCGAACATAATCATATTTGAGCGTATTAAAGAGGAGCTTGAGCAGAAAAACACGGTTCTTTCAGCCATAAACGCGGGATATGACAGAGCATTCGTTACGATATTCGACTCCAACCTGACTACTTTCATAGCGGGTATTACCCTATATCAGTTCGGCACAGGTCCGGTAAAAGGATTCGCTCTGACCCTGATGATAGGTCTTATATGGAACATGTACACGGCCGTTGTTATGACAAGATTGCTTTCAGACCTGTTCACCAAGAAAAACGCAAAAACCATTAGCATATAATAAGGATAAGGATCAAAGGAGAGATATATGAAAATCAAAACAACTAACTTCAACTTTATGAGAGTAAAGGTTCAGGCAATGCTTATATCAGCCACTATTATCCTTATCGGACTGCTTTCTATTGTCTTCCAGGGAGGACTGGATTATAATATTGAGTTCAACGGCGGATATCTTATGCAGGCGGCCTTTAAAGATAAGGTCGATATTTCCGAGATAAGAAGCACTTTTTCTTCTCAGGACTTTCCTGAAATGGAGATACAGGAGTTCAGCGACCAGAATTCTGATAAATACGGCACAGAGGTCGTTCTGAAAGTTGAATCTTCTCAGCAGGACATAAAAGTACTTGAAGAAAGGATAACAGAAGTATTAAATTCAAAATTCGGTGAAGAATCTTATGAAGTAAGACAATCCACAAGTATAGGACCGAAAGTAGGAGATGAATTAAAATCCTCTACTCTTCAGGCCGTATTATGGACGGTTTTATTAATACTGATCTACATTACGATCAAATTCCAGTTCCGTTTCGCTGTCGGTGCGGTAGTTGCTCTTGTGCATGATATTCTTATTACGATAGGAATTCTGTCGATACTAGGTTATTTCTTCGGTTTCGAAATATCGCTTTCTGTGATCGCTGCGCTTTTAACAATCCTAGGATATTCTTTGAATGACACTATCGTTGTATATGACCGTATCAGAGAAGACATGACAAAATATCAGGGTATGGAATTTGAAAAGCTTATAAATACTTCAATAAATGAAACACTGGTAAGAACCCTGTTGACCGGTGCCTGCACTCTTTTCGTGGTTATAATTCTGATAATTTTCGGCGGCGAGGTCATAAGACAGCTTACAATTACCCTGTTAATAGGTATCATAACGGGTACATACTCGTCACTGTACGTAGCAGCACCGGTCGTCCTTTACTGGGAACAGCTAACTCATAAAAAGAGACACTTGAAAAAAGCCTGATCTTTGAATTGGTAAAACTTTAAACAAGTTTAGAGTTTTCTAAACTTGTTTTTTTTTGGAGGTAAAATAAATGAGCGTCAGAATAGCGGTTGGTGCCCAGTGGGGCGATGAAGGAAAAGGTAAGATCATAGACCTTCTGAGTTCAGAAGCGGATCTGGTCGTACGGTCTCAGGGCGGGGCTAACGCCGGTCATACAGTCAAGATCAGCGATAAAAAGTTCATACTTCATATGATCCCGTCAGGCGTGTTGAACAAAAATACAGTATCAGCAATAGGCAACGGTGTTGTTTTCGACTACGATTCTTTTATTTCCGAACTTGATACATTGAAAAAAACAGGTATAAATCCTGATGGAAGGCTTTTTATCAGCCCCTACGCACATGTGGTTATGCCATACCATAAGGAACTTGACAGAGCCGCCGAGAACTGCAGAAAGAACAAGATAGGCACTACTTTCAAAGGTATCGGACCGGCTTATCAGGACAAGATATCAAGATGCGGAATAAGAGTTGTCGACGTCCTTGATGCCGAATACTTTCCGGTTGTACTGAAAAACAACATAGAAGCAAAAAATCATATCTTTGAAAAGATCTACGGAGAAAAAAATAAGCTTGATTACGATAAAACATATAAAAACTGTATAGAAAAATTTGAAATTGTAAAAAAGTATGTAAAGGATGTTTCCCTTCTTATTGAAGAATCGCTGGAGAACAAAAAATCGATCCTGTTTGAAGGGGCTCAGGGCACCCTGCTTGACATTGATTACGGTACTTATCCTTATGTTACTTCGTCCAATACAACAAGCGGAGGAGTTTGTACAGGAACCGGGATCAGCCCCACTAAGATCGACAGCGTTATTGGAGTGATGAAAGCCTATACTACAAGAGTCGGCAACGGTCCTTTTGTAACTGAACTTAACGACGAAGCGGGAAAGCATCTTCAGTCAGTCGGATGCGAAGTGGGCGCTACAACAGGCAGACAAAGACGCTGCGGATGGTTCGACGCACTTATCGCAAGATATTCTTCCAGGATAAACGGCCTTTCATCACTGGCTCTTACAAAAATTGACGTTCTGGGCGGTCTGGACAAAATAAAAGTTTGCGTAGGGTACAAATATAAAGGCAATATTTTAACCGAGTTCCCCCCCGTATCGAACATTCTTGAGAAATGCGAGCCGGTCTATGAAGAACTAGACGGATGGAAAGAGGATATCTCAGATATAAAAGAATATAAAGACCTTCCTGAAAACGTCAGAAAATACATAGATTACATCGAAAAAATATCGAAAGTACCGGTTGAAATAGTTTCTGTCGGTCCTGAAAGAAATCAGTCTATATTCAAATAAAAAAAAGCTCCGGAAACGGAGCTTTTTTAAAGTTTTAAAAGAATTATCAGGTATGAAATATATAATAAAAGCAAGATCGCACCTTCTATTTTTTCGATCTTTCTGTCTTTTCCTGTAAAAATGAATACGAAAAGCAGCAGACTTGCGACAATGTTTACTGTCATGTCAAAATTCGACAAATCCTGAGTCGCTACCGGATATATCGTTGCAGATGTTCCGAGAATGTAAAATGCGTTGAAAATATTAGATCCGACAATATTTCCGATAGCTATATCCACGTTTTTCTTCTTCGCTGCCATTGCAGATGTAGCCAGCTCCGGCAGAGACGTACCTACAGAAACAATGGTTAAGGCTATTATCCTCTGTGAAATGCCTAATTCTGTCGCGAATTTAGTAGCGAAGACAACAATTATCTTTCCTCCAGCCACAAGACCGGCGAGACCGAGAACAATGAATAGAACTGCTTTTAATACTGTCATTTCTTTTACGGGCACTATCTCTGAATAAGATCCGGTTCTCATCATCTGGATGTTATAGCCGATGAAAATTAAAAAGAAGGCAAGGAGTACAAGACCTTCAGTTCTTGTAAGTAAAGATCTATCAGCTCCGTCCAAAAAAATATCGTTCGCCAGGATCATCACGACTATAGCGGATAGAAGGCACATAGGTATTTCGATCCACGTCGTATTTGATTTTACTTTAAGAGGAAATATTAATGCTGAAATACCGAGAATACAAAGAATATTAAAAATATTACTGCCCATAACATTACCCAGAGTAATGTCGGAATTATGGTCGAGTGATGAAAATACGTTAACTACGAGCTCGGGTGCTGAAGTTCCGAAAGCAACTATGGTAAGACCTATTACTATGTTTGGTATATTTAGTTTTTTTGCAAGTGATGACGATGAATCGACTAAAAGCCCCGCGCCAAGAATGAGAGGTATAAACCCTGAAATGAGTAAAACAAGATTGAGCATTTACTCTTTTGTTACGCCGCTGATTCTGTTGCGTTCATCAACCTTAACGGTGATGCTTTTAAAACTTTTAAGTTCTTCTTCATTATAATCGGCGTAACTGATGATAATTATCAGGTCTCCTGGCTGAGCGAGACGTGCGATCGCTCCGTTCATGCAGATGATTCCGCTTCCGCGCTCTCCTTCTATCGTATATGTTTCCGCCCTGGAACCGTTGTTTATGTTCACTACCTGAACCTGTTCCCCGATAAAAATGTCAGCGGCATCAAGAATGTCTTTATCTATTGTTATGCTTCCCTGATAGTTGAGATTAGCATCAGTGACGGTGGCTCTGTGTATTTTTGATTTTTTCATTCTTCTGAGCATTTTTCCCGCCTGATAAAATTAAAAACGGCCTGTAAGATATTAAAAATGACGACTAAAGTCAAGTTTATATGATAATCAGGCCGTGATCGGAAATTACTTGAATCTATGTAATATATTATCTTGCCAAATCCAGAAGTTCAGCACTGAATCCGTCTTCTTTGGATGTATTTCCCTCGAACCATACGCAGATAACGTCTCCATCAGCAAGTCCTTTCTGTTTCCACGCTTCGTCAATGAGCGTGAACGGCATTTTCTTTTCTTCTCCGACCACCGTTTTCACAGTCATATCCGGTCCGCCCGATCTAAGCCTGACCACCTGTCCCCTTTTGAATTTCGCCATTTTTTCTCCCGGATTTAATTACCTATAAAACTAATATAACAATTATTCGATTTAATAACAATGATAAAACAATTATTTTTTAAAAATCGATAAGCGGAATAGTTATTTTTTCGAGCTGCCATTTAAAATACCTGTCGGTCATGCTCGCTATAAAATCTCGGACTTTTTCAGCGTCATTTGTTTCTTTCAGGTATGTTTCGTTCTTTGAATCAAGAAAATGTCCGTAAATGTCCGATCTTCTGTTTTCTTTTTCCAAATCTTCTAAAAATGTTTCGAAAAGTACTTCGAATCCATTTTCTATCTTTTTCCTTTCAGGCTTAAGTTTCTCGTTAAGATAAATAGATTTATAATTAAATTGCTTTAATTCACGTAAAGCTTGAGCGGTTTTTGGGGAAAATTCGAGTCTGTCTTTTTTCCAGCTGTTGACTATTATATCTTTTACAAGAGTGTCAATAATTGAGCTGTTATTTTTGCCGAGGATCTTTACTACGTTCTCAGGAATATCTGACCTCTTTAAAAGTTCCAGCCTGATTGCGTCTTCAATATCCGTACCGATATAGGCTATCGTATCGGACATTCTGATAACGCAGCCTTCGAGAGTCATGGGAACATCGTCGTCGGCACAATAATTCCTGTTTAGATATTTAAGGACGTTCTCGGGTCTTTTTTTTCTATCGGGTGCAAGATTGTCCTCGTTGATCTCTCCGTTATGCGATACAATCGCGTCCTTAGTCTGAAGCGTCAGGTTCATACCCCTTCCTTTGTATGAAAGCTTCTCGACAATGTAAAGGCTGTGTACGTTATGGGCGAAACCACCGATCCCGTACTCTCTGCACAACCTGTCAAGACATTTCTCACCGTCGTGACCGAAAGGAGTATGCCCCAGATCGTGACCCAGAGCGGCTGCTTCTATCAGATCCTGATTCAGCGAGAGCGCTTTACCTATGGTACGGGCGACCTGAGCCACATACTGAATATGAACGATCCTGTTCGTTATCTGCTCGTCTAAAAGAGATGAGAAATATATAACCTGTGTTTTGCCGGCAAGCCTCTTGTAGGCTCCGGAATACATTATTCTGTCCCGGTCAACTGCAAAAGGCGGACGGATCTCGTCATCATCTCCGCCTTTTCGTACTGCGTCTGAATTCTTACAGGCGAAATCAGATAGAAGGGAATCATATTTCTCTTCAACAGACCTTCGTATCTCCCTGTAATCTTTCATTGTATTTCTATTCCGCCTTCTGTTACTCTTAATTTGCGTGTTTTGAAATGATAATCCACTTCGATATTATATTTGTGATGCCCTATCTCTTCTCTTGCGATCACGTGCGGATAACCGTCGCGTTTGAACACTCTCATTATGAATTCTCCGGACCAGTTCCTTGTCACGAGACCTGCTGCTTCGAGTTCTTCAGGAGTAGTAAGGTTCTCGTTCTCCGGATCGTCCGTCAGCCAATAGCCGTTAATATCATAATGAGCCTGAATAAGCTGTACGTTTACCATAACCGCGCTTTTTAATGATGATATTACCGCCCGTTTAATGTAAATACTGTATGACAGATACGCTACCGCTGAGAGAACCGCCACGACCGTTACAACCGTGATCAGTTCTACCAGCGAAAATCCTTTTGAAGATCCTGTCATCGCGGATTCTTTATTTAACCTTTATCCCGAGCCTTTTGAGCAGCGGTTTTTCGCTTACAGCCCTTCCTCTGAATTTTTTGAAAAGAACATTCATGTCATCGCTGTCGCCTTTTTCAAGTATGTTCTCCATGAATTTTCTGCCCGTCTCCCTGTCGAGTATCGACTTCTTTTCCTCAAAAGCGGAAAAAGCGTCGGCATCAAGAATATTCGCCCACATATAGCTGTAATATCCTGCGGCATACCCTCCGGCAAATATATGCGAAAAAGCCGCTTCCATGTATGAATCTTCGACAAAAGGCATTTCATTATACTTAATGTACATCTTTTTATAGACATCATGCGCGGAAGGCATCTTTTTCGCAATGCTTTCATTATGATGCAGGCTCATGTCGAACATCCCGAAAGTGACCTGTCTTCTGGTATTTATCGCCTCCATGAAATTGTTGGATTTGATCAGCCTGTTCATTAAAGGTGCGGGCATTGTTTTGCCTGTTTTGTAGTGTTTGGTAATTATCTTTAAGCCTTCTTTGTGTGTCGCAAAGTTTTCGTGGAATGACGACGGAAGTTCGACGACGTCCCATCTTACGTGAGCGCCTGAAGTTGATGAAAGTTCGGTCATGCTTAATGCTCCGTGAAGAGCGTGTCCGCATTCGTGGAATAGAGTCGTCACCTCATCATACCTTAAAAGCGAAGGTTTCTTGCCTACCGGTGGAGTAAAGTTGCAGTGAACTCCCACCTGCGGGATCGTCTCTTTTCCTTTAAGCCTTTTACCTGAAACATACTGATTCATCCACGCTCCGGGTCTTTTCATACCTGTTCTCGGATAAAGGTCGACGAACAGATAAGCTCTCAGGTTTTTCTTATCATCGAATATCTTGTAAACGGTTACGTCTTTGTGCCATACAGGTATACCTTTGACCTTCTCGTATTTAAGGCCGTAGATCTTGCCCGTTATGTCAAAAAATCCCTGCAGTGTTTTGCCTGATTCAAAATATTCGCTCACTTCAGTTTCATTGAAAGAATATCTCTCTTCCTTCAGTTTATTAGACCAGTACGACATTTCCCATGGCATCATAACATCAGATTTGATCTTTTTAGTTTTATTTCTCAGTTCGATTATCTCTTTATACTCTTTTTTCGATATCGTTTCGAGCTTTGTCGCTATATTATCCAGAAACTTCATTACGACTTCAGGTGACTCGGCCATTTTTGTTTCAAGCGAATAGTCGGCGTATGTTTTAAATCCCAGAAGGTTCGATTTTTCCTTTCTCAGCTTAAGTATTTTTTCTATCAGAGGACGGTTATCCAGTTCCCCTTCTGTCCCTCTTTTAAAATAAGCCCTCCAGAGTTTCTCTTTAAGTTTGTCGTTTTCCGAATATTTCATAAAGGGAAGGTATGACGGCATATCGAGATTGAACACCCAGACATCTTTACCTTTTTTGTCAAGTTTGAGCTGTTTTGCCTTTTCTTTAGCTCCGGTAATCAAATCTTCAGGAAGCCCTTTAAGGTCTTTTTTAGCTGTTATTACAAGATTGAATACCGACTTGGTCACATTGTCGGAATATCTTAACGACAGCTGAGTGAGCTCCAAATTGATCTTTTTTAATTTTTCTTTGTCCCTGTTGTTAAGATCGGCACCGGCGAGAATAAACCCTTTCATTACATCATCGAGATGTCTTTTTCTCTCGCCTTTAAGCTTTTTTGCGTTATCGGTTTTACTGTAATCCTTGTACATTTTGTAGTTATCAGGATCCATGGACATTTCGTTGCTGAACTGCGTGAGAAGCTGCATTGACTTCTGGTACTCGCTTATGACCTCATCCGTTGCCATCAGAGAATACAGCTGGCTCATCGGCATGATAACACGGCTGATATCTTCGGAGATCTCCATTGAAGGTATCATAGTATTATCAAATGTTCTTTCAGCCTTCAGCGCGATAAGTTTCTTTGTCCTGTCCTTAGCTTCCTTGATGATAGTTTCTGTAGCCGGAACGAAATGCTTTGCTTCGATCTTGTCGTACTGCGCAAAATACTCTTTACTAAGCAGCGGATTTTTCATTTTGTTTCTCCCTATATTAATTTTCAATTATACAGATAACTCAAGTCAAGTAAGAAATATAAGCAAATTGAAAAATTTTACAAGAATAAAAAATCTGTTGTTTTCAGGTTTTAATTTTCTTGCAATTTGCAGCATTTTTTGTTATATTCGCATTTCCTTAGAAATAAGGATTATTATTATATATAACGCGTGAGACTTATGTTCGACGAACTGAGCGGAAAGCTCGAGTCCATATTCAAGACACTAAAAGGTCAGCACAGGATATCCGAAGAGAATATCAGGGCTGCATTGCGTGAAGTCCGCGTTGCTCTTCTTGAAGCTGATGTAAACTATAATGTCGTCAAAGAATTTATCAATAAGGTCAGGGACAGAGCTTTAGGCGAAAAGGTTTACGAGAAGATCACTCCCGGTCAACAGATCATAAAATATATTCACGAAGAACTGGTAAAAGTTCTCGGCGGTGATACAAGCGAAGTTGAATTCGCTAAATCCGGTCCTACCGTAATAATGATGTGCGGACTTCAGGGTTCGGGAAAAACCACTCATACGGCAAAGCTTGCCAGCTATTTCAGGAAAAGGAATAAAAAACATCCGCTTATGGTAGCTGCCGATGTTTACAGACCTGCTGCTATAGATCAGCTGATCACGCTTGGAAGACAGTTGAGTATACCCGTCTATTCGGAAGACAGCAAAAACGTGCCTGAAATTTGTAAACACGCTCTTGATTTTGCCGAACAGAACAAACACGACCTTATAATACTCGATACTGCAGGCAGGCTTCACATTGATGAAGAAATGATGAAAGAGCTTATTCTGGTGAAAGAAGCCCTTTCTCCGAATGAGATCCTTTTTGTGGCTGACAGCATGATAGGTCAGGATGCGGTCACTACAGCAGCAGAATTTAACTCAAAGCTGAATTTCAGCGGTGTCATCCTGACTAAAATGGATGGAGATTCTAGAGGCGGCGCGGCTTTATCTATTCGCGAAGTTACAGGCAAACCGATCAAGTTCGTTGGGACAGGTGAAAAGCTCGATGAGATAGAGATGTTCCATCCTGACAGGCTCGCTCAGAGGATTCTGGGTATGGGCGACATCCTGTCTCTTGTAGAAAAGGCTCAGGACAATATCGATCAGGATGAGGCGGAAAGACTAGCTAAAAAACTTCAGAAAGAAGATTTTACATACGAAGATTTTCTCGCACAGATAAAGCAGATCAAGAAAATGGGTTCTATAAAATCGATGCTTAAAATGATGCCTGGTATCGGAAATAAGCTTGATTCGATGGACATCGATGAAAAAGCATTCACAAAAATTGAGGCGATTATTCATTCGATGACAAAAAAGGAAAGGAATAAACCGTCTCTGCTTAACGGATCGAGAAAATTAAGGATTGCGAAGGGTTCAGGCAGAAGTGTTCAGGAAATAAATCAGCTCATAAAGCAGTTCGAGCAGATGAATATGATGATGAGACAGATCAGAAAAATAGGTTTCGATAAATTAGCGAAAGGCATGTTCGGGGCTCCGAGTCCCAAACGGCCGTATTAATTGTGTAATGAGCGCTTCGGACTGGTTCCCGATCGTTCATTAAATTACATAAAACAAATAACCGGAGGAAAAATGGTTAAACTGAGAATGACCAGGCTGGGAAAGAAAAAAAGACCTTTCTACAGGATCATCGCAATTGACTCCAGAAAAAGAAGGGATGGAGATTTCATCGAAAGATTGGGATTTTTTGATCCTTTGGCATCTGGAAAGGCTGTAAGACTTGAGATCGACGCTGAAAAAGCTATAAAATGGCTTCTTGACGGCGCACAGGTATCGCCGACAGTAAAGAATATCTTCAGCGACGAAGGCATCATGCTTAGATATGACATGATCAGAAGACTGAAAAAGGAAAAAGTCGAATCCACAGGTAAAGACGGCAAGAAAGTCATAAAATACATCGCCGTAAAAGATGAAAACGGAAATTGTGTCAGAAAATATACTGACGAACAGGTTGAAGAAGCCTACAAGAACTTTCTGGCTCTGAGAGAGAAAAAGAAAAACAAAAAACCTGTAGAGAAAAAAGTTCTTTCCAAAAAAGCCAAAGCGAAAATAGAAGCTGAAAAGAAAGCTGCCGCTGACGCTGCGGAAGCTGCAAAGAAAGCCGCTGAAGCTCCTGCTGCTCAGGTTCCCGAAACACCGGCTTCATAAGGCTATTAATGATCAACCCTGACGACTATATATTTGTCGGAAAGATCGGCAGAACTATAGGAAGAGACGGCTCATTGACAATAGTTTCATATACATCGTTTCCGCAGAGGTTCAAAAAGATGAAGACTTTCTTTTTGACTAAAGAAAAGAAAACTCCTTTTGAACTGATTGCCGGAAAAGTGGAAGTAACCGAAAGCAGGATCACTGTCAGCTTCAAAGACTTTGATACCGAAGAGAAGGCGAAAACACTTATCGGCTACAGGATCACTGTCCATAAAAAGGACAGAGTGATCCCTCCCAAAGGAACTTATTTCATTGAAGACCTTCTCAGCTGCGAGGTTTTCGACTTGAAGGGAGAACTTATCGGAAAAATGAAGGATGTTATGGAGCAGTCCTCCAACGACATTTACGTAGTCGATCATAAAGGGCTTGAAGTCCTTATACCTGCAGTATCGCAGTTCATAAAGGACATTGACATAGAGAACAAACGGATAAAAGTGTCATTAATTGACGGAATGCTGCCGGATGAAGATTGACATCATTACCTGCCTTCCGGAACTTCTTTCGAGCTACATTGACGGCTCGATGCTGAAGATCGGAAGGGATAAAGGTCTTTTAGATATCCGTGTCCACTGTCTTCGCGACTGGGCGACGGATAAACGCAGGACCACCGACGATTCTCCTTACGGAGGAGGACCGGGGATGATAATGATGATCGGACCTATCGTAAGAGCGTTAAAGGATCTTCGAACAGATGATACTGTTGTGATTTATCCCGCGCCTGAAGGAAAGATCTACGATCAGCAAACAGCGAGAGAGCTTTCAAAAATGAAGCATCTGATATTCATTTGCGGGCATTATAAAGGTATTGACGCGAGGATCAATCATTTCGTCGACAGAACGATATCCTTAGGCGATTATATCCTCACGGGAGGAGAATTGCCAGCCGCGATAATATCGGATTCCGTTTGCAGACTGATACCGGGCGTAATGTCGGACATCGGGTCGGCAGATACTGATTCTTTCGAGAACGGTCTGCTTGACTGCGATTATTTCACAAAACCTGCTGTGTTCGAAGGTTTAAACGTGCCTGAAATTCTCTGCGGGGGAAATCATAAGGCAATAGATAAGTGGCGCATGAACAACTCTATTGAGAAGACTAAAGTGAAAAGACCGGATCTCTATGAAAAATATAATAAAATTAAATAAACGAGGTTAAAAAATGGATGTAAATACTCTGAACCGTGAGCAGATCAAAGCCGACAGGCCTGATTTTCACGCCGGAGATACTCTGGATGTTTATCTGAAGATCGTCGAGGGAAACAAGGAAAGGATCCAGGTTTTTTCGGGTGTGGTCATTCAGGTTAAAGGAACGGGCGTGGGAAAATCCTTTACCGTTAGAAAGATCTCCAACGGGATCGGCGTAGAAAAGATCTTTCCTCTTAATTCCCCTTTCATCGACAAGATAGTAAGAGTCAAGGAAGGTAAAGTAAGACAGGCTAGAATTTACTACTTCAGAGAAAGAAGAGGTAAATCAGCAAGGATAGCCGAAGCCAAAAAAGGCAAAGCGTAGATATGAGAAGAGGCTGCATCGTGCAGCCTCTTTCATTTATCAGAGATCCTTCTTCAGCTACAAGCGAACCCGTTACCATCATTACCCGCCAGTACGACGATTCTGTATAGAAGCGATCGAATTAATGTAGAGGGTTAGCTTTTCGATGAATTCAGGAGCAATTAATCATATCACTTATTAAATGACTTGACGGCTCTGTCCATTTCACGTTTTACTTCGCGCTCCTTTATAGCTTCGCGTTTTTCAAATTCACGCTTTCCTTTACACAGGCCTATCTCGACTTTAACAAGATGCATTTTCCTATATACTTTGAGAGGAATTAAAGTTAACCCTGTATTCTGAAGTTTTACGGCGAGTCTTTTAAGCTCTTTTTTATGAAGAAGAAGCTTTCTCTTTCTTGTTGTTTCATGATTGAAAATGTTCGCCTCAATGAATTCAGCTATATGCATGCCCACTACCCAGAGCTCGTTATCGAAAAAACGGGCATAGCTTTCTTTTAACGACACCTTCCCGGCTTTTACAGATTTCACTTCGCTTCCGACCAGAACTATCCCGCATTCGAACTTCTCAAGTATCTCATAATCGTGGTATGCTTTTTTGTTCTGCGCCAGAACCAGATTATTATTTTTTTTATCTTCAGCCATAATTTTCATTAATAAAAAGACGCGATCACGCGTCTTTTATACCTGTTATGTAGAATTTGTCTTATTCCACGCCCGTAAATTCGCCGATGGTCATTTCGATTATCGGATTGTTCTTGCTGTTGTCGAACTTAATACTCATCGGATACTCGGTCTTTTCAAACACACCGGATTTCTTCACTATATACTTATTAATATTTTCAACATCTTCTATACTGTAGAATATTTCACCGATCATCTCGAATAAAAATACATTAGCTTCCTCTTTCGAAAAGCCTTCGCCGCCGTGAATAGCGTGAATGCCTGTAACCTGACCGTCTTTCATCGAGAAATACAGCGATATTTCGTTGCCAGCGAATTTTAGGGTCTTGGTAGCGTTCTGCGTATATATTTCGTCTTCTTTATATTTGCTTTTCAGGTATTCAGTAAGTTGCTGGTATGTCATTTTCATTGCGGACTTGCTGTCATCCCTCGCTGATGCGATAGCTGCGTTATACTCTTTTTCTTTCTGCATCTCAAGATTTTTGCGCTGCCTTTCCTCTTCGCGTTTTATCTGTTTTTCAGCCTCTTCTTTTCTACGTGTGATCTCCATTTCTGTAAGCTCATATGGTTCGGAAAAATAATCTGTTTCGTATAAAAATTTATTCTTGGTATATCCTTCAATATAGCCTCTTTCCTTATTGAAAACCCTGACTTTTGTAAGCTCTAAACCCATTTTGCCGTCAACGATTTCAACAAATTCTTTTGTGTAAAGGAAAGTTATGGGGTCCGCGAATTTCGATTCGTCAGCATATACCGGAACTTTTCTGTTCTTAATCCATCTGAATTTTACGTAATGAGGTTCTACTTTTTCTTTAAAGAATTCTTTCCCGTTCTCGTCGGTTATTATATCGCCTGTCATAGATGATGATTCTGTTTTTGTGTCGGTTTGAACTCTTTCGTTTAGCTTGAATTTAGGTTTGTTTCCGGCACATCCGAGAATAATCAAAAAAACGAGCAGTGTTATTATAATATTTTTCATCATCGCGACCTCCACTCAATAAAAAGCTGCTGTTTATTTTTCTGCCTTTTCGATCTCGCTTAAATAGAATTCGGCAGCTGATTTTGTCATAAGATCTTCCTGTGCGATAATAAGAGAAGCTTTCGCTTCAGCGTATCTTTTCATTTTGTTCAAAGCGATCCCTCTCTCAAGGTGTCCGAGGCTGTATTTTGCATCTTTACTGTACTGAATAGCCTGATCAGCATACTGAAGCGCGCTGACAGCTTTCCCCTGAACATTATAAAGCTGTGACAGACGTGCGCAAAGTTCGTAATATTTGCTGTAGCCTTTCGGCCCGAGCTGAACGCCTTTCAGCATTACGGATACCGCTTCGCCAATAAGCCTGTCCTTCTCCTCTTTGTTTTTGCTTGCGGAACTCAGTTGTTCGAGGCTTCCGCCAAGAGCATTATAGGTTTTATGGTCTTTCGGATCTATCTGAAGCGCTTTTCTGTAATATACAATGGCATTTTCGGGATCGTTCTTTTTCGTAAGATAGATACCGCCGATTAGGTAATACGCGTTGTCCGGTTTATAGTATTTTGCCATTTTTAAATAGTATTCAATTGCTTTATCCGGATTTTTATGAAGCAGATCACCTCCGACTTTATGATATGTTTTACCCCTTTCGTTACCGTCTTTAACTTTTTCGAGATATTTCTCCATTTCCGTATAATTTCCGAGCTCTGCGCAAACATCTGCAGCCTGCTCATAAGCTTCCTGAAAATCCGGTTCCAGCTTGATAGCTTCAATGAATTTGTTTAGAGCTTCTTTGTATTTTCTGTCTTTTTTCAGAGATATACCGTCATTGTATGATGCTTTGTGCTTGTTTTCCGATTCGTCCTGACATTTAAGATATTCAGCTTTCAGTTTTTCGGCTTCCGCCCATAGTTCGTTGTACTTCGGCAGAAGTTCGTCATACTTGGCTTTTGTTATCTCGTCGCTCTTCATCTTCGTTTCGATCTCTTTCCAGGCGTCAAGTTTAGCTTCGTAATTTTTCTTTTTATCATCACATCCGTTCGCAAAAAGCTGACCGAAAGCGAATAATATGATTATGTTTATTACAACTGAACGCATTTTCTTCTCCGTTACTTTAACAGTTCACTTTTAAAACAGGGATGTAAAAAACCTAATTTTATTCATTTTTGCAAGTAAAAATTATACTTTTTTTAAACCTCCAATTTTTTTAGTTAAAGCTGTTTTTAACACATCGCTTATATGATTGACCGGTTGGATCTTTAAAGAATCGATGACTTCTTTCGGAATATCTTCGAGATCTTTCATGTTGTCCTTCGGTATAAGAACCATTTTTATCCCTGCTTTATGCGCTGCGATAATCTTTTCTCTGAGACCGCCTATTTCCATTGCTTTTCCGTGAAGCGAGATCTCTCCTGTCATTGCGACATCGCATTTTACCGGAATGCCTGTGTATAATGAAATTATCGCTGTGGTCATAGCAAGTCCCGCGGACGGTCCGTCTTTTGGCGTCGCTCCGTCAGGAACATGTATGTGCAGATCGGTTTTTTCGAATTTTTTTAGATCAATACCTAGCCTTTTTGCATTCGCCTTCATGTAACTTACAGCTATTTCGGCGGACTCTTTCATCACTTCTCCAAGCTGACCGGTAATTTTGACTCTTTCTCCGCCTTTCATAAGCGTAGCTTCGATGAAAAGGATCGAACCTCCAGCGGGAGACCAGGCTAGACCAGTGCAGATGCCGACCTCGTTTTTTCTGTTTGCCATTTCCGGCGTAATGAATTTATTGCCGAGATATTCTTTTGTTTTTTTCACGTCTATCGTTATGCCCGTCTTTTCGCCTTTAGCCTTGATCACCGCTACCTTCCTGCAGATCTTTTCGATCCTCTGCTCAAGCTTTCTTACTCCGGCTTCACGTGTAAAGTTCTCTACAATGAATTCAATAGCTTTATCCGTAAAGAGAATATCTTTTTCGGTCAGGCCGTTCTGAACGATCTGTCTTTTGGTTATATAGTTCTTGGCAATAGCTACCTTTTCCTGAATTATATAGCTTGGAAATTCTATAACTTCCATCCTGTCAAGCAAAGGTTCGGGTATATACTCCGGGTAATTCGCAGTCATTATGAACATTATCTTGGACAGATCGAATGGGACATCAAGATAATGATCCACAAAATTCGAGTTCTGCTCCGGATCGAGAGCTTCAAGAAGCGCTGCGGAGGGATCTCCCTGATTACTGCTTGAAAGCTTATCTATTTCATCGAGCATCATTACGGGATTTCTTACACCTACCTGCCTTAACTGCTTAATAATTATTCCGGGCATTGACCCGATATATGTTCTTCTGTGTCCTCTTATTTCAGCTTCATCTCTTACTCCGCCCAGAGAAGCTCTTACGAATTTTCTGCCCATCGAACGGGCGATAGATTTACCGATAGATGTTTTTCCCGTTCCCGGAGGTCCCACAAGACAGAGAATGCTTCCCTTTGTATCGTCTTTAAGCTTTCTTACCGCCATGTACTCAAGGATCCTCTCTTTTATATCTTTTAAACCGTAATGATCTTCGTCAAGAATGAGTCTGGCTTTTTCGATATCTATCTCCTCATTAATTTCTTCGTTCCATGGAAGATCGAGCAGCCAGTCGATATATGTTCTCGCAACAGTGTATTCGCTTGATGCTGAAGACATTCTGTTAAGTCTTTTAAGTTCTCTTTTAGCGGCTGTATGAGCTTGTTCGGGAAGCTTTTTCTTTGAAAGCTTCATCTGAAGCTCTTCCAGCTCTTGGCTTTCGTCTTCAGTCTCGCCCAGCTCCTTTTTTATTGCACGGAGCTGTTCTCTCAGATAATAGTCTTTCTGATCCTTTTCGAGTTCTTCGTCAACATCTTCCTGAATTTTTGATGTCAGTTTTAAAAGTTTAAGTTCTTTGTTAAGATATGATGATAGCAGTATAAGTCTTTCTTCTATGTCAGTTTCCTCAAGTATCTTCTGCCTTTTATCGATGGTCAGATTAAGGTTCGAAGCAATAAAATCCGCTACTTTTGACGGTGTTTTAATTGTATTTAAGGCTATCCTTAGCTCATCAGGAATATTCGGTGAAAGATTTATGATCTCGGTAAAAGTCTCCGTGACCGATCTTAAAAGCGCAGTTAGTTTAAGGCTTTGTGTTTTTTTCTCTCTAAGCTGCTCGACTCTTCCTATGAGATAAGGCTCTTCCTTTTCTATCTTTTTAAGCTCGATCCTGCCCAGTCCCTGAACAAGAAGCCTTGCGGTATTGTCCCTGTCTCCTCTGAACATTCTTAGTATTATGACTGCAGTACCTACGCTGTATATTTCGTTGTTTTTATAGCCTCCTTCTTCGTCCTGTTTATTTGCGAATATTCCTACTATCTTAGTACTGCTGATGCTGTCGTTTATCAGCCTTAAAAGCGCTTCGTCGTTAACAACAAGAGGCATAATAACGTTAGGAAAAACCACCATGTTCATCAAAGGCAGTATTGGAAGTCTGTCCGGTATATTGAAAGCTTTTTTATTCTGAGTACTTTTTATTTTAGGCATAGCACCTCCGTCAATTTTCTGATATTTTAGCTGTTATGATCAAAAATCCTTTTTTGTAGCATTGTTTTATGGACTCTACGATTATTTTTTCCGGAAGATTTATTACTCTTTCGAAAGGTCCGAAATCTATCTCCATTTTATAATAATGCCTCTTTTTATCTGTACCTAACTGATCTCTTACACCTTTTATAACTATATAATCCTCATTGATAACAATATCGAGGTTTTCCGTGTTGACATAAGGCATATCGACTATTATGAAAAGCTCTTCCCTGATCTTATACACATCTACTCTCGGTCTCCAGCCTAAAGATTCGTCGCAGATAAAAGTCTTCTGATTGTTGAAATAATGGTACTGCCCGGATTCATATATTATGCTGTCAAGATTGTATTTGATCAGTTTTTTTCTAAGTTTGTCCATAAATACTTCTCCCGATTTTAAATAACCCAGTATTTATCCTGGAAACTTTCTCTTTTTTCAAGAGGCATTTCGGCAGCAAGCCTGGATGACAGGATCTTGAGCTTCTCTTCGAAAAATTCTGAATTCCTGTAAAGAGACCTGTTCTTGAAATAGAAATATGATGTTAGGATCGCGAAGTAACTGTCGAAACTATAGCCTTTCGAAAAATTTTCCTTTCCAAGCTCAACAGTGATCTTTAATGAGTTTACGTAATCTTCGTTCAGAAGATTTTCCGCCACTCCGAAATAATCGGAAATGAAAGGTATGTCTGTAAATACCGTCCTCATTTCCGTAATGTAATTTTTTACTTTTGCAAATGACTCGCCGTCGGAATTATTAAGAGAATTGTTTATGTATTTTATTAAAAGAAGCATCCTTAAGATCCTTGACGACACTTCCGGGATCTGCTCATAGATCTTTTCGGTATTTTCTTTCGAATACATTGAGAAAAGAAGTTCGGTATGTCCCAGAAACACTTTGAAAGATTCGGAATTCTCAAGTTCGGGAATGCTTCTCAATATGTTTTTTGTAAATATAGAATACCCTTCCGGATCCTTTATTATGTAGTGATAGTATGCAAGATTTACAAGAAATCTTTTGATCTCATCTTTATTCGTGACTTTTCCTACAAGATTCATTGCGAAGCGTATGTTTATCTCCACATCGCGCCATCTGCCGGTACCTATAAGAAAATAAATATATTTCGTGTATATTCTGAAAAGTCCCAGATAATCTTTGAACCTTTTTCCCAGAGTGATCGCTTTCTCGAATTCAACGTCCACTTTGACCGCTGTTTTACGCATGTTGGTCATCAGATCGACCTTATCGGTAATTACGGTTATCAGGTTGTTACCCACGGTCTTTTTGATGGATATCTGCTCTATTCTGGAATATATCTCGAAAGCCTTTTTCAGCCTCCTTAATCTTGACATTAAATTGGCGTAAAGGTAATTGAGTGTCAGCTCCTCGACCTTATTTAGACAATGGATAGGTGTCAGCAGATACGACTCGCAGAGTTTTACAGCTGTCTCGAACTTTCTTGATACAAGCTGATCGAATATCAGAACGAGCGACATGTCCAGTGTTTCTTCGGGATATACGAAATCGGCCTCGAGATATTTATAGATGTGGATCAGTTTTAAATACAGCTCGGATTTCTGTATAAGCGCAGATCTTTCAAAATAAGATCTGATGTTTAAAAGCGTGGTTTTTGTATCTTCGTCCAGAACATCTTTATATTTCGACAACTCGTTATCTATTACTTCTCCGCATATTTTTATCCTCCCTGTCCTGATCAGGAATGTCAGCCTTTTAAAAAGAATACTCTGATACCCCTTAAAATCCCTGATATCTGCAAAAACAGAACAGGCTGTTTTCAGATAGTCGGATTTCTTGTGCAGAGAAATCTGCGTCCTGCTGAAACAGACGCTGTCGGATATGATATTCGCATATTCAGCTGAATCTTCAGAAAGTTTCATTTTCTTCAGCAGCTCATCGTAGTAAATATATGCTTCATCAAAGCTGCCCATCGATATCAGAAGCAGATACAGATCCTGAAGTATTGAAGCTCTTGTTTTTGATGTAAGATTAAAACTTTTATAATAGAAAATAAGAAAATTCTTTCTGTCGACGTTAAGGTTGTGGTCTTTGCAGTAATCAATAGTTTCCTTAAGTTGTTTCTTCTTGGTTTTTCCGTCCGCGGATGATTTTATCAGGCAATAAGTGTATGTTATCAGGCTTCTTTTCTTTTTACCGCCGTAATATTCAGTAAGTTTATCATAGAACTTCTGCCTGTCTTCTTTTGACACGGTTTTAATAACCTTGGTAAAATTTTCGTTCTTGATGAAATAGTACTTGTCGCCGCGCTTTATTCTGAAATCGATAAGACTCATTCTCTGAAGCTTGACCATTATTCCGTTCAGGTCATCGATATTGAAAATATGCCTGATCTTATCATAATTCGCGCCCTCATCGAATTTCCCCGCTATGAACAGAAAAATGAATTTTTCGTTAAGGTTAAGATTTGCGAACCTTGCCTGGTATATATCGACGATCTTCGAGTGATAGCTGACCTTTTCGGGGTATTCGAATTCGTATTTTCCTTCTTTAAGGTTAAAATACTTATGGCTGATGAGAAATTCAAGATAGCTCTTTATCAAAAACATATTTCCGTTGCTCTCTTTCATGACGTAAGGTATTATCTTTTCGTCAATATTCTCGACCGGTGTCCTGAGAAGAAAAGCCGTATATTTTCTGATCTCGTTCTGCTTCAGATTTTCAATATAATATCTTTTCGGAGGAATTATGTAATAGATATTTTCATACTCTTTTAAATTGCAGCCGCTTGATTCTACAATGTCAAGATCAACTGAAAGAAGGAGAAATATCGGCGACGTAACCGCAAGATTGAGTATATATGACATAAGTTCCTTCCCTGCGTCATTCAGATTGGTTATGTCGTCTATAATAAGCAGAAGAGACTGCTTTACGGAAAGATTGTCAAATATTTCTTTCAGGATTAATCTTAATTTGAATATTATATCTTTATCTTGGAGGAAATTTCCCTCAGAGTCGATAAGCTCGTTTGCTTTCATAAAAATACTGCTGCTGCTGTCGTTTTTTTCAAGAAATCCGATAAGACCGAACATAAGCTTTCTGAAGAAGATATTAACTACGCTGTCTTCCTTTTCGACTGTTATATACAGCGACGGGATTCTGTTAAGCTGGGCTTTTATGTTGAAAGCGTCGAGAAGCTGCGTTTTACCGTTGCCGTTCTCCGAAATCACCGAACTCAGCATGCCTGTTCGTTTCTCTGTTCTAAGACAGAAATTGAGGTATTCGTCCTGAAGTTCAGACAGAAAATTATTCTTGTCGTAGTAATCGTTGTTGAAGATCGTCTCGATCCTCTCTTCTTCATCTCTGATATTCATCTCAAGAGCTGTTTCCAGATAAAGTATCAGCTGCTGCGCGGAATGGATCCTTTCTTCCTTGTTGGCTCCGCACAGATCTTTAATAAGGTTCCTTACAAAATTATCCTGTATGGATTTGAAAGCCGGCTCGTTCCTGAAAGACTCTTCAAGTTTTTTCTGGACTATTTCTTTTACGGATTTGCATTCGTCAAAGGGAAGCTTATTGGAAAATATATAGTAGATTACCATTCCCAGCGAGTAAAGATCCACCCTGTAATCAATGTCCTTTTTTAAAAGCACTTCGGGAGCAATATAGACGAGAGTTCCCCTTACTTTTCCGGCAAAATCCTCCGCGAAGTTCGCAAGTCCGAAGTCCATTATCTTGGCTTTGTATGAATTCTTCTCTTTTATGAGAAATATATTATCTGTTTTGATGTCGAAATGGATTATATGCCTGTTATGAATATAGTTTAAGCCTCTTGCTATCTGAAGGAGAATTTCCAGCTTTTCCTTGTATGACAGTTCAGGAAAAGCCGTAGTAAGATTCATACCTTCAACGAATTCCATCGTGAAAAAATAAGTATCTGTCTCTTTATAGACATCCAGATCGTAAACGCTTATAATATTCGGGTGCTTCAGCTGGCTGACGAGCTTGAATTCGTTTTTGAACCTGTCGATCGCCTTGTTCGAAAAGAATTTATCCTTGATAAGTTTTAGGGCGACGACGCGGTTCTCGACATAATCTTTTACGAGATATACGTTACCCATGCCTCCTTCACCAAGAAGCCTCATTATCTCGTATCTGTCGTTTATTTTATGTCCCGGCTGCATTATGACCCGCTTATTTTTCTTATAAGGATATCGATATCGGGTACATTTCTATAATTTCTTCTCTGGTTCTTCCGAGAATGTCGTACTTTTTCCCTACTTTTCTGAACGCATCAAGAGCTTTTTCAAGATGTTCTGTCTCGTGAGCGGCTGACATCTGGGTTCTTATTCTAGCTTTTCCCTTCGGAACGACAGGATAGAAAAACCCTATAGCGTAAACACCCTCAGCATACAGATCGAGAGAAAAGTCCTGAGCCAGTTTTGCGTTAAAAAGCATTACGGGTATAATCGGACTTTCAGTATTAGTTAATATAAATCCTGCTTCTTTGAGACCGTTTTTCCAGAACTGAGTGTTCAGTTCCAGTTTATCTCTTCTTTCGGTGGATTCCATTATCATGTTCATAACTTTAAGAACACCCCCTACCACTACGGGAGATATCGAGTTCGAAAATAAATACGGCCTTGCTTTCTGCCTGAGTATGTCTATAAGCTCCTGCCTGCCTGAAATGCACCCGCCCGAAGCTCCTCCGAGAGCTTTTCCGAAAGTTGTGCTGATTATATCAACTTCGCCCATCACATTATGAAGTTCGTGAGTACCTCTTCCGTTTTTGCCTATAAACCCTGTAGCGTGCGAATCATCTACCATAACTAGAGCTTTGTACATTTTCGCGAGTTCGCAGATTTTATCTACCTGGGCCACGATACCGTCCATGGAGAATACACCGTCGGTAACGATCAGTTTTATCTTATGATCCTTCTCCTCTTCAAGTTTTAGCTGAAGATCGTCCATGTCATTATTGGCGTACCTGAACTTCTTAGCCTTACAAAGCCTCGTGCCGTCAATTATCGATGCGTGATTAAGCGAATCGGTAAATATCGCGCATTCCTCATCAAGAAGGGCCTCGAATATTCCCAGATTCGCATCGAAGGCAGATGAAAAAAGAATAGTGTCATCCATTCCTAAGAAAAGCGACATTTTATTTTCCAGATCTATATGTATGTCCTGCGTTCCGCATATAAATCGCACGGAAGACATTCCGTAACCTCTCGAATCGAGAGTTTCCTTGGCCGCTTTTATTACCTCGGGATGATCAGACATTCCGAGATAATTGTTTGAGCATATGTTAATTATGCCGTCCGTCCTTACTCCTTTAGGATATTCCGCATTAATACTTGCGAATTGAGGAGAATGGATCTGTTTTTCCTGCTTAAAAAGGTTTTGCTCTCTTATAAATGAAAGCTGCTGAATGTAATAATTCTTAATATCTTTCTCAAAAGACATATACTTCCTTATGCTTATTTAATCCTTTCGGTCTTTTTGTTACTGACCGTACATCGCTATTATCTCCTGCTTGGTTTTTCCAAGGATATCGAATTTCTTGCCGACCTTTTTAAAGGCTTCAAGCGCTTTTTCTAGATGATGGATCTCGTGACCTGCCGAGACCTGGGTTCTTATCCTCGCCTGTCCCTGCGGAACTACGGGGAAGAAGAATCCGATGGCATAAACGCCTTCTTCGTAAAGCGCTTTAGAGAAATCCTGAGAGAGTTTAGCATTGAAAAGCATAACCGGAACAATGGGAGTATCTCCATCTTTCAGAACGAATCCGGCATCCGTAAGGCCTTTTCTCCAGAATTGGGTGTTTCTTTCAAGTTTATCTCTTCTTTCCGTACTTTTTGAAAGAATGTCGAGTACTGTATTCACTCCTGAGACAACGACCGGAGCGATCGTGTTCGAGAAAAGATACGGTCTCGCTTTCTGTCGGCACATTTCTACAAGCTCTTTTCTTCCCGATACGCATCCGCCCGATGCTCCGCCGAGCGCTTTTCCGAAAGTAGTTGTGATTATATCTATTTTACCTACAACTCCGCATTTTTCGTGAGTACCTCTTCCTGTCTTTCCTATGAAACCTGAAGAGTGCGATTCATCTACGAAAAGCATTGCATCGTATTTTTCGCATAATGCCACCATTTCGTCAAGTTTCGCGGTATCTCCGTCCATGGAGAAAACACCGTCAGTGATAACTACTTTCAGTCTTTTGTCTGCGTGGAGCTGAAGTTTTTCTTCGAGGTGAGCCATATCTGAATGCTTGAACGTATCATGCAGTGCGGCGCAAAGTCTCATTCCGTCAATAATTGAAGCGTGAACAAGCCTGTCGGATATCATCACATCTTCGCCGGTTAATATCGCTTCGAAAACACCTGCGTTCGCATCCATGCAGGACGGAAACAGGATCGTGTCTTCTGTTCCTAAGAACTTAGTCACTTTCGCTTCCAGTTCTTTATGAATATCCTGAGTTCCGCATATGAACCGGACCGATGACATTCCGTATCCCCTAGAATCAAGACCGGCATGCGCGGCTTTAATAACATCAGGATGACTCGAAAGTCCGAGATAGTTATTGGCGCACATATTGATCACTTTTTTTAGTTCCGAGCCTGTCGGAAATTCAACTTCAATATCAGCCGCCTGTGATGAGTGGATGAACCTTTCCTGCTTGAAGATCCCTTTTTCTCTAATCTCATTAAGCGTTCCGGTATATATACCGCGTACTTTATCGCTGTAAGCCATATACTATCTCCTTATTTTAAATACCCGTTTACGAGATCACATATCTTATTCACCGTATCGAAAGCTTCCGGAGTTGCTTTGTCGTCCGGAATTGAGATCTTATATTTATTCTCAAGAAATCTTTTTAAAGAAACCATTGAGAAAGAGTCCACGATCCCGCCTGATATCAGAGGTGTGTCATAAGTTAGAACTTCATCCTCGTCTTCTAGATATTCGTTGATCACGTACTGAAGTACGATGTCTTTCATTTCTGCCATTTTGATTCTCCTGTTTTTAACTTTTTTATTAATAATTGTTTTTAATCATCTTCAAGTGTTGATGTATCGCCGATGTCCTGACCCCATTCCTGAGCCCTGAGCATTCTTCTCATTATCTTGCCGCTCCTGGTTTTGGGCAGTTTGTCGAGATACTCTATCTCCTGAGGCATTGCTAAAGGCGACAGTTTTTTTCTGATGAAGTTCATGATCTCAAGCTCAAGATCATCGTTCGGTTCGTAACCGGGTTTTAATGTAACGAAGGCCTTCACGACCTCCATATTCACTTCATCCGGTTTGGAAACAACTGCGGATTCTGCTACTGCAGGATGCTCAAGAAGCGCCGATTCGACTTCGAACGGGCTGACGAGGTGACCGGCTGTGTTGATGACATCGTCATCCCTGCCTACGAACCAATAGTAGCCGTCTTTATCGATCGTTGATTTATCGCCGGGCAAATACCAGCCGTTGGAAAATTTCTTTTTATAAGTTTCCTCGTTGTTCCAGTAAGTCCTCATCATCGACGGCCATCCGGGTCTGAATCCGATCAGACCGGGTTTATTGGGTTCTGTTATCGGTTCAAATGTTTTTTCGTCAAGAACTGCGGCAGTTATTCCCGGAAACGGTTTTCCCATTGAACCCGGCTTTATTTTCATTCCGGGGTAATTGCAGATCATCATCGATCCTGTCTCCGTCTGCCAGTAAGTGTCATAGAAAGGAAGCCCGAATACTTTTTCTGACCAGATTACAGCCTCGGCATTAAGGGGTTCGCCGACACTTGCAAGATGTCTGAGACTGCTGAGGTCGAACTGTTTGACCAATTCAGCTCCCGCCTTCATTAATGATCTGATCGCTGTCGGCGCGGAATACCACATTGAGATCTTATGCTTTTCAATGAACTTATACCAGTTCTCCGCTGAGAAACCCGCATCGAGCACGCACTGTGTAGCTCCGTTCGCCCAAGCTCCTATGATGCCGTAAGAAGTTCCCGTAACCCATCCGGGATCGGCGGTACACCAGTAAATATCGCTGTCCTGAATGTCGAGAACCCACTTTGCAGTAAGATACTGCGACATTATGGAATAGTGAACATGTTTTACGCCTTTGGGCAGACCGGTGGTTCCCGAAGTATAATGCAGAACTGAAGGCGATTCTGCTTTTGTCGGGAATATATCGAATTTGTCTATCTTTTCAGCTTTTTCGAGATCGAAGGCTTTTTCTCTTTCTTTTAAAGGTTTAAGCCCGTCGTGGTCGACAATAATTATATGCTCGAGAGAAGGCATCCTGTCGAGAAGTTTTCTTACCTTACCCACATGCTTTCTCTGGGTGATTATTGCCTTTGTCTGAGCGCTGTCGAGCCTTACGAAAAGGCTTTCGTCACCGAACGCTGAGAACAGCGGCTGAGCAATTGCTCCTATCTTCAGAACGCCCAGAAAACCGAGATAGAGTTCAGGTATTTTGTCCATAAAAAGACATACCCTGTCCTCCTCTTTAACTCCGAGGTTTCTCAGGTAATGTCCTATTGTGTTAGTAGCTTTTCTTATGTCATCGAAAGTATATTTTTTTTCTTCGCCCGAATATCCTTCCCAGATTAGAGCTGTTTTGTCCGCTTTACCCATCTGACAGATCCTGTCGGTGCAGTACCATCCGATATTGATCACGTTACCGGGTTTATAATCAAGCTCTTTCTCAGCAATTTCCCAGCTGAAATCTTTGATTCTTTCTTCGTAGGAATCTATGTTTGCCATGTACATTCCTCCAATTTTATTTTTTAATTCTGATTGTCTTTTAAACTTTAAATTTCGTAGCCAAATGGTCGCCCGGCTTAATAAATTCGATCTGTGCCGGTTTGAGTTTCAGAAGACAGAATCCTTTGTCTTCGGGAGTTTTGAAGAACATCCTTATGAAGCTTATCTTTTCAAAAACATTTTTTCTGACAGCTTTTGATCTGACGAAAGTGATGCTTCCAGAAATTCTCAGATAGCCGGCATTTTTTTCATCTTTCAGATCATAGCACAGTTCTATATTCTTGTTTTTTTTCAGCTGACAGACCTTGTTATCCTCTGTTCCGGTAGAAAAGAACATTTCCTCATCCAACCAGATCAAAGTAACAGGCCTGACCCTGGGAAATTCGCCGTCATAAGTCGCCAAATGGACAAACTGAGTCTCTTTCAGATACTTTTTAAGCATATCATCGGTTTTCTTACTCATGATCGGCTCCATAATTAATAAACAAGATTAATAATTTATAATATTATTCTGATTAAATCAAATAAAATCTGTTTTAAATTACACAAATAAAAAACCCCCTTTCGGGGGTAAATTTTTCCTGTCATATTCTTCATTCAGCTTTGTGTTTAATCCTGTTGAGAATGAATGTAAAAACAAGAGTAATAAGAAGAGATGCACCTGCAATTATAAACGACAAATTGCTGTTGCCGGAACTTGCAAGCCGCTGTGAAATGCTGCTGAAAACCAGACCTCCCAGTCCCCATGCAGACATTAATATACCGTAGTTCATACCGAAATTCTTGAGTCCCCAGTACCCTTTCGTAAGTGTCGGAAACAGGGATAGATTAGTACCGTAATTGAATCCGATGAAAGTTGCGAGCAGCACGATTACCAGAGGCGAAGAATCACCGCTTACAATTTTTATCGCCATGAACATCAGAATGGCCTGAAAAAGAATTATTATAGAAAGGGTAAGTATTCTGCCTATCTTGTCTGAAACAAGCCCGGCGATTATTCTGCCCGAAGCATTGCCTATGGCCATTATCGCAACTGCTACAAATGCAGCTTCTCCCATGCTTTTCTTTGCCAGTCCCGATATGTTGGCAATTACCATAAGACCCGCCCCCGAGCTTATGAAGAAAGTGATCCACATCAGGTAGAAAACGGGCGTTTTCAGCATATAGCCAGGTCCGTGATTTTCTGTAGTATTAGCGTTCTTATTCGATGAGGCTTGAACATTTCCCTGCGCAGGAACATAACCCTGAGGGGGATTTTTCAAAAGCATTGCAGCTCCGCATACAATGATAATGAATGCTATACCGAATACGAGCATAGTTCTTTGAAGACCATAGTTGTTTACAAGATATGTCGCCAGCGGCGCGATATAAACGGGAGCTAATCCGAAACCCGATACAACAATGCCTGATACCATTCCTGTTTTAGATGAATGAAACCATTTTAAAGCCGGCGGTGTTGCGGCGGAATATCCGAACCCTATGCCTGTACCAGCAAGCAGTCCGAACCCTATTACCCACATTGCATAACTTGTAGTAAAAGATACGAGAATAAAACCTATACCGACAAAGACGCCGCCTATCAATGCTGTTAACAGCGGACCTTTTTTATCCTGAAGTTTTCCTGCGGCGATCATCGATAGTGCGAAAGTCAGCGTGCAAACAGCATAAGGATCATTTAGAGATGCAATGTCCCAAGTAAATGCGTTCTCTCCGCCTGTCTCGATAGATTTTTTAATACTTTCTTTGAAGACGCTCCAGGTATATAGAATACCCAGCGCAAGATTGATAAAAAGCCCGGCTCCGGCTACAGTCCAACCTCTGTTTTTGATCTCTTGTGCAGTCATTTCGGCTCCATTATGTAATAGATAATTTTATACTGTTTTAAAAGCAGACCAAAATAATAAAACAAATTACAAAAAACAAGTTGATTTTGACACTGTAGTTTTTTGTATTATCTTCCGAGATAATATTTAGCGGTCTCATTGTCTTTCTGAAGTATTATCACTCCCGCAAAGATCTTTAAAGCCTCTTCTTTATCGCCTTTTAAAAATTTACTTTCTGCGAGAATGTTTAAAAATTCGATGTTCGACGGAAAAACAGCCAGCATTTTTTCTGCCGCTTTGACAGCCTGATCATATTTTTTCTGCCTGAAAAGAGCTACTGAATACCAGTAGTTCGCGTAATAATTATAATAATCTATCTTCATTATCCTGCCGGACTGAACTTCGACTTTCTCCCATTCGAGCTGCGACGCATATATAAGATTTATCGTGTTCATTACTTCAACAGAATACGGGAACTGAGCAAGGGCATTCTCAAGATGCTTCATTCCGTTCGCAAAATTTCCCTGTAGATAATATAGCCAGCCAAGTCTGTAGTTTACGGTATATCCTGAAGGATAGTTCTTTATCACTCCGCTAAGTGCCGATATCGCTTTATCGTATTTCTGAGATGCTTCGTATTTGAATGAGGAGTCGTAAGCATCTTCAAGTTCCTTCTGCGTCATTTCTGCATATAGCCCAAAGATCAGGCCGATGATAATTACTAATACTGCTTTTTTCATTTCGCTCATCTCCATCTGTAATTTGCTATTATTGAGTTAGTCATTATTTTGTAATCATCAAAATCAGAGTATGAAAAAGTGTAGCCGAGTATCCAGTCTCCGAACAACTTCTTGAATATTACACCTCCGAGTATATTGGATTTAAGTTTGGAATCATTCGTATTAAGATACCTCCCTTCACCCGTATTCACAAGAAACATGTCGCCGGTTGTAAAACTCGAAAAAACATCATATTCCCCCTTATTATAGCCTGCAGTGATTCCGTAAAGAAGCCTTACATCTCCTGAAGCTATATTTTCCGATATCGTTGTAAGAAGTGTATCCCTGTCCGAGATTTCCATATCTTCGGCGTAACCCGATCCCGGTTCCTGCACAATATTGGCAACTCCGCCTAAGTAAATTCCTCTGAATGTGAAAGCTCCGTCAATAGTAAATTGAAGAGAGGTCATTGTACTTTGATGTTTCGTGTAATCGCTTCTCCCTGAGTATCCGCCGCCCTGTTTTACCAGCGTATTGAAAGTATAAGTATTATAGGTAAGCCCGGAAACATTGAAAAATGTGTTCGCCCTGAAATAGTCGGTCATGCTGAATCTGCAGCCTGCCGAGGCCGAAAATACATTTTGGATATAGTCGTTTATCAGCCAGCCGGTTTTTATACCTGTATAAAATGAAGTTTTTCCGGACATATAATAATTGTACTGCCCGAATACCTCATACTGATTTATGTCTTCGTAGAATAGAAACCCGAGACTTTCGTTTAGATCTTTATTGACCGATGTTCCCTGCATGTCGAGATTTAAATTGAATTTGTGCTGACGCGGCCCGAAATTGTAATTCAGATTGAAATTATATCCGCTTTCCAGAAGATCGTTTCCTGTGTAATCATACAAAGAGAAAATGATGTCCAGATATTTTTTATCGTCATAAATTAACTCAGAACTTCTTCTGTACGCATTTTTAAACTCATCACTTTTAAACCCGGCATCGAGAGCTTTTTTATACCATTCTGCCGTTTTCATATAATATCCTGTCTGAACAAGACCTGATCCGGCCATGCTGTATATGGCCCTTTTTCTGAAAAAATCCTTTTCACTTTTCAGAAATTTTTCCGCGCCTGATGTTTTTCCAAGCAGTGCGTCTGAGTAAATAACTCTGTCCTGATTCATCTGCGAATTTCTGATCTTGAGTAATTTATACGCATAATTATTAGCTGTTTTTATTCCGCCTGAATTTATGCTCGCGTTGTAAATCCCTTCTTTCGCGCCTAGATTAGAAGGATCTATGCTCTCGGCCTGAAAATAAAGATCAAGCGCAGTTTCCAGATCGCCTTTAAAATAATATTCATCTCCTTTTAACAAGAGAGAGTCAGCTTCGCTCATTCCGTAAACAGCGCTTAAAAAGCTCAGAATTATAACTAATGTTCTTAATCTCATATTTTCTCTAATCTAATTAATTTATTACCTTCCCTGATCGTAATTTTCCTAAATCCCTTTTTGTCGCACAACTCGGCTGTTGTCTCACATAAAACTTTACCTTTAAGTACAATTTTACCTGATATTATGCTCCTGTCTTTTTTTGTATAGAAACCGCACATTTTGTTGAATTTGTGGTTAAAGGATTTTATAACAGTAGGGATAAAAGACCTTTTCCAGACATTTTCAGGGATATACTCGTTCCATTCGATCAGCTCGTCATCTGAAAGCGGTAACGAAGGGAGAGATATAAAAAGATATCTTAATGGCGAACGCTGATCCCCGTCGTACTTAAAAAAGACGAATCTGTCTTTGTCATTTCCGAAATATAGCCTGTTGTTTTTCCCATCAGAAAAATAGTATGTTCCGTCTGTTTCCATTTTAACTTCGCAAATAAGTTCGCCGGTTCTAATATCATCTTCAAAAACACTGAATTTGAATTCATCGTCGAGAATGAACTGCATTATTCTTGTCAGCGTTTTGGATGGAGCGAGAGCGGTGACTTCATCGCCTTTCTTTAAATATCTCGGATCAAGGTTAAGATCGTTCACTTTAAAACTATTAAAGACAAACTCCATTCCCGCCGAACCTATCAGATGGGAATACTGAACCTGAACATGAAGATGAGGCTCGGGAGAATATCCTGAGTTTCCGCATTCCGCCAGTAATTGTCCTTTTGATACCTGATCGTTCTTTTTAACCTTGGCCGAATCTTTTTTTAAGTGCGATAATTCAACATAATATCCGGGATAGAAATAAATTATTATATAATTCCCCCAGTTATTGATCTTATCAACTTCGCCAATCTCATTATCTTCAGCCTCATCGTAAACTTCTATTACAGTACCGTCAACTGGAGACACGACAGGTTTTCCGTAACATAAATAATCCTGTTTATCCTTTCCTTCATTTTTAAATGTCTTTCCATTCTCCTTAATGACAAAATCATATGCATAACGCCATAACCCTTTATGCGTCCAATCACCGTCAAAAGACTGATATACCGTCCATTTTCCAAAAAAAGGCAGGTTTATTGCGGGAGTAGTCCAGTCGAACCTGTTCTTATAGTTAAGATGATCGTCCAATGATCTTTCAGGCTGTTCGAGATTCGTATTGTTCATCATTACATATTTCACGCTGCCCAGAACATAAATGTAAAGAAGGACGGTCAAATTAAAAGGTAGAGTGAAGACCGGTATTCCGAACGACACCCAGAAAGCCGATGCCGCGTCTATTACAAAGACCGATGTAAGTACAGCTGAAAGAGTGAGAAGATATGTTCTTTTTGACGGTATTAAGAACATTCCGCCGAGGCTCATGCCGACCAGAATGAAATTGAAAGAGGAAACTTCTAAAAACGCAAGAGGAACGCTTCCTTTTAATAGCGCGAGGAAATATATTCCTGCATAATACGACAGAACCGCCGTAAAGAAAGTTATCCGCGAATAAATAAGAACGGCTGTCAGGAGAATTATTCCAATGATATCATAAGGCATGAAAATCAATATGCCGGCAGCTCTTAAAAGCCCCTGAATGAACGCGGGAATTCCTTCTATATTGAAATATTCCTGTTTATAGAAAGAATCGACTATCAGATTGCTGTATTTGCCTGAAGCGAGATAGATTATCATGGCCGAGATTGTAAAAGGTATGTTCAATACAGGCAGCCTGAAATATAAATATAGGGCTGAACTGAGAGTATATGTGAGCAGAACCGTAAATATGCTCATTCCGCAGGCGAAAAGAACAGAAAGCGCGGTAATTTTGAACAGAAATCCCGCCGCGAATCCCGTAAGCAGCGAATTGTAGGAGATTAGCCTGTTTACCGGATCGTCATTTTTAATTCCAATGAATCTAGTGAAAATAAGAGCCGTTAAAAGAGAAAATAATCCCAGAACAGCTATATTTTTATTGAAAAGAGTCGCGGCGAACAGTAAAAGTCCGACGAATCTGTTGCGGATAAAGAATAGGTTTGAATAGGCGTACGTTACCTCTTCAGAAAATATTCTGACAGATTCTTTTATCTGCTCAGTTCTCATCTGCCTCTATTCCTTAAAGTTAAACTTCTTCAGTTTCGCAGGCACACTCTCCGGCCCTACTATGTCCTGAAGCGTTTCCGGTCTTCTGATCTGTTCGACAGATCTATCGGTCATTATCATGGCTACGGCGGGACGGTACCTGATGAACTGCATCCACTGTGTCATGTTGTAAGCGCCCATCGGAGATAGTATCAGCCTTGTGCCTTTTGGCAAAGGCGGCAGGAATGCGCTTTCGACAACAACATCGATGTTCATGCAGAGAGGGCCGTAAATTATGCTGTTCTCGTACGCTCCGCGTATTTCCCTGTCTATTTCCACATGATAATTGTACCAGGCTGACGTATAAAGAAGGTTGACTCCAGCGTCAATTATATAGCTTTTAGTCCCGTCGGGAAGCCTTTTTACCGCGTCAACGGTCGTTATAAGCCAGCCGGCCTCATCAACTATGGCCCTTCCTGTTTCAAGATAAACTTCCGGATATTCCTTAGGCTCGAGCTCTTCCATTAAAGTATCCGCTACAGCATCGATAAAATTCTCGACCGGCTGTACCGATACTTCCGGCGGCAGATAAGTTCCTTTAAGTTTGTTCCTCGAGGGGAACCCGCCGCCGAAATCAAGATATGAGACAGATATTTCGAATTCCTTTTCGATCTTACGCATAAGCTGAACGACCTTCTTCACAGCTTCTTTATAGGCATTCGGTTCAAGCATGAAAGTACCGATGTGGCAGTGTATACCTTCGAGACGGAGATAATCGCTGTGCTGTATTCTCTTCACGGCGTTGAAAGCGTTGCCGTTCTCTATTACGAAACCGAATCTGGACCACTGCGGATAAACCCCTGTGTCCATCGTCACCCTTATGCCGACAGGGAATTTTTTGCCTAAACTTTTAGCGGCTTCTTCGGCCTTGATTATCTCGTCGAAATTATCCAGATTCACCATCGCGCCTTCTTTTAAGGCTGTTACGATCGATTCAAGAGGCTTATACGGACCGTTGTATATTATTTTATTGCCCGGAACTCCGAGCCTTCTAGCTTTCTGATATTCGAAATCCGATACGACTTCGGCGGTCTCGCCTTCCTGATGAAGAACGGAACATACAGCGTCAAGATAGTTCGTTTTATACGACCATGACATTTTAGCTTTGGGATATTTGCTTGAAAAATATGAATATATCGTTCTGTATCTTTCTCTTATTATCTTTTCGCTCAACACGAACACTGGCGATCCGAATTTATCTGTTATTTGAGCAACCGGAACGCCTTCGATCTCCTCCCTGTGCCCTTTATTATACGTTACGCCGAATTTGTTCATCACTCCGGCGGTCTGCTTTTTTATATAAGGTTTTACATATTCTTTCTTCATCTTATTCTCCTTTTTCCGCCGATTCGCCGAAAGTGCTTACCTGTTCGAAATCGGATATATCTTTAACGAGTTCGTTCGTATGTCTTATCATAAGTTTACCGCTTTTATAGTCCGAATGAGTATCGTATTCCTGACCTGTAAGAAGCTGAACCATCCGCGCAGGCAGATTTATTCCGCATCCGGCCGGGAAATAAACCCATGCAGGGAATCTCGGATTTATCTCAAGAACATAAATATCCTGAGTTTTATCTTCGAGAAGCACCTCGAACTCGAACCCGCCCCGCCATGATAACCCTTTCACAACTTTTTTCGTTGCACTTATCAGCTTTTCGTTCCTGACGCTGACAGCGTTCCATACTTTGCCCAACTTGGTTATGGTCATTTTCCTGATCGCGAACACGCCCATGTCGTTCCCGTTGCCGTCCCCGCAGCCTATCACATCATATTCGTCGCCCTGTATGAATTTTTGAGCTATGATAGGATATCCCCATGCTACGGCTATCTTTGTAAAGTATCCCTCTGCCTCTCCTATGGAATTCGCTTTATATGCTTCATAGAACGGTCCTTTCACCATCAGAGGGAATCCGAGTTTTTTCGCCGCTTCGTGAAGATCGGTCAGAGATGTGCAGCTCAGATATTCCGGCGCTTTTACACCTATTTTTTCCGCGAGTTCTTTCAGCCTTAGTTTATCTCTGAGCCTGAACATTTCTTTTGTAGGTATCAGCATTTTTATGCCCATATCTTTTAGTACCGGCTCTATATCCATATATATCGGCAGTTCGGCGTCAAGAGCGGAAATAATGACATCTATGCATTCTCTTGAATGAATATCCTTTATTCTGTCTATGAACGATTCCCTGCTTCCTGAAGGGTACGGCATTATATAGCTTTTATCTATAATTTGGTCAAGATATATCCCGGGTTCGAGAGCGTCGTATGCCAGCCCTATCGTCCGTACATCCATCCCGCTTTCTTTCAGCGCTCTGCAGATACCGGCACCGGGACCCGGATTGTCGATAGTGTTTATTCCGCTTACTGCAACAGTTATTTTCATAGGGGCCGCCTAAAGCAGAAAATATTTTTTAAGGTTTTCGATAAAATCGTTAATATCTACGCTAAGTTCATCCTCGCCGGCTTCATACTCGTCAGCCATAGCCGATTTTACTCCTTCCATATCTTTTCCATCTTTAAGAAGCTCAAGTATCCTTAAGCCTGTGGAATTAGCAGTATATGAATGACCCGTCACGGGGTCGAAAATGAATCCGCTCTCGCTTATCGCCAGCACCGCCAGTTTATCCCTGTCCATTTCGCCTCCCTTACCATTATGGCACTTTAAATGTGTGAACGTGTTACCCAAAAAATTATTTTACGGCAATATTAGAAATAAGACCGCTTATATAATATAATATTGAAATACTAATTTATCAATTAAATTAAAAAAATACGATTTTTTAATTTTTTACAAGCCTGATAAGGCACCATTCGTTCATTTCGTAATATCCGTCAGTTATAAGTCCGCCTGCTTCTTTTATCCGGGAATACATTATCGCGTTCTCGTCAATTAAAATGCCCGACAATATGATCCTTCCGCCGGGTTTGACTATTTTATTAAAAGAGGGCAGAAGCTCTTCAAGAACACTTCTATTAATATTTGCTAAAACGAAATCGTATTTATCTGCGCACTCATAATCGCTGTCGGTTGTGAATTTCGTATGTATACGCATATCCGCATGATTTAAATGAGCGTTCTCCTTGCAGTTGTCGTAGCTTTCTTCGTCAATATCGACGGCTGTCACGCTTTCGGCACCCAGCTTTACTGCAGCTATCGAAAGTATTCCCGATCCTGATCCCGCCTCAAATACCTTTTTTCCTTTAAAATCGTGCTTGCTGATTTCCTCAAGCATCAGCTTGGTCGTTTCATGAGTTCCGGTTCCGAATGCCATTTTCGGCTCGATCAATATTTTAATCTTATCCGTCATAACATCCATCCATGCTGGAACTACTAGAAATTTTCCGGCTTCAATAGGCGAATAAGTTTTCTTCCATTCCTCGCGCCAGTCAGCCTGAGGTATCTTCTCGGAAAATATTTCCGGTATTTTAAACCCGTTCTCCTCAAAAAAGAGCTTTAATGAATTTACGATCATCTTCGGATCGTCGTCCTCTTCAAAAAAAAGCCTTAATCCGCTCTTGTCCTCAAAAGTGGTCTCGTCAAGGTCCTCAATGCCTTTGCATCCTATTGAGAAAGCGAATTCGGTCAGCAGATCCTTCTGAATTTCATCATTGATATCAATATCTATCGAAAACCATTCCATATATTATAAGCCCTTGAACTGATTTGCTATTTCATTAAGTATACTGTCGGCTACCTGAAGAGCTTTAAGTCCGTCTTCGCCGGTGACTTTAACCGGCTTTCTTCCGGCTATCGCCTCAACGAAATCCCTGTTCTCTTCGAGAAGTGCGTTCACTTCGATCTTTTCGCGCTTGGAATAAATTATTTTTTTATTCACATAATCAAGGTCGGCAACCGCCATTCCTTCGGTGACAGCGGTTTCTTTATCCGCAAGATAGAATATATCAGCGATCCCTGTGTCGAGATCGAGCGACAAATACTTCTGTTCCTGGAATATTCTGAATTTTCTCATTTTTTTCAGGCTCATTCTTGATGCAGTGAGATTCGCGACCGCGCCGTTCTTGAACTTTATCCTTACGTTGGCGATGTCGGTTGTGTTCGTTATAACCGCAACACCCGCGGCGTCTATTTTTTCCACATCTGATTTTATCAGGCTCAGTATCAGATCAATATCGTGGATCATCAAATCAAGAACGACTGAAACATCAGCCCCTCTCGGATTGAACGGGGCAAGCCGGTGCGCTTCTATAAATTTTGGCTCGATGCTGAAATCCTTCAATTGCGAAAATGCCGGATTATACCTTTCTATCTGACCGACCTGAATAAGAAGCCCTTTTTCTTTCGCCATTTTAACAAGCTCGATCCCCTGTTCAACGGTCGCGGTTATGGGCTTTTCTATAAATATATGTTTCCCGGCAAGTAAACATTTTTTCGCCACTTCATAATGAGCCTGTGTAGCAACTGCTACAACGACCCCGTCAACTAGCGGAAGCAATTCTTCTAAATTATTAAATCCTTTACATTTGTTTATTTCTGAAGAAACTTTTACAGCTTCGGGATTAATGTCATAAACGCCTATTAATTCCGATATATCCGGCAGCATAGTGTTCATCTTAGTATGCAGCTTACCTAAGTGTCCGCATCCCGCAATTCCGATCTTAATTTTCATATAAATTATTTCTCCTATCTCAAATACAGCATTTTAGCCGTACTTTCTGTTTTCCCGTTTATCTTCAGCTGATAAAAATAAATTCCTGAGTCAAGGCCGTCAGCTTCGAACACTACCGAATGCACACCTTTTTTCAGAGAGCAATTATTCAGGCATTTTACAAGCTGTCCTTTCTGATTGTAAACTGATAGCTCCGCTTTTCCGCTTACAGGCATGTCCCATGAAATTACTGTTGAGGAATTGAACGGGTTGGGATAATTTTTCAACAGAACGGGAGATCGAACCGAGCTGATAATTTCTTCAATTCCTGTAGCGCCTGCGCCGGTCTTTTTTACGAAAAGTTTGATATACCACGCACCTGCATAGTCCGGTGAATATTCTTCCGGATGTTCCCATCCTGCTGATTCAGAATAGATCCAAGTGTGATCGCTGTTTCCCGCCGGATCCATAGACATGAAATTGGAAGTAGTAGTAAAAACGACTGCTATTGATCCGGTTAAAGTTGAAATAAAATCGTCGTCAATAAATGCGCTCCAGCCCCCGATCATACTTTTTGTTCCGTATAAAGACCCAATTAAAGAATCTGTAGGGACTTCATCAAAATTTACTATTTCCCAGTCAGCCATGCCATCCCACGCATAACCAAATTCTACAGAATTCAGTTCATAGAAATCATTACCCAATTCGAAAACATAAGCAGCTTTCCATTGTGAATTTCCGCTCCCGATGCAGTTTTCCGGAACAAAAGAAAACGAGGTGCCTCCTGCGATCCATTGATAATCGGGATCTTCGACTCTTATAAGAAACTCATCCGAGGCAGTTCCGCAATTAGTAACGATAGTTATATTTGCATATGCATGACCATACACATTATTACTTGTAATTATTTTTAATGAATCTTCATTGCTGTTAAAATTAGCTGAACGAATCGGAGATATCTCTGATATGCTAGTAACTTTTCTTGACAAACTGTAAACATTTAAGGTATCAATTGACCAGTTGAATATATCGTACACACTTATAGCAAGAGTATCTGCTAATGTTAACAATTGATCCGGTACTGGATTTTCCACCCAGATCGAGCTGTCCTGCTTAGTTTCCTGCTTACCGGGAGAATGATCAGCTAATTTTTCAAAACCGGCGCTGCAAGACAATGAAATCATGAATATTATTAATAGAAAAATCTTTTTCAAGCCTCACCTTTCAGCTTAATAACAGACTTTAATATTACGAATTAAATCTTGAAATTACAAGAAGATACGTCACGATTTTTCATTCTTGACAAAAGTTTTTATTATAATTATCTTCTCCAACCGAAAAAAACTGCCTTGGTGGCGGAATTGGTAGACGCACTGGACTCAAAATCCAGCGGGGCTCACACCCCGTTCCGGTTCGACTCCGGTCCAAGGCACTAAAAAATGAGCCTGAACGCTCATTTTTTATTTTTTTTATTTGATTAATCATAACATTCCTTTATAATTATAGCATATATTCGGAATGTTCGGAGGAAGTTTGGAGACTTTTTACGCAGACGGAAAAGAAATTCTTTTGAATAGCATGCTTGAAATAGAGGATCAGAACGAGGTCATACACGCTTATGCCAGCCTGAGAATTAGGCAGAGTGATATAATAGAGGTCATAAACGGAAAAGGCGGTCGCTTCAGATGCAGAGTTGAAGAATGTACTAGAAAGAAGCTTGCTGTTATGCCTTTCGAAGAAGTGAAAACCGATAGCGATTATGGCGATGTTAAGCTTACTGTCGCCGTATCGCTTCTTAACAAGAACTCAAAGATGAAACTGCTTGCAGAAAAGCTCACCGAAATTGGAATATTTGAATTAATTCCGCTTATCTCGGAAAGAACGGCATTTCCGAAAATGAAGACCGATTCTTTAAGGTCGTCTATGATTTCGGCTCTCAAGCAGTGCGGCGGCAGCACCGATGTGGTTCTTTCTGATACTATTAGCTTCATAGAACTGCTCGGGCTGAAAGGATTTGACAGAAAATTCTACGCCGATATGAACGGAATTAAATTGACAGAAAACGAGTTAAAGGGAAAGATCCTTGCAGTTGTAGGTCCTGAGGGGGGGCTTACAGAGAACGAAAAGGATCAGCTTTCCAAAAACGGCTTTTCGGCTCTCAGGCTGAATAAAAGAGTTCTGAGAGCTGAAACCGCCGCCATTATAACGGCATCAAGATTTTTACTTTGATATTGGAGGAGCAGATGATGGATATGATTAAAAAAAATGATAATATTGATGGAATTTTCAGACAATACCCTTCAACAAGAAAGGTGTTTATAAATAAAAGTCTAAGGTGCGTGATCTGCGAGATGAACAGATTCGCTACAGTTGAGGAGTGCTGTCTGAACAACAAGGTAAAAGACGTTGACGGGTTTGTAAAACTGCTGAATGAATCTGTGGATGAAGAACTAATTGGCTGACAAGAACTTTTACCGTACAGATTTCGCCGAAAAAAGAAATATCTGGCTGAAAGAGGTTTCTAGGACTTTTTATCCTTCGATAAAAGCCCTGCCGGAAGATCTTCATTTCTATGTGGGACATTCCTACCTTATCTGCCGGCTCCTTGATACTTTGGAAGACGCTTACGACATTACTGTCGAAATGAAAAAAGAAGCTCTTGATACTGCAATATCCTGCATTAAAGATCCGGCCGGCTATCCTCAAGATCCGAATATATTTATAAAAATCGCCGATGATTCCGATATCAAACCTTATGAAAAAATAATTCTTCAGAATTCTTTCAATGTGTTCGAATGCATAGACACTTTTCCTGAAAACGTTCAGAAAATGATAAGGGAATGGACGATCGAAATGGCAGAAGGGATGAAAAAGTATTCCTTCGGAACTGATGAACCGAAAGTTCAGCTTTCAACAATTGATGAACTAGAAGAATATACGTATTATGTAGCAGGAACGGTCGGCGAACTGCTTTCGAGACTTTTCACGTTAGA
>JAKQBN010000060.1 GCA_029559475.1 bacterium
GCTTTCGACCGCTTCTCTAAAGTGGTCAGGATCGTCTTAGTAGTAAACGCACATCGCAACGGAAAAGCCGCCCGAAATGCTTTTATTATCTTTATCATTCATAAAATTTCAGCACTCCTCTCCCCAAAGCGCTAAATATAAATAATTATTTGTTTTTAGTAAAGTATTTACTTATTTTTACCCCATGTTAAAGATCTTTACATCAGCGTTACTGCTGCTAATATCCGTGACTTGTTTAACAGCGGAAACATTTTCCGACAGTACGTCCATTAATTACGGACGGCTCTCTTTTTCCGTCGGAGCGACCGCGGCAAGCGCTGCCGGTTCGTTCTATGTGATGAAGAACGCGTGGTGGCAGGAGAAATCGCAGTCTTTTCATTTTGACGACGGAACGGATCTGAAATACGCGAAGAATCTGGACAAGTTCGGGCATTTTTTCGGCGGTTATGTTTCTCAGGACCTTCTGTACCGTTCTCTTTTATGGTCGAACGTGCGTAAAAATTACGCGACCGCATACAGCGTGGGGATGAGCGTTTTCGTTCAGCTAATGATCGACATGAAAGACGCCTACGCGCCGCAGTGGGGATTTTCACCTTGGGATGTCGGCGCGGGCGCGGCGGGAGCGTTGTATAAAGCCGCGCAGAACCATTATCCTGCGCTTGAAGATTATAAGTTCAAGATCACATATTATTCTAGGGAGAACAAGTATTACGCACAGCACGACTGGGCTTTGGAAAACGCGATCGAGAATTATCCGAGCCAGACCTACTGGCTGACCGCCCCTTTAGATAACTTTTTGCCTGAAAGCTTTTCCGGTCATGTACCCGACTGGCTGGGGCTCGCTGCGGGTCTGAGCATTACCGATAAAGTCAGCGAAGATAAAACGGGAGATTACGAGGTTTTTATTTCACTCGATATCGACTTTGAGAAATTCGTTCTGCCTTGGAGTAAACCGTGGCTTAATACGGCCGCGCATTATATGAATTTTATTAAAATACCCGCTCCGGCATTAAAGTTTTATCCCGGATTTAAAGGGTACGCCGTTTATTTCTAAATCCTATCTGCCGACCGAGTGATATTCGACTTCGGCTTTAAGCATTTCATCCTTTGTGTAAATATTTCTGCCGTCAAATACTAAAGGAGTGCGCATGAGCTTCTTAATATCCGAAGGCTTTATCTTTTTTATCTCATCCCATTCGGTAATTATGAAACATACGTTCGCGCCTTTAAGAGCGTCTTCAGGTCTGCTGACGTAGCGAATTGTGCCTTTGCCGTTCTTTCCTTCTGGATACAATCTTTTGAAGTTCTCAATACCTACAGGATCGTAGGCGTAAATGTCCGCCCCCTGTTCGAGAAGCAGAGGTATGTTATCCAATGACGGAGCTTCTCTGAGATCGTCGGTCCCCGGCTTGAAAGTGAGACCTAAAAAAGCGACTTTCAGCTTATGAAAAGTGATCAGCCTCTTGCTGGCTTTTTTAAAAAGAAGGGTCTTCTGATCTTTATTCACGTCAATGGCCGCGGTTACTGTTCTGAGCTTGTATCCGTGCTGCTTCGCAAGGTATTCGAGCGCTTTCGTGTCCTTGGGGAAGCACGATCCGCCGTAGCCGATTCCGGCGTTCAGAAATTTGCTTCCTATCCTTTCATCATAGCTCATTCCCTTAGCCACGTCCTGAATGTC
>JAKQBN010000061.1 GCA_029559475.1 bacterium
TTCGCCTTCGCTTGATTCGTAAAACCTTTCCCACTGTATGATTTCGTCAAAGGTTATAATACCGTCAGCAGTAGGTGGCGGATTTGAAGAATATCTGGGATCATTAAATCCGTCAACTAAAGAATATGGAACAGTACCGTAATGCACATTGTCAATTGTTAAATCTTTATAATAAAACTCACTATTAACCTCATGCTGTTTGTGCTGATTAGCAGCCGCGTACATATGGAAATTATATTCCCAATGCGCTTGTGCATTACTAATACCATACCAGTCAATTTCAATTGAAGGAACATCAGGGATCCATTCCGGTAATACGGATTCCTCAGGTTGAGATTTATTTTCAACGGGCATATTGTCCGCAAAATAAGACTCTTGATATGATTGCGCAGCAGAACTGAAAATAACATTATCAAATGTACCGTTACCAGTCAGCTCTTCTTTAAAACCACCTCCGAAGCACTGAGCCATCCAGTAAACTTTCTTGTTCGCTTTTATGCTGTTGAACAAAGTTGCAAAGTCTGTATCTGAGATGCTTGTATCCATCAGATTAAGATTTGACGAACCGCTGCCGTTAGTCGTACCGTGCCCGAATGTCCACACGAAAAGAAAATCATTATCCGTTGACTTTCTTCTTAACTCCAAAGCTACAGTTTCAAGATTACTGCTTGTCGCAGCGTAATCAGTAATTGGGTATCCTACTTCGAAACCGGCATGTGTAGCTGAATAGCGTCCGGGATCGACATACCCATTTGTGCAATCTGTGCCATCAGCATAAAGGACATAGATATTGGCAGGATCGAAGCCTTTCAAATACAGCATTTCCCACATCAGATATGTATCCATCCAGAATGCTGCATACGGATCGTTTTGTGTAGGAGCTTTTGCGCCTGTTACGAGAACCGCATATTTTTCTGCGGACAGTAGGCACATTGAGACTGCGATTAAAATAATCGCAAAGAGTTTCTTTAACATGGTGTTTCTCCTTTTTTATGATGTTTTACATTTGAGAAACCACCTGTATAACCGTATATTACTAAAGGAGGTACAGGCGGTCACCCGTACTTGTGAAGATTAGCAGCCGTAGCTTTTCCGGGCCCACGGCTACTTTCTTGTATAGGGTTAAATCGAATAGTACCTCCTTTTTTTATTTTAAATACAGCATAGATTTTGTTTGGACGATCTTCCCGTTAACGACAAGCTGATAAAAATAAATCCCGGTGTTAAAATTACTGGTGTTAAACTTTACAGTATGGAGACCTTTGTTGATTTTTTTATTGATCAATTCATCGACGAACTCACCTTTTGTATTGTATATGTTCAGTTTAATTTCTGAATTGTCAGGCACAGAGAATGTTATTTCTGTTTCATTGTTAAAAGGATTAGGATAATTCTGATTGAGTGTTGCAGTGGCTGGTAATATCATCTCTTGTTCATTTATCCCTGAATCGATCTGTCTGGATTGAAAGTAAATGTAGTTGTAATTATCCTCCATTCGCGTTTTTCTGTATACTGTATAGAATTTACCTGCAAGATCGAAGGCAACATACGGCGAACTATAATTAAACACAGAATCGGTTTCTATAATTGATTCTCCTGCCCATAAACTATCCTTTGTATATGTGTATAATAAGCATTCATAATGTTTGGTTTCAAAAAGATGCAACCTGTCCCATCGATCCAATATCATCTGTTTATTTACGCTTGTATTACTATTGATATGTCCTTTATTTTGCCAGAGGCTGTCAGTTTGCGATAATTCATATAAATAATTATTATTGTTATAACCTGAATTGTCACCATAAGTAATAACAGCCTTCAAAATCCCGTCACTTGTTAATACGATGGCTGTAGCCTGAGAATATTCATTAATATAATCCATGAGATGCATGGTGCCCCATCTTTCCCTGCTTCTGTCGTATTTCATATAAAAAGGCCGGTATTCGTCCAAAGCATAAATATAATATTCACCAACTGCGTGTATATTTTTATCAGCATCAAATGTAAAATCCTTCATATACATATTTTCATAAGCGCTTATACATGATACCGTCCAGTCAGCCGTATTTGTATCTGAAGCCTCATGATAAGCGTAATATGTCTGGGTGGGACTCCAAAATAAAACATATAATCTGTCGTTTAAATCTATCTTCATGTTTATCAGATTGTTGCAAGTGGACACTTCAACCTGATCACTCCATTCAATTCCGTTGTATTTTTTGTAGTAAATTCTATTACTTTCAGATTCATAAACGATATGTACATTGTTTTGTGAATCGCAAACAGCTTTTGTAAAATATAACTTCTCGGTGTTTTCAGGCGTAATGTTTACTATTTCAGTCCATGTCAATCCGCCGTTTGCTGATTTTCGAAATTCTATATGACCGCGCCAAACAAAAGGGTCTTCAGTTTCGATCCATCTTATCCAGAAGGCATAAATTACTCCGTTGCTGTCGATAGTGATCGCCGGGAATGAGTTTGTTGTCTCTGGATAATTTCCGTCTTCTGAAAGCTGGATCGGTTCGCTCCATTCGTATTGGGAGAAAAGTGAGAATGTGAGTGTAAGGATAAAAAATATGTATTTCATAGAGTGCCTCCTTTTCCTATTTTAAATAAAGCATAGATTTTGTTTGAACGATCTTCCCGTTAACGACAAGCTGATAGAAATAAATCCCGCTGTTCAGAACATTAGCCTGAAAGTTAACTGAATGATTACCTTTGTTCAGTTTCTTATTAAGCAAACTTTCTACTATCTCGCCTTTAATATTGAAAATGTTTAATTGAATATCTGATGGTGACGAAATTGAAAAAGTTATTTCTGTTTCATTGTTAAATGGATTAGGATAATTTTGATAGAGTGTCGCAGCGGTTGGTAAAGTCGACTCAGGATCATCTATTCCTGTTTCTATCTGCCTAGACTGAAAATAAATATAATTATAAAAATTTTCAGTATTTGACTTACCGTAAACTGAATAAATAAAACGATTGTTATATAATTCGACATCGAATGGACCATAGCTATAAATTGCAGTATCCGACTGAACAACTTCCCTTAAAAATGAACCGCTAACGTTTGTCGTATATATAATGTTAGCATTAATGCTGAATTCATTTTCTACAAAATGAAGATGATCGTCTGAGCTGATTAACATTTCTTTCGACCTTGACATATTAGAATTTACATAACCTGCATTTTGCCACAAGGTATCTAACAATGATTTTGTGTAAATAAAATTTTTGTTCGTATAATCATTGGTACCATAGCAGATACTGCTGAATAAATTACCATCATTTGTAAGAACAATTGCTTGTGCGGAGGAAGCTTCTTCAATATAATCCATGAGATGCATGGTGCCCCATCTTTCCCTGCTTCTATCATATTTCATATAAAAAGGCCGGTATTCGTCCAAAGCGTAAATATAATAATCTCCTACAGCGTGAATATTGTTATCAGCATCAAAAGTAAAATCCTTTATGTATAAACACTCATAAGCGCTTATACATTTTACTGTCCAGTTAGCCGTATTTGTATCTGAAGCCTCATGATATCCATAGTATGTCTGGGTAGGACTCCACATTACTGCATATAACCTGTCGTTTGAATCTATTTTTAAATTCAAACCATTATTACAATAATAAACTTCAACCTGATCACTCCATTCAATTCCGTTGTATTTTTTGTAGTAAATTCTGTTACTTTCAGACACATAAACGATATGTATATTATTTTGTGAATCGCATACAGCTTTTGTATCATACAATTTTTCGGTGTTTTCAGGCGTAATGTTTATTGTTTCAGTCCAAGACAATCCGCCGTCTGCTGATTTTCGAAATTCGACATGTCCGCGCCAAACAAAAGGGTCTTCAGTTTCGATCCATCTTATCCAGAAGGCGTATATAACACCGTTGTTATCGACAGTGATCGCCGGGCCTGAATTTGTAGTTGCAGGATAATTTCCGTCTTCTGATAGCTGGATCGGTGTGCTCCAATCGTATTGGGCGAAAAGAGAAAATGTGAGTGTAAGGATAAATAATATGTATTTCATAGAGTACCTCCTATTTTTATTTTAAATAATAACCTGTGCTAACATTCCACTTATATCCCAGCCTGTTTCAAATAATTTTATCTATCTGAGCTATAATATAATAATAACAGATGAAAAAACAAAGAATTATATTTTTCTTTCAATGATTTTCGTTTATTTATCTTCGCTAATATCTCGTAACTGTCAATAGTTCCGTCATATAATTTATCTAACTTAGTTTCTGAAGCAATTAATAGTTCCGCTGTATCTCTGTAATTGTCGTTCTTTTGTTCTTTGAGATAGAATATTGTTCGTTTCAAATTATACTCAGCCATATGCAGCCTGCCTGATGTCTGACAGTTACATGCGTAAAGGTAGCGGCTTTTTCCGGCATGATAATAGTCTTTCAAATCTTCTGCGAGTCTGATCGATCTTCTCAGACAGGCGGACGATCTTTTTCTGTCTCCTCTTCTTAAAAAAATATCCGCAAGCATCATGAGCGCATGAAGTTCATAAAATTTGCTTTTAACTTTCACTGCATCTGAAACAAGTATATTAAGACATTTAACGGCTTTTAATAATTCGCGATTTCTGTACTCTATATGAGCTAAATAAAGATATATCGACATTTCTGTTTCTTTAGTGCTGTACTTGAGTGAAGCGCTCAGGCACCGTGTCAACAGTTGTTCGGCACGTTTAAGATCATTGAGCATAAAGTAATGCACGCCTTTTTTATGATCAAGCCTGAACTTAATGCTTTCATTACCGGTTTTTTCAGAATAATCCTTTAACCGGCGGTAAATATCATCTATTGTTCTGCTGTCGTAATATTTGTAATAAACATAAACATTAAAAAGGTTTTCGAGCGAATTATAGTATTCTCTGACATTACTGTTCGTATTATTATATTCTGCTGCTTCGGTCATTTTTTTAATATAGCTGTCATAATCACCACGAAGGTAATTGTGGACCTGCATAATATTCATGCAGTATCCTATTACATTTCTGTCGTGAGTTTCATTAGCAGATTTCATACAGCTGCAGGAATACTCTTCAGCCTTTGTGTAATCTTTTTCAATTACTGTTAGGCTGTACATTGCTCTAAAATACATATACTGTAATAAAGGATCATCAGTCTCTTTTACAACAGCCGCAGACATTTCAAGGTACTTCTTCGCTTTTGCAGTATTTAATTGCACTGAGTATATAAGGCTGATATAATAATTGATCTCTGATGCGGTGTTCTTTTCGTAATCTCTTTTACAGAATGCCAGAGCAGTTTTAAAATACTGTAACGCTGCCAGATAATCAGCCGCATAATAACAACTCAATCCTTTTGATAACAGCTTTTCTGGATCTTTGATTTCTGTTTCAAGTTGTTCCTTTGATATTTCATTGCTTTTAATCTGACCACTTGCAGTTTTCAGCCTTACAGATAATAATGATATGCTGCACTTAAGCTTGAACTTCTCACGGAGCCGTGTTAAAGTTATTTCAGGATGCGAATCTTTGAATTCTTTTAATTTTGCTAGCAGACCGGAACTGATCTTTTGTTCCTCAGTACCGTAGCTCTTTCTGTTTAGACCTGCTTCTCCGTGCTTTCTATATTGTTCAAGCCAGCGGCCTATAGAATTCCGCGGGACATTATATACTGCCGAAGCTTTTTTTATATTCGTCTGCAGCGCGTAATCGCAGATTTCGGTTTTTAATTCTGCAGGGTATTTATAATTCTTTTTAACCATACTACAATATGGAATATAAAAAATAAAATATGTATTTGAAATAAACTAAAATATATTTTAATCGATTTTATGAAGTTCTGAAATAATACTTCATATATCCATAATAACTATTTCATCAGAACGAACTTTTTCGTAACCGAAATACCATCTGTTTCGAGCGTATAATAATACACTCCCGAATTCAACCTGCTTCCGTCGAATTCGACAGAATGTATTCCCGCAACCATTGTACCTTTGGTAAGCTCGGATACAAGCTGTCCGCTTACGTTGTAAACGCGCAGGTTTACATCTCCGGCTTCCTGTATTGCGAACCTGATCTGGGTAACAGGATTGAACGGGTTCGGATAGTTCTGGTAAAGTACCGCCGTTTCTGGAATCAGATCATCATTGCTGTTAATTCCTGTTGTAGATATTCCGGTAGCAAGGACATTGTCGATCCATACACAGTTGCTTCCGAATCCCATGCTTGCGTCTCTTGAAAAGATCCATTTGAACTCATGCGCTCCTTCAACAACCCCGTATTCAACCTTCGTCCAGTCTGAATTCCCGCTCCATGATTTTATCAGGCTGCCGTCGATATAGAATGAAAGTTTATCGTAGCCGGTTTCTGATGAAATTTTTCTATAGAAAGCCAGATTTCCGTCTACAATAAAAGTAAGCGTTAGTGATAGCTCGGAGCTCTGCCCGTCCCCGACCGGCCCTGAACACGCACTATAGCTTCCTTCATAGACTACAGTACTGTCGGCTATCCAGTTCACATCGCCGGACAGCGCCCATCCGTTCTTTGTAAAATCCCCGCTTTCGAATCCGTCCGTGAGACCGACAACAACATCATAATCGTATTCAAGTTTTTGTCCCGAACCGGATACGGCCGTCATTTTATATCTGATAAAAGATGAATTCGGGATATTATCGCTGTAATAACACTCGAGCTGCACATCCGAGAATGACCCTGCCTCAATGCTGTCTATTTTCACCGGATCTGTTATTGTAACATCGAATCCGGTCAGCTGATCAATTGAAACGTTCAGATCGTAAACAGGCGCGTGTCCTTTATTCTCTATCCTGAAGATCACCGGCTGAGTCTGCCCCTGAAGAGCTGACTGCTGATTAAAGGAGTGGGATGAAGATAGAACAGGCGAACAGGCTCTCAGATAAATATCCGAACCGTAAGATCTTTTCGAATAAGTATCGGTCATCTCTATATGCAACTTTATGTTTTCCTGATCCGGCACAAGAGGGTCAATGCTGAATGATATTTCATTGTTTAACCATGAACCGTCTGATAGAATCGTCAAATCCGAATACGAGCAGCTGTCATTTATAAAAGAAATGTATGGGCTTTCGCAAATTGCTTTTAATGTAATTCCCGAACTGCTTTCAAGACCTATGTTCTTTATATTCAGGTTCATTACCGATTCGGTTCCGTAATAAGCCGAGCTGAACGAATAGCTGTTCACTTTCAGGTAAGGTCCTTCCGGCGGATGCACATTAACAGCTGTCTGTTTCGTCTCAAGATTGAATCCTGTTACGGTGATTATCACTTCTCCGTCCGGGATCGAATGATAAATAGTCGCATCACCGTTCGCGTCTGTAACTGCAGAAAAATTCACTCCGTTCTGTGAAAGCGTAACCCTAGCGCCGGCAACAGGCGAACCTCCCGATAATATTCTTGTAGAATAAGCTTCCGGAAATACTGCGTTATTCGTATTTTCTATTAGCTCCGGAGTATCTGTTCTGACTTGAAGCGACGCATCTCCGAATACCGTCCATGTTTGAATAGTTTCCTGCGCATCTTTGTCGCTGTAGCCTTCAGCCAACATAAGAACGCATCCGTTGAGAGCTACGGAACCGAACGTTGTCCTCTGATCTGATTTAGTAGTATTAGTTCCGTTTCCGGGATTTGCTGAATAATCATATCCGCCTGTCAGAATATCGTTCATATAGTCCTGACCTTTCATCGGCGGAACCCATGCCTGATTGATAGTCGACATAAGAGTAGCTGCCGCTCCTCCGCCGGATTTTCTGAGCCATGCCTCTGCAAAACAGGTTCCAGAATGGAATGCGCCGTTCACGCAGGCGACTGAGAAAATGACCGGAAGTTTTAATCCGTTTGTCGAGTTGTTAACATTTGTCGAACTGTAGGAACTTGTTACCCAGAATGTTTCGGCACCGTGACCGCAGTAATTGATTATTCCGAGCCCCGAGTTGACGAAATTCGCCACCTGCGAAGCGGAAGCTGAAGTTCCGTACTGTTCATTCACAGTCGAATATGTAGTCGGAAGAAGTTTATTTTCCTTTATTATATCGATATGATCATAATCTATCTCTCCATCGTCTCCGATCCCGCTTCCTTCGTTCGATCCTATTCCCAAACCGTACTTATACCAAGTTGCGGTCAGATCAGGATCTCTTTCGTAGGCTATAGTTTTATTAACCATTGTAGTTACGTCGGAATTCGAACCGGCGGAAAATCTTCCGATAATGATCTCGGGATATATATCGGTCCCGGCAACGCATCCCAGCATCGGATCCATAGGCGCGTTCTGCTCGGTTCCGAGATCGCTCTTTATATCCGACCAGTCTCCGACAAGCTGTACATAAAGTATTTCCGGATTCGAGACGTAAGCACCGGCTATTAAAGACTTTACATTCGTAAGAGCTGCGACGACAGACTTCGTCACTTTGAAACCACGCTGTCTTTTCCAGTCTATGTAAGGCTGGATCACGGAACTGTCTCTCGGGGTGCAGATAACTAGAATATCGCCCTCTTCCCCGATCTGATGAGCAAATTTCGGTTCTTTATAATTAATGAATAGAGATCTGTATATGCCCGACATCGTACGGGTTAAGTTTTGCGGTTTAATTGTAAGAGGATTTGATGATGCCCCTTTATTTTCTGAATAATTAATTTTTATGCTTTTATATACTCTGAGAATTCTCTTTTCTGAATTATATGCGAAAGGGTATGCAGAAACATTAACGCCCCTTATATCTCTGAATATATAAGGATCGGAATGATCGTAAATGTATGAAGGATACATTTCATCTTTTACTGATGCCGGGTCGGTTTCGTAAGGTATTCTGTCCGGATCCTGATCTCTGTATATTACGCCTCTGGAAGGCAGGAGCGGATGATCAAGCTTTAATTCTGTATAATCCCCGTATTCCGCAGATAAAACCGCGTCATTCTTATCTCCGATTTGAACAGCCGCGCTTATCCTGGGGATCTCCGCGAAACCTTTTTTATTTAATACTGAGCTGCCGTCAAAAACGATCCTTGAAAAATACTGCCCGTTTTTAAAAACTGTTTCCGTTTTGAAATCATTTACGATAAATAATATTTCGCCGGCATTTATAGAATTCTGTTTGTGCGACACTGAAAAATCTGCCGATAACAGAAACTCTGCAGAACCGGACATCAGTATCGTGGCCATTATGATCGTTCTTGTTAAAATATTCATCTTTGACTCCGAAAATTTGGCATAAAAGTAATTCATAAGCATTTAAAAATCAATGCTGAATATCATCTTTGCTATATACTTTTAACCGGTAGAATATAAAGGATAAATTTCTTGACTTCAAAAAACTCAAAGTTTATATTTCCGGTCTACTGATAATTAACAAAAACCAAAGGAGATAGAAATGTCAGTTGAACAGAAAGTCAAAGAAATCATAATGGACGAACTCGGTGTAGATGAAGCTGCGGTAGTTCCTGAAGCATCTTTTATAAATGATCTCGGCGCAGATTCGCTCGCTACTGTTGAACTCGTTATGAAATTCGAAGACGAATTTGACATAAAGATCGAAGAAGAAGAAGCAGAAAAGATCACTACTGTTGGTTCAGCGATCGATTTCATAAAAAAACAGCTCGGTGAGTAAATCACGTCTGATTGAATAAATATAAGGAATAAGGGAAAGTATTTTCCCTTATTTTTTATAGAATAATACTGGCGAATTAAAAAATACAAAAAAAAGTTGGATTATTATGAAAAGAAGGGTTGTAGTTACCGGAATGGGTGTCTTCACGGCACTCGGAACAGAAGTTGAAGAATTTTATAATAATCTCCTCAACGGAGTATCGGGGATCAGTACGATCGAACGGTTCGACACTTCAGAACTGACAGTGAAGATCGCGGGCGAGATAAAAAATTACGATCCGGAAAAATATTTCGAGAGGAACGAGGCTAAAAGACTGGACAGGTTCACCCAGTACGCCCTTATTGCTGCAGAGAGCGCGATGAAAGATTCCGGACTTGACCTGAACACAGTGGACAGGGACAAATTCGCTGTGATTACTGCTTCAGGTATAGGCGGAATGGAGACATGGCAGGCGAACTACAAGATCATGATGGAAAAAGGAACACGCAGGGTAAGCCCCCTTTTTATTCCGATGATGATCTCCGATATCGCTGCCGGGAGAATTTCAATTAAATGGGATCTTAAAGGCCCGAACTATTCTCTTACTTCAGCCTGCGCATCATCCGGCCACGCGATAGGAACTGCTTACAGAACTATTCAGTACGGAGATGCTGATTTCGCGATATGCGGCGGGGCCGAAGCTGTTATTACCGACCTTGCGATAGCGGGTTTCGCGAACATGAAAGCGCTTTCAACAAGAAATGACGATCCCAAAACCGCCAGCAGACCTTTCGACAGGGACAGGGACGGTTTTGTTATGGGCGAAGGCTCCGGGATGCTGATCCTTGAAGAATATGAGCACGCGGTAAAAAGAGGAGCAAGAATTTACGGAGAGATCGCCGGTATAGGTTTCTCGGGCGACGCGAAAGACATCGTAGCTCCCGATCCTGAAGGCAACGGCGCAAAAAGAGCTATGCTTTCTGCGATAAGCGACGCGGGAATAAAGCCGGAAGATATAGATCATATAAATACCCACGGCACCGCCACTCCTCCGGGAGATCTTGCAGAAACCATGGGTATTAAAGCGGCTTTCGGAGCTCACGCTTATAATATAGCGGTAAATTCCACTAAGTCGATGACGGGACATCTTCTTGGAGCTGCCGGAGCGATAGAACTCATAGGCACGATCAAAGCCGTTCAGACGGATACTGTGCATCCTACGATTAACCAGTTCAACCCCGATCCCGCATGCGATCTGAATTACACTCCGAATAAATCTATAACTAGAAAAGTCAGATATGCTATAAGCAATACTTTCGGATTCGGCGGGCATAACGCTTCGATACTTGTGAAAAAATTCGAAGGCTAATTTTGTTCGGAAAACTTCTTTCATTTTTAAATTTTTCAAAGAAAAATAATACTCTTGAGCTCCCCGTAAATATCGGGGAGCTTGAATTTATACTCGGTCATAAATTCAAGAACAAAGAACTTCTTATCCGCGCTCTGACCCACAGATCATATTCTGCCCAGGATAACGGGAACGGAGAATCGAACGAAAGGCTCGAATTCCTCGGCGACTCTGTGTTAAGTTTTATCGTAGCTGAATATTTATTCATTAATTATAAAGATAAACCCGAGGGCGATTTAAGCAAGATGCGATCTATTCTCGTATCGGGTGAAAATCTCTGCCGGGTAGCGAGAGATATCAGCCTAGGTAAATTCATTCTTGTGAGTGAATTCGAGGAAAGATCCGGCGGAAGAGATAAGGATTCTCTGCTTGAAGACTGCATGGAATCAGTGATCGGCGCGGTTTATTCCGACAGCGGAATAGAAAAAGCCCGCGAATTGATAAACAGGATAATTCTGGATAACTGCGGATCGGTGATCGCCGAAAAAAAGAATACAAATTATAAATCAGAGCTTCTGGAGCTTGTTCAGTCGTTCGGAATAGACCCGCCGAGATACGAGATAATCAGAGAGGAAGGACCTGAGCACGATAAAACTTTTACCGTAAGCGTGATCGTGAAGGGAGAAACATTAGCCGAAGGGAAAGCGAATTCGAAAAAGAAAGCGGAACAGATCGCCAGCTCGAATGCGCTTGACAGGATCAACGGCAATCCTGACATACTGAAATAAAAAAAGGCGGTTTTAAACCGCCTCAGACTGTCGAAAAAGTTCTTGAGAAATCAGGGACTTTTTTTTTACATTTGAATTATACACGCACGCATACATTACATATAATGAAATAGATGCAAAATACACAATATTTTTCTTGCGTTAGGATTGTTTTATGCTTATATTTCTTGTATAACTGATTTCGGAGAAATTATGCTTAAAAAACAAGAAACAAAACAGTCAGAAATAGAGATGGTGATCTTGGAAGACCTTATTCCGGAAAATCATCTCTTGAGAAAAATCTCAAAGCATATTGACTTCAGCTTCGTCAGAGACAAGCTCAGTCCATTTTACTGCGACGACAACGGCAGACCTCCGGTAGATCCGGTAGTATTGTTCAAGATTTATTTTCTGGGATTTTTATACGGGATAAGGTCTGAAAGGCAACTTATGCGTGAGATAGAAGTTAATCTTGCCTACCGCTGGTTTTTAGGATATAAGATCAATGATCCGGTACCCCACCACTCCACTCTAAGTTTTAACAGGCTACACCGTTTTCAAGACAGCGATGTTTTTAGAGAACTTTTTGATGAGGTTGTTTTTTTAGCTATCCGGAAAAAACTTGTTACAGGCGAAGTATTATATACGGACTCGACCCACTTGAAAGCTAACGCCAACAAGAAGAAGTTCGAAAAGAGGGATGTAGAAGGCACGGCGAAGCATTATCTGGATGAGCTTGAAGAAGATGTAAACAAGGATCGTCTTCGGCACGGAAAGAAAGAGCTGAATGATAAGCCTAAAGAGTCTGAAGTAAAAGAAGTACGAGTAAGCACTACCGATCCGGACAGCGGATATATGTGCAGGGACTTTAAGGAGGAAGGGTTCGCTTATCTTGACCACAGAACAGTTGACGGTAAGCACAATATAATAACTGATGTTCATGTTACGCCGGGCAATGTTCACGACAGCATACCGTATATAGAGAGACTTGATCATCAGATAAACAGGTTCGGGTTTGATGTTCAAGCAGTAGGTCTTGATGCAGGCTATAATACGGTCGCAGTATGTCACGGATTAAAGCAGCGCAACATTTATGGAGTACTTGCCTACAAAGCACCGAGCTCAGATAAAGATCACATTAGGAAGAAATTTTTTACATATGATAAAGAACAAGATATTTATATATGTCCGGAAGGATGCCGCCTTAAATATCAAAACACAGGCAGGGATGGTTATCAGCAATTTGTGTCTGACCCTGAGATATGCTCAAAATGTCCGAGGCTTGCAGAATGTACAAAGGAGAGGAATCACAGAAAGCTTATAGCTCGGCATGTATGGGAGGATGACAAGACAGAGATGGACAAGAACAGGCTTACTGAATACGGGAAAGAAATATACAAACGGCGGAAGGAAACGGTTGAACGAAGCTTTGCTGATGCTAAACAGCTTCATGGCTACAGATACGCACGATACCGAGGCATCTTAAGCGTCACTTTCCAATGCATCATGACCGCTATCTGCCAGAACATTAAAAAGATAGCTAACTTACTGGATAAAAGACCGGAGACAATAGTGCCTGTGTTATCGTCTAAATTATCAGCCTTAATTTTAGCCTCATATATGCTTATAAACGTACTTTTTGACCAAATTGAAAGTGCCACCAATATTTTTAAGAAAAATAAGCGTTGCTTAAAAAGCGGCTAATCAAATCAAAAAATGTTATCTCAAAAAGAAAACCCCCGAGAAAATCGGGGGTTGTTCTACAATCTGAGGCGGTTTTAAACCGCCTTTTTTTATCTAACGCTGTCAACGAGCTTTTTGAATCCGGCCGGATCCTCGACTGCCATTCCGGCGAGCACTTTACGGTCCAGCTCAATATTCTTAACTGAAAGCTTGTGCATGAATTCAGAATACGACATGCCGTTCTCCCTTGCGGCGGCATTGATCCTGATTATCCACAGCTCTCTGAATTTTCTTTTCTTTACTTTTCTGTCTCTGTAGGCGTACTGACCCGCCCTCTTCGACGCGTCGTATGCTGCTTCCAGCAGTTTACCGCGTCTTCCCCAATAACCTTTAACGGCCTTTAAGACCTTTTTTCTGCGGTTACGGGAGGCTACTCTTGTGTTAGCTCTTGGCATTTTTTCTCCTTTTTTTTACGATTTCTGTCTTACACTCCTGTTAAAAGTGTCCTTACTCTTACGGAATCAACTTCAGACAGAATGTCGCCTCTTCTTGATTTTCTTTTTCTTTTCTGGGACCTGTTCGAAAGCAGATGGCTTGTGAATGCGGAACCTATCTTTACTTTTCCGCTCGCTGTAAGCCTCATTCTCTTTCTGGCTGCCCTGTGCGATTTGATCTTTGGCATTTCCTGTACTCCTGTACTCGTTTTTTCAGCGTTATTTTTTAGTTAATATCATAGATATTCTTCTAATTCCCTCCTGCTCGATCTCCTTATCCATCTTCGCGATATCCTCAACGAATGAATAAAAAGTCTTTAAGAGTTCCATTCCCATATCTTTGTGAGCTATCTCCCTTCCCCTGTACTGAAGAAAAACTTTTACCTTGTTGCCTTCTTCCAGAAACTCCCTTGCCTTTTTGGATTTTATCTCCATGTCGTGATTGTCAATGTTAACCGACATTATCCTGATTGTCTTCAATGAGACCGTATGCTGTTTTTTCTTTGTTTCCTTTTCTTTCCTTGCCAGTTCATAACGGTATTTTCCGTAATCAACTATCTTGCATACGGGAGGATTCGCGTTCGGTGCTATTTCAACCAGATCCAGGCTTTTTGAAGCTGCTATATCATTAGCCTCTTTTGAACTTACTATTCCGAGCTGTTCTCCGCTCTCGCTGATCAACCTTACTTTTTCGTAAGTGATCATTTCGTTGATCGGGAGTTCGTTCTCGTCTTTTTTCTTGGGAGTGAAGGTTTTTTTAATATCTCACCTCGTAATTTATTTTACAGTTCCAGCTTATATCCCTCGGGAAGAGCTCTGTTATCTCTCTCGAGTCTGATCTTTTCGATGAATGAATCCAGGGTGAATTCGCCGATATTGCCTTTTTTATGCTGTCTTATAGTGAACATTCCCGTATCTCTTTCTTTTTCGCCGATAACGAGCATGTAAGGTATTCTTTTCACGCCTTCCGCTTCTCTTATTTTATAACCTATCTTCTCGGATCTTTCATCAAAATCCACTCTGAAAGCGGCAGCTGTTAATTTAGAGAGTACTTCTTTTGCGAAATCATTGAATTTGTCGCTTACGGGCATAACAGACACCTGTACCGGTGCAAGCCATAACGGGAAGAATCCGCCGAAATGTTCGAGAATTATACCGAGGAACCTTTCGAGAGAGCCGTAAAGCGCTCTGTGGATCATTATGACCCTTTTCTTATCTGAATTTTCATCTACATAGGTAAGGTCGAAACGCTCAGGAAGATTCATATCGAGCTGTACGGTCCCGCACTGCCATGCCTTGCCGAGAGCATTCTTTACATAAATATCTATTTTAGGTCCGTAGAATGCGGCATCGCCTTCGTTGACCACATAATCCTGACCGTATTCGTCAAGAGCGGCCTTAAGCCCGGCGGTCGCGAGTTCCCAGTTCTCAAGCGTGCCAATATATTTCTCGCCCCTTGTTGAAAGAGCCAGCGAATATTCAAGTCCGAATGTTTTATATATTCTGTCAGTCAGTCTGATCACTCCTAAGATCTCATCCTTGATCTGATCGGGCCGCATATAAATATGCGCGTCATCCTGAGTAAAGGCTATCACTCTGAACAATCCTGAGAGAGCCCCGCTGAACTCTTTTCTGTGGACGTGTCCCAGTTCCGAAATTCTCATCGGAAGTTCGCGGTATGAATGCAGTCCGGCCTTGTACCAGAGCATTCCGCCCGGGCAGTTCATAGGTTTTACAGCATTTTCAACGCCTTCCATTTCTGTCACGAACATATTGTCTTTATAATTCATCCAGTGACCGGAAGTCTCCCAGAGCGATTTTGTCATAAGCTGCGGGGTCTGGATCTCTTTATAATTGTCTTTATTATGTTCGTATCTCCAATAATCTATGAGAAGCTGTTTAACTATTACTCCGTTGTGGTGATAGAAAGGAATGCCCGGAGCTTCCTGATGGAAGCTGAAAAGGTCTAATTCTCTTCCGAGTTTTCTGTGATCCCTTTTCTCGGCTTCCTCTCTTATCTTTAAGAACATTTCAAGTTCTTCAGATGACGGAAAGCTTATCCCGTAGATCCTCTGGAGCATCGCATTCTTTGAATCGCCGCGCCAGTACGCTCCGGAAGTTGCGAGCGTCTTGAATTTTTTAATGGTGCCGGTACTTAATATATGAGGACCTCTGCACAGGTCGGTAAATTCGCCGTTAGTGTACATTGATATCACAGCATCTTCAGGCAGAGCTTCGATGAGTTCGACCTTGTATATTTCGTTTTTCGACCTGAAAAATTCAAGAGCTTCTTTTCTAGAAACTTCTTTTCTTTCGAATTTCTGGTTCTCTTTTATGATCTTATTGACTTCAGTTTCGATCTTTAAAAGGTCTTCATCCGTGAATGGTTCGTGCTCGAAATCATAATAGAATCCCTGCTCGATAGCCGGGCCGATCGCGACTCTTGTTCCCGGGAACAGCCTTATTACAGCCTGAGCCATTATATGTGATGTCGAATGCCAGTACAGTTCCTGCCCTTCAGGATCAGAGAACTTGAAGAATTTTATTTTTGCGTCTGCTTCTATCTTTGCGCTCAGATCGCACATCCTTCCGTCAACGTTCATGCATAGAACTTCTTTTGCAAGGCCGGGACTTATGCTTTTCGCTATCTCGATCCCGGAAATGCTTTCCGGATATTCTTTTGTTTTCCCGTCGGGAAAAGTGATCTTTACCATGATCTTCTTCTTTTTTACATTATCCTACGCTTGCTGCGTAAGCGCGTTAATATATAATAATTTACCTTTCAAGTCAAGTAAAAACAGTTCATTCATTTTCTGTTTTTTTCTTATCTAGGAAAAGATATTGTACCGCTAAAAGGATCATCCCGACCGTAACGAATGAATCCGCGATATTGAATATCGGCCATCTTTCCATAATTATATCCGGAAAATCGCAGTCTATAAAATCGACGACTTTTCCGTAGAAAGCCCTGTCTATCATGTTGCCTATCGCTCCGCCCAGGATCATGCCGAAAGCCCACAGCTCGAGTTTTTTACTGATATTCGTTTTCAACATCAGGTAAACGATAAAAAGCGATGCTATGAACGATACCGATGTCAGAAAATACCTTCCCCCGAGATCAATGCTGAAAGCGATCCCGGTATTGTAAGCCAAAGTGAATCTCGCGAATTCCTCTCCGACAGCTTTTACGGAACAGCCGTCAGCGTTCAGAAGAAATTTCTCAAAGAATTTTTTTGACAGCTGATCGCAGATTATGATCAGACCCGAAAGCAGAAAGAACGGATATTTGTTCTTTAGATCGTCTTTTGTTAGCCGCAGCTGCAATTAATCCTTTCTCTCTTTATTTGCCTTGCATTCGAAGCAGAGAGTTGCGTGAGGAACTATCTTCAGCCTTTTCTTGTCAATAAGCGCTCCGCACGTCCTGCAGACACCGTAAGTACCGTTGTCGATCCTTTTCAGTGCTGCATCGAGGTTCGCTATGAATTTACCCTCTCTCTGAGCCATATAGAAGTCCATTTCTCTGGCCTGGTGCTCAGTTCCCAGCTCTTCCGTGTGGGTTTCTCCTGTCTGCTCGACTATTGATTCAGAATTAGTTTCGATGCTGTGGTCGATTATTTCCTTCGTTTCCTCGATCTGTTCAAGTATGATCTTTCTGAAGGCTTCTAGCTCTGTTTTGCTGTATTTTTTCTTTTCGGCCATTTGCGCTCCTTTGTTTATGATTTAATTAATTCTTTCGATCTTTAATATGCATTCGTGTCCGTTTATATCCAAAACCTCGCCCTGAACTTTATCACCGCATTTTAATATTTCGACTGCCAGGGTTTCGGAGGATATATATTCTTTCTGCTTATCTATCGCTGAAGACAGTTCGTCATCGGCTGTATATTTTACTTTTATCCTATCTGCAATGTCGAAACCGCTGTCTTTTCTTAAGTTCTGGATACGGTTGATCAGCTCTCTCGCATGGCATTCGATCAGAAGTTCGGGAGTGACCGTAGTATCTAATGATACCGTTATGTCTTTTTCAGAAACCGAGAATATTCCCGGTTTGGATTCATGCTGAACCGTCATATCCTCAAGGGTTATCGTTTCGCCTTCGATCGTTATTCCGCTGCCTGTTTCAAGCTGTCTTATTTCCGCAAGGGTCAGCTGAGATATCGCGGCTGATATAACTTTCACTTTCTGTCCGTATTTTTTTCCGAGTACCCTAAAATTCGGTTTAGCTGTTATTTTTGCAAGCTCTTCCTCGTTCTCTATTACGATCACGTCTTTAATGTTCAGCTCTTCTTTTATCAGATCGCTGTATTCCGTTACCGCTTTCTGAGTAACTTCTTTATTGGCAACGACAGTGAAAGATGAAAGCGGCTGTCTTATCTTTATGTTCTTCTCGTTCCTGAGTATCCTTCCGAGTTTTACGGCAGTCTCTACGAAAGACATCTTTTCTTCGAGCTCGAGATCGATGAATCTTTCGTCAACTTCAGGATAATCCCTTAAATGGACTGAATCTGCAGACTTCGGAAATACGGACAGCTCAAGATTCTGGTAGAGTTCTTCCGCCACGAACGGCATGACCGGAGCGATCAGCTTTGTAAGTATTGAAAGCACTTCGTAAAGCGTTTCGTATGCGTGTTTTTTGTCCTGATCGTTCTCGCTTTTCCAGAATCTTCTTCTCGACCTTCTTATGTACCAGTTCGTGAGCTTATCTATGAAATCGACCATGGCCGGCAGCACATTATAAAGCTTGTATGCCGACATCTGATCATTAACTTCTTTGGTTAAACTCTGAAGGTAAGACATGATCCATCTGTCGAGGTCGTTCGTCAGATCTTCGGGCTTGAAATATTCGGGTTGCGGTTGCCAGTTGTCTATTCTGGCGTATGTTACAAGAAAGCTGTAACTGTTCCATAAAGGCAGCATAACTTTTTTTATTACTTCCATTATCCCTGCTTCAGAAAATCTGAGATTTTCGGCTCTCACTGCGGGAGAATTTATAAGATACATTCTCATCGCGTCAGCACCGTACTTATCGAGAATTTCCGTTACCGGAGGATAATTTCTCTTCGATTTGCTCATCTTGCTTCCGTCTTCAGCCAGAACCGTGCCGTTTACGATCACGTTCTTGAAAGCGGGTTTGTTGAAAAGTGTCGTTGAAAGAACGTGAAGCTTGTTGAACCAGCCTCGTGTCTGATCTATTCCTTCCGCTATGAAATCGCACGGAAAATTTTCTTCGAACCTTTCCTTGTTCTCAAAAGGATAGTGATTCTGGGCATAGGGCATTGAGCCCGACTCGAACCAGCAGTCCAATACTTCGGGAGTGCGTTTCATTTCTCCGCCGCAGGAGCATTTAAAGGTCATTTTATCGACGAAATGTTTGTGGATATCGGTTATTTCGGAAAGTCCTGTTCTCTCCTTAAGCTCCTGAACCGATCCCACGCACTCGGTGTTTCCGCATTTTTCGCATACCCATATCGGCAGCGGAGAACCCCAGTATCTGTTTCTTGAAAGATGCCATTCTGGCATTTGTTCCAGAAGATTACCGAACCTTCCGTATTTAATGTTTTCAGGTATCCAGTTTATGCTCTCGTTATTCGCTATAAGATCTGACTTTACCGGTTCAATTTCCATCACCCAGCTGTCGGTCGCTTTCTGTATAAGCGGAGTATCGCATCTCCAGCAGTGAGGATAACTGTGCTGCACGGTATCGTGCTTTATCAGCTTGCCGGCGGCTTTCAGATCCTTTATTATGTGCTTGTCCGCGGCCTTTATGTTCTGGCCTTCGTAATCGGGAACTTCAGAATTGAACCTGCCCATATCATCAACAGGATTCAGTACAGGTATATTATATTTCTTCCCGGCCTCAAAGTCCTCCTGTCCAAAAGCGGGCGCTTGATGAACTATACCCGTTCCGTCCTCTGTTGAAACGTAATCAGCCTCGATCACTGTGTGTATGAACTCATTCATGTCTTTATAATAATCGAACAGCGGTACGTATTTTAAGCCTACTAGTTCAGAACCTTTCACGGTCTTTATTATCTCGAATTCGCCTTCTTTGAAGATATGATGTATCCTGTCAACAGCAAGTATAAGTGTCCTGTTGTTCGCTATGTCTTTTACATAAGCGTACTCTATGCTGTTCTTTACAGCGAGAGCCGCATTCGACGGAAGTGTCCACGGTGTTGTCGTCCATGCTGTCAGATACAGATTCTCTTCGCCTTTGACCTTGAATATAACAGTAACGGACGGGTCCTGAACATCTTTGTAGCAGTCGGTTCCGGCCTCATGCTTGGACAGAGGCGTCGAACATCTCGTGCAGAAAGGATTTACCCTGTAGCCTCTTTTTATAAGCCCTTTGTCCCAGATGGATTTGAAAACCCACCATACGCTTTCCATATAGCCGATGTCCATCGTCTTATAATCATTCTCAAAATCAACCCACCTGCCCGATCGCTCCACGATCTTTTCCCATTCGTCAACGTATTTCAGAACGATACCCCTGCATGATTCGTTGAATTTATCTATTCCGAAAGCTTCAATGTCTTTTTTAGATTCGAACTTCAGTTCTTTTTCTACTTCGTATTCAACAGGAAGACCGTGACAGTCCCAGCCGAACCTTCTCGAAACATATTTTCCCTTCATCGTCCAGTATCTCGGGATAACATCCTTTAAAGTCCCGCCGACTAAGTGACCGTAATGCGGCAGTCCTGTCGCGAAAGGGGGGCCGTCGTAAAAAACGTATTCCTTTTTACCCTTTCTCTGATCGAGCGATTTTTTAAACGTATCGTTATCCTTCCAGAACCTTAATACTTTTGCTTCAAGTCCGGGAAAATTCACCTTTGCATCAACTTCTTTAAACATCATTTTCCTCTACTGCTTCATTTCCGTATAGCCTTCCGGCCTCTTAGTGTATTTTTCATCTATTTTATCAATTATCTTCATGGCTGTGATCTCTTTTTCAGATACGACAGTACCGCCTATCCTGGCCACTTCTCTGACCACGATGCCGCCCGTAGCCTTGATCTTGTCCATCATGTTCTTAATGTTCTTCGAATCCTTCTGCATCTTTTCCTGCTGCCTGATCATCAGGTCCGCCGGGAATCCTGTATCTTTCGCGACATACATATCGAGATCCATCGCCATATCCATAACTTTCGCGTTCCCGAGATACTTTTCCGTATTCCACGGTCCTATCTTCTTTTTTTCGCCTGTCGTTTTCATTTCGAAATCTTTAAGCTGGGAGTCTGTCGAATACATAATATCAGTAAGCTCTTTGAACGTCTTTTTGTAGAAAGTCTTATTCGTAGTATTGTAGAATTCATAAGCTTTATCGTCGATGTAAGTAATGCTGAATTCATCTGCGATAATTATCAGATCGTCAGATATAAAAGTCTCCTGCGTCAGCGTATCCATTCTTCCGTCAGCCTGAGCCGAAGCGATAAGGATCTGCTTAACGTAATAGTTTTTTGAAAATGCCGGAAACACCGTGATCAAAACGGCTGCGAGTAATAAATATTTTTTCAGGTTTTTCACCAGTCCTCCTTTACCTAATTAACAGCTACGCTGTAAAATAAAGTCAGAGAATATATTAAAATATTATAATAATATCAAGAGAGAAAAAGTAATTTACTTTAAGAGATAACGCATTTTGTAATAAAGACTTTAGTGTTTGTGACAAACGATGGCGATGGGAGTTTTTTGACGATTTATTTTAAATTGATTTCAACGCGCTGTCCAGACTTATACATTTGAGCGGGATTTCCGGATAAGCATTTGTAAAAGCTCTGTATTTCGATTCTGAAAAAGCAGACTTATCATATTTTACTTCGTAGGCATATAATTTACCTTTGTCGTTTTGCACTACAAAGTCAACTTCATTCTTATCATTTGTGCGCCAGAATTTAGTGTTTTCGGGTCCGTACTTATCTTTCAGCATAAGGTAAACATAATTTTCAAGCAATTCGCCTTTATCCTGCCTCAATCCTATCGGGCTGTAATTATTGATAAGCGCATTCCTTAATCCGAGATCCGCAAAGTACAGCTTAGGCATTTTTCTTAGTTCGGAAGACATATTATTGTAATACGGCCGCATCAGATGAATATGAAATGATTTGCGCATAACCCATATATATTGCGAAACGGTTTTATTATCCATAGCTATATCTGAAGTCAGACTGTTAACGTTAAGAAGTTCGCCGATCCTTGAAGCGAATAATTTCATAAGATTAAGATATTTTTCCTGAAAGCCGAGATTGCTTTCCGCCGCATCTTTTTTTGCGTAAGAATCCGCTATTTCATTAAGTACCGATTTCTTTGCCTTCTCACTACCGCTCAGCACGACTTCCGGATAACCGCCCCATATAAGATAATCATATAAATACTCTTTTATTCTGTCTGAATATAAAAGCGGGATATCAGACGTATTCAGTACTTCTGCAAGCTCATTTTCGCCTTTAAATATAAGTGTTTCTTTTAGTGACATTGTCGGCAGTTCGTATATTCTTTTTCTTCCCGCCAGCGAATCTTTAAATTTACTGTCGATATAAAAACTTGATGACCCCGTTACGATAAATTTTATACCTTCGAGATAAGTGTCGTAATGGTATTTTAAAAAATTGGACGGATCTTTCAGATACTGTATCTCGTCAATTAAAACATATCTTCTTTCCTTACCTTCCGGTTTTGCTATAAGCTGCAGAAGATTTTTTGGATTTGCATCGAGGAGATTAAGTATTTCCCTGTCTTCAAGCGTAAAATAAAAAACTGACCGCTTGTTTTTTTTAAGGAATTCTGATGTTTGTTTTAAAAGAGTTGTTTTTCCTGTTTGCCTTGCACCGATGATCAGAGATATGTGTTTTTCAGGAATGTCTTTTTTTATGTCGTTTAGTAGCTGTCTTTCCAAAATTATTGCCCTTTTTCTATGTTTGCATTCCAATATTCTTGGGATAATTTAATACTTTCATTCCAAAAAAACAAGAACTAAATGCTTTACAGTTTATTGAACCAGCTTTTTTTATCCTTTCTGACTTCAGATGAAGCGTAAACTTTATAATCGGTAAAAATGGTTGTCTGTCCGTCATAGACTGTTATGACCGAAGTGTTGTATGAAAGTTTGTCCTTGTTCGCGCCTGTGATTAGCTCGACTGATCTTTTCTTGTTCGGTTCGGTCAGCCCTTCAGCGATAAATGCTTTTAATTTTTCCGTGCAGACGCCGATGTCGCCCGTTATCTCTATTACTGATTCGGTATCGTTTTTGGATATCTCGCCGTTGCTGAACATGAAATCAGTCCCGGTCAGCCTTATAATTTTAATTTTTTCTTTGTTCTGAAAAACTGCTTTGATAAGTTCGCTGACATTTAATGTCCTGTTGACAGGAATTGATTCTCCTTTATCGTTCTTTTCATAGAAAACCGCGTCGAGTGAGAAGTCCGCAGCCTCTATTCTAGCGCTTCCGCAGTCAAACTCAGGTTCTTCCTGTTTGATAGGTTTAACCGGCTCAGAGATTTTTTCTTTCTTAACTTCAGAATTTATTTTTTGATCAGCCTTCTTTTCAGACTTTATAACCTCTGCAATGATCTCTTTTTTCTCTTCGCTCTTAACTATAATTTCAGGTTTCTTTTCAGGTTCTTTTTTTACAGTCTCCTGCTTAACTGTTTCCTGTTTCTTTTCTTCTTTTACTAACGGCTCAGTTTTTATTTCGGCTGTAACAGGTACCACCGTGACAGGAGGATAATTTTCAAGAGTGAAAAACCAGCTTTTTGGATCTCTGAACGGATCGCTGCCTATGTAGAAACGGTAATCAGGATATAATGAAAAATGATCGTCGAAAAAAGTCAGTTTGGATGAAAAATAAGCGTCGTTGTCGTGGCTTTTCCCCCATATCCATTCGAGAGAGCTTTTCTGATTTGAAGTTAGGGCTGTATTCTCGATCAGCTCCCTGATCTTATCCTTTGATCTGTACGCAGGTTCTTTTTCCAAGTCTTTGAACGAATTGTCGGCCAGTGATATTTTTTTCCCGTTTCCGTTGTCTATATCGAGCTTGTTTATCCTTAATATCTTCGCATTTGCTATCACATTCGATAAAGAATCAAGTATTTCCGAGATCGTCATGTCCGTTCTGTAATCAAACTCATACTTAAATTTATTTCTTTTATAGACATCAACTCCGAACGGCCGGAATATCTTTTTAGATGATGATAATTTTTCAAGCAGAGATCTAAGTTCATCCCCTGCATAACGCGATCTGACAGAATCAAGCACGGAGCTTATCTTTAGCGAATCTGATGTTATTTCGTTGCTTTTCTTTAAATAATCGCCGTCCGACGCAAAAAGCCCGGCCAGCAAAAATAATATTATAGAAACAAGCGCTTTATTCATAATGACAGGTAAGTTAATCCGTAAATATAAAAAAGAAAATCAAAATATCGTTGAAACATAAAAAAAGCGGGATAGACCCGCTAATTTTATGAGCACTCGTTCACATCTTTCAGCTTGAGTGAAAAGCCCGATCCATAAAACCTTTTTTCGTTATAATCGAGAGTAGCACCGCCGTATCTTTTTAAAAACTCCACGCTTCTCGGATCTACCAAAAATTCGATTTCTGAAATCTTAAGCACGTTATCTTCCGCGCCTTTGTTATCCAAAGCTATACCTAGCCTCGGTCCGCCTCATCCGATACCGTCAAAATAAACTCTTACGAACTGGTTTTTATTTTCCGGTTTCTCCAGAACTTCTTTCACTTTTACCGCCGCAGTATCTGTTACTATAAGCATTTCCACCTCAGGGATTTTTTAATTTTACTAAATATAGTATCTTCTATATATCATAGTTGATGATTTTAATCAGATTTTTTCAAATATTTCAACGGGATTTTCTACTAGAAGCACTTTGTATCCTGTTTTTTCGCTCAGATCATCGGGAGTGATATCGTCTAAGAACTTTCCGTCGTAATTCAATATTGTTGAAGGGATGAGAAGCAGATCATCTCCGGATTTTGCTTTCCCCACAGATTTTATAATATCTTTCCCTCCCAAAAGCCCCGCTACAGTAACGCTACGACCGAAAAGCATATTCTCAGCTTTGATAAGTCTGACACTCAGATTTTTTACTTTTTTTAATTCAGGCATAACTATTCTATTCATTATTTCATAAAACAGCTCTCCTGTTACGATCGTAACAGATGCCTTTTTATTGATCTTCTCAGGGATCGCATCGACCGATTCAAGAAATCTTTCTATAAAATTCCTTGCCGGTCCCACTCCGTCCTCGTACTGAAGATAATCCTCGTAAAACTCCTCTTCAGGAAGTTCAATTCCTGATGTTATAAAAAATTCATCCGCCGGGAACACGAAGCCGGTACCGGTTTCTTTTTTATACTTCTTATTAAGTTTGAAGATAAGCTTTACCGTTTCTGCTGCTATCTCCTTTGTTACAGGCTCTATTTTTGGAAGGTTCTTTCTAAAAGACGTGAGGCCTACCGGAACAACGGCCACCGATCTGACCATCGGATAAAACCCGCGCATTACCCGAATTGTATCTTCAAGTATCTTTCCGTCATTATATCCGGGACACATAACGATCTGGGTATGAAGTTCTATACCGTTATCCGTCAGATACTTCATTTTTTCTAAAAGTTTATCGTCTTTCTTTATGCCGAGAAGTTTTTTTCTGACGTCGTCGTTCACTGAATGTACCGAAATATATAAAGGACTCAGCTTCATTTTAACAATTCTGTCGAGCTCTTTCGGCGTAATAGTTGTCAGCGTGAAATAATTACCGTAAAGGAATGAGAATCTATAGTCCTCATCTTTAACATAAATTGTTTTGCGCATTCCTTTCGGGTTCTGACTTATGAAACAGAAAATGCAGTTGTTACCACAATGCCTGATCTTTAGATCTTCTACTTCTATACCGTTGTTGCCGGCGGTTTCGAAAGCTGCTTTATAAGCCCCCGCCTTTCCCTCAACAACAAATGACAGTGGTTCGTCCGCACAGTAATAATTAAAATCAATGGCGTCTTCGATCTGTTTGCCGTTAACAGATATCAGGCTGTCGCCTTTTCTGATACCCGCCTTATAGGAAGGCGAGTTTTTTTCGACCGATACGATTTTTACCATTAAACCCTACTTGAAATATTTCGTAAAGGGTGTTTTCCAGCAGTTCTCGATCTGGACCATGTCGATATCAATTATCTTTCCTTTGAAATCATAGACTACTGCCGAGTATTTGGAAGTTGTAGTACCTATCTGTACGGCAAGTCCGGTTTCTACAAGCTCTTCGGCAGATTCGAGATCTTTCATTTCGACAACGAAAGCTGCAGGTACTTCCGCGAACAGGGTCTTAACCTTATCGTTCACGTGAATATTGAAACCTTTTTTCCCTCCGATCGCCATTTCAGCCAGAGTTATAAGAGCTCCCCCTTCGCTAACGTCCGAAGCGGAAAGAATACTGCCGTTCTGTATGTTATTGTACATGAGTTCATAAACATCTTTCGCTGTCTGCATTTTTATTTCGGGAACCCGGGTTCCGAGTTGTCCCAGCCTGTCGAAGAATATCGATCCTCCGAGATGTGCTGCACTGTAATCGCCGATAAGGAGGATAGGAGAACCTGATCTTTTGAGATCGGGCGAAACAGTCTTTCTCCAGTCATCAGTGACCGCTCTTGCAGAAACGCATACAACCGGCGGAATTTCTATAGTAACATCTTTCGATTTGTAGGTTGATGAAAGCGAATCTTTACCTGAAATGATAGGAGTTCCAAAGAATTTGCAGGCCTCACTCAATGCTACGGCCGTCTGGTACAGGTCGGCAAGATTCGTTTCTGTCGGTTTCGGCCAGATGTGATTCTCTATCAAAAATATTCTTTTCGGGTCTCCGCCTAATGCTATCACGTTGCTCATAGCTTCATAATATGCCCAAAGAGTTCCTTTATACGGATCGATCCTATTCAGGACGGGATTTAACCCGTGCCCGAAAATAAGAGCCGCGTCAGAATTCTTTAAAGGTTTCAGGATGCAACCGCCGGTCGGACCGTCGTTCTTCTTTCCGCATAAAGGACCTTCCACGCATGTTCCCTGCACTCCGTGGTCGTACTGTCGGATCACGGGCTCTTTTGAACAGACATTGAGATGGGAAATTATATCTTTAAAAGCTTCTGTATAATTTATCTCTTCTTCATAATATTCGCCGTCTTCAAGCCCTGTCTTCGGCTTTGTTGTAGCGGTAATTGTCTCAAGAGGCTGGCCGTCGTGCAGGAACTCCATGTCGAGATCACAGACGAGTTCGCCGCCGTCGTAAATGGTCAGCTTTTTTGTGTTCGTCGCCTCGCCGAGCACGAAGAATCCCACGTTATATTTTGCGCACACTTTTTTGATCATGTCAAGCTTTTCTTTCGGAACGGCGGCTACCATTCTTTCTTGCGATTCTGATATCCACTTTTCGAATGATGAAAGTCCGGGATATTTTAACGGGATATTGTCCAGATGAACAACTGCGCCTGTCTTCTCTCCCATTTCTCCGACCGCTGATGAATATCCGCCCGCGCCGCAGTCTGTGAGCGCGGTGAATACATCCATATCGCGGAGTTCTAAAAGGCAGTCGAACATCCTTTTTTCTTCTATCGGATTACCGATCTGAACCGCACCGCTGTTCAGTGACGATGTCTTTTCCGTCATTTCGGCTGACGAGAAAGTCGCGCCGTGAATACCGTCCTTGCCTGTTTTTCCTCCGAAGGAAACAAAAAGGTCGCCTTTTCCACATTTACCCTTTTTGGCATACTTTATCGGAATTATTCCGTCCGCGCCTACAAGCACTGTCGGTTTAGGTCCGAAATCCTTGTGAAAATGGAATGAACCGTTGTTCGTCGGTATCCCCATCCTGTTCCCGTAATCCCTGACGCCTTCTATGACGCCTGTGAGGATCCTTCTCGGGTGAAGACAACCCGGGAACACCTCTTCCTGCTTCATGTCCGGATCGCCCAGACAGAATACGTCTATTGAAGAAATGTTTTTCGCTCCCTTGCCAGTACCGGCTATGTCCCTTAATACCCCGCCCGTTCCTGTCATTGCTCCGCCGTAAGGATCGAGCCCTGAAGGAGAATTATGGGTCTCGGCCTTGATACAGATGCCGTATTCCACCCCATCCGCTTCGGCAAATCTGAAAACGCCGGAATTATCCTCGAATTTCGAGACCACATCAGGATGCGCGATCGCTTTTTCGGTATCTTTCACAAGCCCTATGATCGATCTTTTTTCCGCGCCGTCTAATATCACTTTCGCCTTGAAGGTCTTATGCCCGCAATGCTCCGACCATGTCTGGGCTATAGTTTCCAGCTCGACGTCGTATGCGTCCCTTCCGAGTTTTTTATAATAATTCTGAATAGTTTTCATCTCTTTAAGATTAAGGAAAAGCTTATAATCCGAAGCCTCCATCAGCTCTCTATCGGTCATTGTCCTTATAGGGATCATCTCCGTCTTTCTCGGTTTAAGGCTGACAGTAAGATCATCGGGCTTTTTTAATAGCTGCATCTGTATCTGGGCGTTCATTAATGACCTGTCCCTGATCGTCTCAAGCTGAGCAGCACTTAGATCATCTTTAAAGTAATAAGTATATGATATCATCACCGCTTCATGAGCTATCTTTTTATCTTTAAGCTCCTCCGATATTGTTTCCGCTTCGGGATTCATGACCCCCGGCTGGAACGATATTTCGATCTTCTTCGGATATTCGCTGTAGAATTCTCCGTTCACGATATATTTTTCCGTTATCGGACATGCAAGTATCTCCGACGCTATCCTTCCGGCATCTTCGGCCGGGATCCCCTGAACGTAAAAGTTCTTGACTATCTTCATGTCTTTGATCTTTATATTGAGAAATTCCCTGATCTGATGCGATATGTGCTTTTCTTTAGGATCGCTTACAGCAGGGATCACCGAGATTTTCTGAATGTTTGCCGACATTATGACCTCACATAAAAAATAAGCCCTAAATATACTGTTTTGCCGGATTCTTTGCAAGTTTATAAATAATTAAAAAATACCTTATTATTAATTATAATAATTTCTGTTGACACGGATTTTAACATACTTTATATTTTCTTCCTGTTTAATTAAATCTGCAGGGATGCAAATGTACAACAAAAGGGTCGTGATCGCGATCGGGGGCAACTCACTCACTCCGACGGACAATTCCAACTGGATAGGTTCCCAGTTCAAGAACACAAGAACAAGCATTGAATCGCTTATTCCGCTTGTAGAAAAAGGATATTCTGTAACCATTACTCACGGGAACGGACCGCAGGTCGGCGTAGCTTTAAGAAGGGTCGAAGAGACCAGGGATAAACTTCCCGATATCCCTCTGGGCGTTCTTGTAGCGGATACTGAGGGAAGCATGGGCTATATGATCGAACAGTCGCTTCAGAATAAATTATTCGATAAAGGGCTGAAGATCCCTGTTGCTACGATACTGACCCAGGTTCTCGTGGACCAGAACGATCCGGCGCTCACCAATCCTACTAAATATATCGGCAGCTTCTATACGGAAGAGGAAGCTAAAAAACTTGCCGCTGTGAACGGCTGGATCGTAAAACAGGACGCTGACAGAGGCTGGAGAAGGGTCGTAGGCTCTCCGAAACCTATAGACATTGTAAACAAAAATATAATAAAACAGCTGCTGGATCAGAAAAATATTGTTATAGCTGCAGGCGGAGGCGGAATACCTGTATATCTTGACGAGAAAAAGCATTTTGAAGGCGTGGATGCGGTTATCGACAAAGATATGGCGAGCGCTCTACTCGCAAATGAGATCGGAGCTGACGAACTTTTTATTATGACGGCTGTAAGCAAGGTTTCTCTCAATTTTAAGAAACCGGACCAGGTCGATCTTGATGTAATGACACTGTCCGAAGCTGATAAATATCTGAACGAGGGACATTTCCCCTATGGAAGCATGGGTCCGAAAATGAAGTCGGCCATTATGTTTTTAAGGAACGGCGGAAAAAGAGTGATCATTACCGCTATCGATAATCTTATGGACGCTATTGAAGGTAAAGACGGCACAAGCATTGTGCAGGATTAACATAAATAAAACTCAGGATGGAAATCACAATGAGTGAAAAAATCAATATCCCGGATCACTACAGAAGATGGGAAGCCGATATAAAGATCGGTAAAAAAGACGACCATGTTACGATCGGCTACTGGAGAGACGGCTGTAAAGGTTGTGGAATATGCGTAGACGTATGCCCCAAAAAAGTTTGGGAAATAATCGAAGCGAAAGACAAGTGGAACGGACAGGTGGTTCAGGTGACTGACGCATCCAAATGCATCAAATGCATGCTTTGCGAGATACACTGCCCGGATTTCTGCATAAAGATCTATTAAAAAATTAAAAGAGGTATAACCTTGAAGAAATCAGTACGATTCTACTCCGGAGCGGAACTTGTGGCGATAGCGGCTGTTGATGCCGGCTGCAGGTTTTTCGGAGGTTATCCTATTACTCCTTCCTCAGAGATAGCTGAAACCATGTCTCTAATGCTGCCTAAGGTCGGAGGAACATACATACAAATGGAGGACGAAATAGCCGCTATGGGTTCGATTATCGGAGCTTCTCTAGCCGGCGAAAAGGTCCTGACTGCTACCAGCGGTCCCGGATTTTCTCTTAAGCAGGAAAATATCGGATATGCCTATATGGCTGAAGTTCCATGCGTAATTTGCAATGTTATGCGCGGAGGCCCGTCAACTGGTCTTCCTACAGCTTTGGCTCAGGCTGACATTATGCAGGCTAAATGGGGAACCCACGGAGATCATCCCGTAATAGCTTTAACTCCCGCCTATCTTGAAGAAATTTATGAGCTCACTATTAAGGCTTTCAACTTTGCTGAAATTTACAGAATGCCTATAATGCTGCTTCTCGATGAAGTAATTGCTCACCTGAGTGCTGCGATTGAGCTTCCGGACAAAGAGCGTCTTGTTATCAAGAACAGAAGAAGACCGACCGTGCCTCCGGAAAAATATTATCCCTACGATACTGCCTACGGAGATGTACCCCCGATGGCTAATTTCTTTGAAGGTTACAGATTTCATGTAACAGGTTTAAGCCACGATAAGACAGGATTCCCTACTACCGACCCTGAAATTGTACAGGCTGACCAGGAAAGGCACTTGAGAAAGGTGAACAGCAAAAAAAGCGAGATCGTTGATTATGAGTATTATAAAATGAAAGATGCTGACATAGTGATCTTCGCCTATGGCTCGACGGCCAGAGCCGCAAGAGTAGCTGTTGACAATGCCCGCAGTCTCGGAATTAATGTCGGAATGATGAGACTCAGAGTTATATGGCCTCTCCCTGATGCCGAAATATTAAAACTTTGCAGTAAATCAAAAGCCATAATCATTCCAGAAATGAACATGGGACAATTAAGCGAAGTTATCGAAAGATATGCTGCTGACAGAACTAAAATAATGAGAATAAATCATGTAGGCGGGGTTCCGATCCACCCGACAGATATACTCAATGTAATAAAGGAGGCGTTATAATGGCTTTCGAATATGAAAAATATCTTAGAATGGATAAAATACCTCACCTCTGGTGCCCTGGATGCGGGATCGGAGTGGTACTGAAAGCGATGCTGAGAGCCGTTGAGAATATGGGGTGGAACAAGGATGATGTAGCTTTCGTTTCAGGCATTGGATGTACAAGTAGAGCGCCCGGATACATTGACTGTAACACTCTCCATACTACACACGGAAGAGCTCTTGCTTTCGCAACGGGTATAAAGCTTGCAAGACCGGCAAAACATGTCGTCATATTCTCAGGCGACGGCGATGCGACAGCTATCGGCGGAAACCACTTTATTCACGCCTGCAGACGAAATATTAATATGACGCTCGTCGTCGTTAACAACAACACCTATGGTATGACCGGCGGACAGCATTCCCCGACAACTCCGATAGGCTATAAGACCAGCACTACCGTTTACGGAAATATCGACCCTACATTCGATATCTGTATGCTGGCGAGAGGAGCCGGAGCATCTTATGTGGCGAGAGCTACTGTGAACAAAGGCAAACAGCTTGAAAAATATATTACAAAAGGTTTCGAACATAACGGATTTTCTGTTATCGTCGCAACCGCAAACTGCCATACCCAGTTCGGCAGAAAGAACAAGATGGGAGATCCGATCTCCGCAAGAAAATGGATAGCCGACAGAGAAATCCCGCTGGAAAAAGCGAGAGAAATGAAGGCTGAAGAGCTCAAAGACAGGGTAATTACCGGCGAGTTCATTACAGAAGAACCTGAAAAAACAAGATGGGACAACTACAACCACCCCGTACATGAATACACCGAAGCTTATCAAACGATCCGGGATAAAGCTCAGGAAAAAAAATAACAACGACGGAGACATAATATGAAAACAGAACATTATGAAGCCCGGTTTGCGGGAGTTGGAGGACAGGGCGTTATCCTTGCGGGAAAAATACTGGCTTACGGTATGGTAAGTTTTGAGGAATGCAAGGCTATTGAAACACCTACATATACCGCTCAAGTAAGAGGCGGAGCCACGAAAGTTGATGTCGTAATCGATAAAAAGCATATTGAATATCCCAGATCAGAAAATCTCGATTTTTTTCTCTCGCTCCATCAGAAATCCTTCAATATATATTATAAGGAAATAAAAAAGGATGCGATAGTCGTCGTAGATCCGAACCTTACGCCTAAAGTTCCATCAGAAATACCGCAGAAGCTTGTCGTCGTGGATCTTGTTGAGATAGCTAAGAAGACAATGGGTAAAACCCTTTACTCTGCAGTCATCGCTGTAGGACTTTTCGCGGGAATGACCGGGATAATATCTGACAGCCATATACAGCAGGCAGTTCTTGATAATGCGCCGAAAGGGACCGAGATAGATAACCTGAAGGCTGTCAAGATCGGTCTTGAGCTCGGGAAAAAAGCACTTGCATCGAAAGAGCATGTCGTCAGGCTCACGATAGAAGACGCGAAAATCACGGAATAAAATTAATTTAAAGCCGCTTTATGCGGCTTTTTTTAACGGAGGATCTTATGCTCGAACAAAGCCTTCTTATGGTAAAACCCCATGCTTTTACCGCAAAAAAGACTGGGACAATTATCTCTATGCTTGAAGAAAATAATTTTCAGATCGTCGGTATAAAATCCATCAAGCTGACTCCCGAACTGGCGAGAAGATTCTACTTCGTTCATCAGGGGAAAGAGTTCTTTGAAAGGCTGATAAATTATATGAGCACAGGAACAGTCGCCGCTATCTGCGTAGAAAAAGAGAACTGCGTAGCTGACTTAAGAAAATTTATCGGCGCTACCGACCCCTCAAAAGCTGCCGAGGGCACGATCAGAAAAGCTGTCGGCGTAACTGTGGAGCAGAACGGCGTTCATGCGTCCGATTCCGTCGATAACGCAAAAAAAGAGATCAGATTTTTCTTCTCGGACATCGAACTTTATTCTTACAGATACCTGCAGTATTAGAGGATAATTATGTCGCAGTTCCACAGGCTGATTTATATTGACAAAATGATAAATAAAGGGTCGTTACAGCTATGAGAGAAAAAAGCAAGATCGAGAGAATAGTCTATATCGACAGAACTATTAAGCAGAAAGGTTCAATAACAAAAAAGCAGATAATGGACTGGTCCGGTGCCTGCGAATCATCAGTTAAGAACGATATAGATTTTTTAAAAAATGAACTGAACGCACCCATTTATTATTCCGGCAAGAAAAAAGGCTACGCATACAAAGAAGATGTTCCATTCGAACTCTTAACATTTTTAAGCGAAAATATGGTGATCCTTTACGCTCTTTTGAAGGAATTCTTCTCGAACAGGAATTTTATGCCTGTAATAACTGACAAGATACTAAAAGGTCTGAAGGATGAACTGCCTTCAGAATATAAAAACATTGATGGCAAGATAAGCTTCAGACTTTCTGAAGCTGAGAATCCTGAGATGGATAAATTCGAGATCATTTTCAACTCGATACTAAACGAGACCTGCCTTGAAATTCATTATTCTGACGCTAAAGGCGTGAGTAGTGAGAGGAGTATCGAACCGCTTCACATTTACCACTATCAGGGGAAATGGTCTGTTTTTTCTTATTGCAAGAAAGCAAGGGATTACAGGGTATTCAACCTTTCGAGAATCACTAAACTTGAAACAACTAGTAATAAATTCAGGATTGCTAATCACCCGCAGAACGTAATTGAAAATCACCTTAACGAAGCTTTCGGAGTAGCCAGAGGAAAAGAGATCGAACAGGCCGTGATATGGTTCTATGAGCCGACAAGCCATCATGTAACCGATCAGAAGTGGCATCCTGATCAGATAACAGATCATATCACAAGAAAAGGCAAAAACATCCTGCAGTTTACGCTTCCAGTAGCTAAATACGAGGAGCTTGTCGGAAGAGTTCTGAGGTATGCGCCTGATGCTGAAGTCAGATCGCCAATAGATATGCGTAATATGTGGCTAGACAAAATTAAGTCCCTTTCTGAAAAGTATCTGAAAAAATAAAGCCTAACTTAATATTTACATAATAAGTCATTATTCTTGACCCGGTGCACCTGTATATTATTATTTATAGTATCTGTATAGAAAAAATAAAAATTAAGATATGAATGAACCATATACTTTTAATTTTCACAGATCAGGACAGTTTTTTTACCAGGTTGCATCTGTATCTTGTATTTATGTAATCCGGTATGAGGTGTAATTATGGAAAAGATCAACTGTAAGAAATGCAGCGCAACAATAGCTACTCCCGGCTATGCGAGTAGGACTTTTGCAGGAACTTATATGACCTGCTCCCAATGCGGTACTGAACTCAAAAAAGTTTCATATATTCTAAAGTTAAGTGAAGTTCAGGTCGCATTCGTATGTAAGAAATGCATCGCCATAATCAAAAAAAGGACCGGGCTCAAATGTCCGATATGCGGCACTATAAATTGATATAAAGAAAATAAGGAGGTGAAAATGCAGAATGAAAAAGAAGCGGCTTACTGGAAAGCTGTTCAGAAATGGGCGGAAAAAGCGCAGACGCTTGTGCAGTATCAGCAGAAAAACATGAAATGGTTCCTTTCGCCCGAGATAGTTCAGTGGTGCACGCCGAGCTACGAAAGTGAAGTGTCACAGCTTGAAAGAGAGGTCGAAAGACTCGAAAAAGAAGCTGACAGACTGGAAGTAGAAGCAGGATTAAACTAAACAAAAAGAGGTGAAAAATGAGCTTAGGGAAAGCTTTGCTTATCGGAGCTGCGGGGCTCGCGGCGGGATTATTAATAGCCGCATGGGCGGAAACAATGGACAGTGACTCATCAGATACTGATACGGATCTCGATCTTGACGATACCGGAGATTACACATATATCGGTGATTCGGATGAAACAATCGAAAGTGAGACTGATGAAACTTTGACAGACCAGATTCCGCAGGTATGAAAAAGGCGGGTAATTCCGCCTTTTATCCATGCGATTCTAGCAGACGTTATTATGATTCATGGATATACAATGGTATCATTGGAACTTAGAATCTCAAACTTAAATTAAAAGAAAGGAAATATTTATGAAAAACGAAATCTATGACAAAACCAGGCTGCAAAGTGCCTTTGACAATCTTGACACTATACTCACGGAGTTAGATGTTAAAGATGAGTGTAGTAAGTTGTATAGCTTTATCGAATTTAAAGACTATGAAAAAGCCCTCGAAAGAGCCGAACTGATTATCATGAAACTACTGCCTAAATTCTGTACTAAGGAAGGCGAATTCTGCGAAGTTGATCAGTTTGTTATACTTGATTTTACTTATGCTATGTATGGCAAAGGATATTCTCTGTTCAAGCTCGGTAAATATTCTCAGGCTTATTTATACTTTAAAGATGTTTTTGACACTCTTCAGGAAAACTGCATTAGGCCTACCGGCGATCTGTTCTATTATATGGCTAAATCAAAACAGCTTTCAGATGATTTTGGTAAAGCATCGGCATTTTCATCAGGAAAGTTCTCAGGCTTCATGAAGCTTTTAGGACCCGAATTCCCTACCATTCCTGGAAATATGCGTGAACCAATTAAAAAACTAAAAAAGAAAGGTGATAAAAAATGATCATTCACGACTATTGCAAAAACTGTCCGTATTATCTAATAAATATGGCCGATAAGGGCTCACTGTCAAAAGAGGATAACGGTTCGGACACTATACTTGTTTTTCAGTCACCCGGCCGAAAAGAATGGGTAAATAAAAAGCCTTTAAGCTCAGACTCTCCCCGTTCATGTAACGGGATCGTGTCGCGTTCCTGGGAAAGAACAGGAAGAAAGCGCGAAGAATTCGATATAACCAATGCGGTTCAATGCTATCCCGGTCAGGATCAGAAAACCAAACGCGATCTCCCGCCCGATCCCAAAGCCGTAGAACAATGCCTGTACTGCCTAGAGAAAGAAATTCTGTCTAAAAAGTATAAGATCGTTATTGCCTTCGGGAAAACTGCCGAAAAATCAGTGAACAGGATCGTTGAAAAACATAATCTTGATACTATCGTGATCAATTCTAAGCATCCTGTGGCAGGCGTAATAAAAAGAGATATTGATAATTTATGGACAAAGAAACAATAAAAGGGGAATTTATGGATACTCTCTTAAGCGGTATTGATACAATAGACAGCGGACTGGAAGGATTTTCATTAGGAGAAATGGTTATCTCCGCTTCCAGGCCCGGGCATGGCAATATCTACCTTCTGTTGTCGATCGTGAGGGGAATTTATTACGACTTCATTGATAGGTACAAATGCCTGGTTTTCTCGAACTCTGAAAAAAGCAGGCTAAAACCTTTACAGCCCGGAGATGAAGATATATTTATTTACTATAAGTTCCAGAGCGATTCATTAACGGGTTTTTTCTCCGAACTTGAAGATCAGATTAAACTAAACGATACGAAGATCTTGATTATCGACTACAATGAAACCAGTTTTCAGAAGAATAAGAACTTCTTCATCGGTCTTAAAAATATAGCAGTTAGAAAAAATATTCTTATCTTCATTAAATCGTATTTGACGCGGCAGTCCGCACGAAAATCGTGGTTCAATCCTCAGATAGCAGATATTGAGGGAGCACCAGTAGTTGAAAAGATCGCGGATAAGTATATAATCATGCACCGTCTTGATGTTCTCGGTATCAAGGATGCTTCCGGGCGTGATCAGACAAATATCGTCGATATCAGGCTCTGTGCAAGAGATCTGTGCCATACAGGCTCTAAGTACATTTATTTCAACAGCGACAAGAATATTTTCGAAAATTTCACTCCGCTTCATAACAGATACGGGTACTACTATCTTTACAGTGAAAACTAAGACAGCAAAATAAATAATTTAAGGGAGAATTTATGACTATCCATTATTCAAAGCAAATTTACAGCGAATTAGCCACTATCAAAGCTGAATTTGACAGGATTGCTGAAAATTTATACAAAATAAAAAAGAAGTATTATGCAATAAATTTCGACATCTCTGAGAATGAAAAGCTCGAAGAGGAGATATTCAAAAACGAGTGCGCCCTGGAAGCTCTCGAAGACACCGATGAAGAAATTTTATCAAAGATCCGTAATAAGATCGCAGGATTACAGAAAAGAATAGAAGATAATAAAAACCAAGATACGATACTGAAAAGCATTGATGATATTTTCTTGGATATTGATCAGAAAATTCAGATTCTGGATCACCAGATCGATTGAGCATGACCCGTTCATTGAAATAGAATCAGACCTTTTACTGAAAACTCACTAAATTTTAATTAAACGGAGTAATTATGAAAAACAACCATAAAATCAGCTTCATAAAGCCTGTACCTTATGCAGTGCCTGACTTAAGATTCTGCAATATATATTGCTTTAAAGAAATTATCATGCCTGATGACCGGATTGGCAATATCGGTGATTCATGGACATATTGTGTAATCGATTCGCAGGAAATATTTTATAATCCTTTATGTAAATCAAACGGAGACTATAGCTATGAATGCTGAAAAAGAAATTACAGATAAGATTTTTTTTAAAAATCCCAGAACCGGAGAAACTCAGACTGTAGGCAGTAACTTAAACATCATATTTGGAGTGTTTTCCGTAATGTGCGGAATACCATTATTTATCAGAAGGCTTAACTCATGGGGATATGTTATGCTAGCTTTACAAAGCGTGTATATGCTCCTATACCCTCAGTTCAGAGAAGGCGATTATTGCTCGATCTTTTTTTTACTTTTCGTTGAAATCATAATCAGCTTATATTTAGGCATCAAAGGTAACAGGCTCCTTACGATCTATTACTTTGAGAACGGGTGGATTATGGAAAATCCTCATAATGAAATGGTCCGGAACACATTCAAAAAATGGAAACTTGAACCTGAAGTAATCCCTCGCAAGGGAGTCAAATGAAAAACAGAAAAGAACAAATTTCTATGCTACAAATGTAATGGCAACGAAACAAGGCTACACAACCTGCGATCTGTCGGTATCGGAGGTCATACCGACAGGCAGGACTGTGTGAATTGCGATAATTACACAACTATTCTCAACTGCGCAGAGCGCGAATTATTCGAAGAGATCTCACTCAGAATCGATAAGAACAGACTCAAATTCATCGGGATCATCAACGACGATAAAACCGAAGTAGGCTCAGTACACTTCGGAGCCGTTTTCTTATACAAACTCGATGATATTGAAAAAATAAAAAACACTACCGAAATCGAATCATACCAATGGCTGAGCATGAAAGAGATTGACGGTACAGATAATCTTGAAGAATGGAGCAGAATAGCTATGATCCTGTATAAAGATTTTTTCCTAAAATGAAAATTATTCAGCTTGACTTTACCTCCCGGAAAATTGCATATTTACACAACCTGAATCGAGAGGTAAAAGGATGGCGATTGTTAATGTTGAATATTGTGGTAATGTAATAATTCCTTCTTTGGATATCGAAATTACCAACCAGCACATCATAAATGCAACGGAGTTTAATTTAAATATTTTTAAACGACAAGGCATTACTTTTACTGGAACTGGGCAAAATATTTCACAAGTTGATATTGATTTTGATCCGAGTAAAAATGCCGTTCCAGATGTATGGAGGTATACAATAAAAATTGATAAAAAAAGATGTTTATCACTCGTAAAATCAAAAGTAGGTTACAGAACATGCCACGTTGAAGCATGTAAGAACTTCCTCAATAACAAAAATTTTCCTCAAGATGTAGATATTGCAAAATGCATTTCAAATGCAAAATGCAAATTTTATAAAAAATACCCAGTTATCCTTCTCCTTCTCGAATCTCCTCATAAAAATGAGTATACTAATGCTTTCATTCAAATCGCACCAGCGCAAAAAAGTACAGGAAAATGCATAGAGAGTAATATAATAAGTCTAATAGAAGAAATAAATAAGCGCATAAATCCTCAATTACCCATAAATACAAACTACAAGCTGATAATAGCAAATCCTATACCGTTTCAAACTTCATTACACATTTTAAAAAATAAAGATTCAGGATTTGATGATAACCAAAGAAAGTTAAGAGATAGAATTTGGAAATCACTCTGGCATCAAAATAGCTTAAGATACAATTTTCTAAATCGTCTGAACAACGATTACAAGCCCGATCTTGTTATAAATGCCTGTACAGAAAATCTGCAACCTTTGGTTTCCTGTTGCATAATTTGCGGAACTTGCTATCCTTTAGTTGAAACCAAACACCCAGCTAATCATTGGAATAAATATACAAAAAATAATAAAAGCAAATTCACTCCTGCGGAAATTCTGAAACTTAGATTTGGAATAGAAGTGATCAGATAATTCATTTCTCTATCATAACTCCTAATTTTTCTTTGACTTAAACCCTCATTCTTTGTAAATTCAGGTTATATTTTATAAAGGATCAACCCACAGATGAGTTTATATGAAAAATTACAAAAAGCTACAAGCGAAGAAGATGTTAAAGACGCATATATCAAAGCTCTGGGATTAAAAAACTACTCGAAAAATCTGATTGACCTGCAAACAAAAGAAATCTGGTTTGAAGCAAAAGATACGAAAAGAAATTCAACGTACGCTATGTTCACACAATTGATGCATTATGTTCAGGCCGCTTTGAACAAAGGCGAATATATTCCGCCATTTTTGGCAGTAATTGATACCGAAAAAGCAGCGATAATGAAAAGCTCGGATGTTATACCTTTCTTAGCAAAGAAAACAATAAAATGGGGTAAATCTGCGAGCCAGTACACACAAGAAGCGCTTGATGAAATCTCAACACATATCGGTACTCATTTTGTTTCGTTTAAAATATCTACGCATGAAGAAGAATTTATTAGCACTGTAAAAGAAGCTATAAAATCAGGCGATATAATCAGGACTAATATCACTCCTGATAACCTCAAGCAGGTATTTGATAAATGGGTATCTATGATAGGCAGGGAAATAAAAGAAGTCGATGAGAAAGATTATGCTTTGCTATTCTACGCGGATATTATGCACGATGGGGTAATGGCAACTCATAGTAATTTAACTGCTCAACTGCTACATAAAAACGACGCCCCGGTATTTAGCTTAAATGGGCACTTATACGAGCTTGGAAACAAGGAAGGTTACCGTCAGTTTTGGGCAATTTACCAAAAGCCACCTAAAGAGGAATACCGGAATTATTTACTTGAGAGGCGCGATAGTTTGATTCCTCTTGACGAGAGAGTATATAAAGGCGGCTATTACACACCTTTGAATGTCGTAGATAAGGCTTACGATAAACTTACTGAAACATTAGGCAAGAACTGGCAGAAAGATTACATAGTTTGGGATATGTGTTGCGGGGTAGGAAATTTAGAGGTTAAGCATAGTAATCATCGAAATATTTTTATGTCAACATTGGATATGGCCGATGTTGATATTATGCAAGCTACAAAAACCTGCGTGGCAGCCCAGCGTTTTCAATATGATTATTTAAACGACGATATCACAGATAATGGACAAATTGATTATACCCTCACAAATAAAGTACCTTCAAGTTTACTGAAAGCTATAAAGGAAGAAAAAAAGATTTTAGTGTTGATTAATCCTCCCTATGCTGAATCAACAAGTTCAGATAATATTAATACAGGAGGGGCTTCAGACTCAAGTAAGACTGGCATTGCAAAAACAAAGCTAGCACAATCAGCTATGAGTGAGTATGGTAAAGCAAGTAATGAACTCTTTACTCAGTTTGTTGTCAGAATAGCTAAAGAAATGCCTAATGCAACTTTAGCTATGTTTAGCACTATGAAGTATGTCAATTCTCAAACATTAGAAATATTTCGTTCTGTTTGGAATGCAAAATATTTGGATGGTTTCGTTGTACATAGCAAAACCTTTGATGGGTTGAAAGGCGATTTTCCAATTGGATTCTTAATATGGAAAACGGATCAAAAATCAAAAACCAAACAACCCATAGTAGAAATATCCACTGAAGTGTTAGACAGACATGTCAATCCCATTGGTGAAAAATGCTTTTACAATATTTCTAACGATTTACTTCTAACTAATTGGATAAAACGTCCCAAAACAAATGAAACAGAAGTTATCCCATTAAAAAATGCAATTACTCCTGCAACCGCGAATAAAGATTTAAGAGGAACTAAGTGGTCTAAAGATGCTCTTGCGTTTTGTTGGTGTAATGGTAATGATGTACAACAAGCTTCACGAACCGCATTATTCTCTTCTGGTTTCAATGGTGGTCATGGATTATTTGTTAATCCTGAAAATCTCTGGCAAGTCGCAATAATGTTTTCAGTTCGTCAATTAGTTAAACACACATGGGTTAATCATAATGACCAGTTTTTAATACCAACAGAGCCATTATCTTATGAGTTTAAAACCGATTGTTTAATTTTCATGTTGTTTCATGGTAAAAATCTTTCAGCAAGTGCAAATGATCTAAAATGGAATGATAAAAAGTGGTCAATAGTAAATCATTTCATCCCCTTTACTGAAGTAGAAGTAAATTCGCCAGGCCGTTTTGAATCGGACTTTATGGTTCAGTACCTGGCTGATAAAGAGCTTTCTCCTGAAGCTAAAACAGTTTTAGATGGGGGAAGAAAATTATGGCAAAGCTATTTTTCTGAGACTGATGTTAGATCTGTACGAGATAAATACTGTCTTAACAGAACTGATGTCGGCTGGTATCAGGTTCGTAAAGCACTTGAAGAGAGAAATGCCAGCGGAGATTTCATTCCGGTTAGTTTCAAACCCTTAGAAGAAGCATATAAGAACTTAACCGATAAGCTGAACCCGCAAGTTTATGAGCTTGGGTTCTTGCGTAAATAAATATAAATCTTTCTCTGGAGGATGTTAATGTCTGATAACAATATACCTGAAAACAATAATAATAGTTTGGAAAATATTGCCAAAGATTACACTGAAAAAATGCTTTCTAAATCGATAAGTAATATTAATTTAGACTCTTTGAAAGGTAATTCCGATAAGATAAAAGAAATTAAAGATAAAATATCATTTCATTCAATACATAGCGAACCGGTTCTTATCACAGGTGCAAGTGGTACAGGTAAAAGGCTCGTGGCTCATCTGATTCATAGCAACAGTATCTATAAAGAAAAGCCATACAAAGAAATAAACTGTCTGCTTTTTTCTAACGATAGGTTTAATTTTGACGAACTTATAGATCTTCCTAATGGTGGCACTATCTATATTAGTAATACTCATCAACTGCCTTTGCAAGCTCAATTAAATATAATATATCTACTTTACGACGACTTTAAGAATGAAAAGCCCTCGATACCTAAAGTACGGTTTATCTTTAGTGCAGAGAGTAATCTCATTGAATATGTAGATAAAGGCAGCCTCCAGAAAAGCTTCTTTGATCTTATAAGTAACTTTGAAATTAAAACACCAAGTTTATACGAGATCAAAGACGATATTAAGATATTAGCTGAAAGCTTAGTTGACAAACTAAACCAAAAGTATTTAAAGCAAATTGTGTTACGTTCTGATGCCTATGCTGTTCTAAAAAATCAATTATACATGAATAATGTACATGACTTAAAGAATGTTTTGATAAAATCTTTTATTCACGCTATGTACGAAGATAATGAAATAATCATGGCTGGGGATATAAAGAAGCATTTTGAACCTTACATAATCAAATGCATAGACGAAATACTCGTACCGATACCAATGCCTGAAAATAAGTCTCTTTCATCATACCTTGAAGAGATTAAGATCAAAATTTATGAATCTGCTTTGAACCATACTTCAAAGACTTTAGGCAAAAAGAGCCAGAAAAAAGCTAGTGAGTTTCTAAATGAAGATCAATCAACAATATCCAGGTTAGAAAATAAAAGAAAAACCAAATTTCTTAAATCACTATAATAATTTTTCACTTACATCAATTATATATTATTAATATATATATATTAATAATTGAAGAACTATATCGTCTTCATTCCATTGCAAACTTATGAATATTTAAAGTACTGCCCATTACAGAATCAAAAAAATGTTTATCTATTACTTAGGCACAATTAAGTATTATATCAATTCGTATATTATTTTTTAATTATTACTTACAGCATTATTTCATATTCGAATATTTATAGCTATTATACATAAATTTTCATAATCGATTTTTTTACTTGACAAAGGTTTTTTTTTATTTTATAATTCGGGAGAAGTTAAAATAAAAAAAGGATCAGGATGACTTGTAAAAACAACGAAATAGACACCGAAATGGTGCAAGACGCAGAACTTGAAGCACAAAAGGAAATAGAGTATGCGATAGCCGATAAAGCTGTAAGCGAACTCTTCAAATCAATAGCTAAGAAACACTACAGAAAAGCTCTTACAAGAGCAGAAATAATTTTAAGCACCCTAAATGATTCCGTAACTCCCAGAGTTTTCACGGATAAAGAAGAATTTTATGTTAGATACTCAACTTATATCAGGGCATATTGCCACCTGATGGTTCACAATTATAAAATGGCCTTAACGGGTTATAATGATTTACTAAGATTTAATGAAAGCACTAATGCTGTAACACCAGATTTTGTAATCACTGAGCTCAAAGAAGCTCAGAATAAATCAGAAAAGATGGTCCAACCGAGACAGAAGCAACAATTAAAAAACCAGAGGTAAAAAATGAGAAGGCGAAAGAATAATAAACAGCATCTTTATTACAATGGTGTATGTAATTCTCAAAAGAAGAATCCTTATGAATTCGAATACAATTTCACATATAATAAAGATAGAACAGCTGTGAAAAGGTACGCATTTAATTCTGGGAACAAGGTGGTTAACGAAACGTTCCAGGAATGTATGGGGTGGTTGAATCTTGCGAAAGAGGGAATAGATGTTGTGTTTTGCTTGTTAGGAGGATAGCTTTGACTTATAACCTGATATCTAATTCTAACTAAACTTAAAAGCCCAAAAATAAAAATATAAGGAGCAATTATGAAACAGAAAGATCTTTACGGACAACCAATAACATGTGAAAACAATAGTAGTGATACGCTTATAATGCTTGATATGCCTGATAAAAAGTCTCGTACTTCTCATAATTTAATCAGTATGCTTGAAAAATCCTGGGTGCGGGCAGCCTTAAGCATGAAGGATTTCGATCTCTTCTTTGCTTCAAACTGCAGTCATCAGGAAGACGAAATCAATATTGGGTTGCCCATCGAAAAGTATGCTTACGATCATTATATTGAACTGCTTAAGAAGAACATCGTCAAAAAAGGGATTAAGTATAAACGGGTCATTGCACTGGGTGATTTCTCAGAGAAAGTCGCATGGGACATATCAGACGAAATTGCAGAAAAGGACTCAAAAATCGTTTTCCTACAGATACCATTAAATAATGTTTACGATGAGGATCTGGATAGAATCTGGACCGAAGAGGAGGGCAAAAATGATTAGAAGAATTAAAAGAATAAGGAGATCGAAAAGATTCAAGTATAATTTTGAACTAGGAACGAACCCTATGGTAAAAAGAACATACCGTTATTCTTCAGGTAACGATACGGTCGATGATATCTTCCACGAGAGTGTAGCTTGTTTGAACACTGTCAAAGAAGTCATCGATATTTTTTTTGATTTCATTACGTAATCACAGTAATCTAACTACAAGGCGAACATGCCTGTAAATATTAACATTGGCCAGCAATATCAAAGCTGGCCTTTTTTTATCCTTTTCTTTTGATGTAGTCTAAGTTATTATTAAATTCGGCATAAAAACATTACAGATACAATACGGATATATTTGATCTATTTTTTAGGTTCTTCTTCGTGCGGAAGCAGTTTGTCTATAGCCACGATCAGAAAGAAAAAAATGAACATGAATAAAAATAATGCCGTCATTCCTTTGAAGGATATGTCAATGGCCTGTGAATAAACCGATACTATTTCATTTGTCATAATTTTCTCCTTAGTGTACCAACGCTAAGATTAGTCCGCCCGCAAGAACCGATCCGATCTGGCCGGATACATTCGCACTGACTGCATGCATTAAAAGATAATTTGTGGGATCTTCTTTGAGACCCATCGTATGAATTACCCTGGACGACATCGGGAAAGCCGAAATTCCTGCCGCGCCTATCATAGGATTGACTTTCTTTTTTAAGAAGAAGTTTAGAAGCTTGGCAAAAAGTACGCCGCCCGCCGTATCGAACATAAAAGCTATCAGTCCAAGACCGATTATAAAAAGTGTTGAGACCTGAAGAAATCTGTCCGCGGTCATCGTTGATGCTATAGTGATACCGAGAAGAAGAGTAACGAGGCTGGCAAGTTCATTCTGGGCAGCGAGTGAAAGTTTGTTGAGCACGCCGCATTCCCTTACGAGGTTTCCGAACATCAGAAATCCTATCAGCGCGACTGCAGTGGGAGCAAATAAACCGGTCAGAATTGTAACCAGTATCGGGAACAGAACGAGAGTAGCTCTCGATATTTTTCTATCGTTCCCTCCTCCGTCCATTCTCATCATCCGTTCTTCTTTTGTGGTGAGCATTTTAATAATAGGCGGCTGAATTATAGGTACTAACGCCATATATGAATAAGCCGCTACTGATATCGGGCCAAGAAGATTTGGGGCAAATCTTGTCGCTACATAGATCGAAGTCGGGCCGTCTGCTGAGCCGATCACCCCTATTGAAGCAGCTTCCTTTATATCGAATCCGAGAAGTGTTGCAAGGATCATTGTGAAAAATATTCCGAACTGCGCAGCTGCGCCAAATAAAAGAAGCTTGGGATTTCTGAAAAGAGGGCTGAAATCTATCATAGCGCCTATTGCTACAAATATCAGCAGCGGGAATATCTCCGTTAAAATTCCGACCCTGAAAAATATCGAAAGTGCTCCTTCAACGACATGACCGCCTTCGACCTGATCAAGTACTGAAGTATATGGTATATTAGCGAGAATAGCTCCGAAACCTATTGGCAGAAGCAAAGTGGGCTCGTAATTTTTCTTAACGGCAAGAAAGATAAGTGTTCCGCCGATCATCATCATGACGAGCATCTGCCATGTCATTGATGTAAGCCCTACCATTAAACCTTCCATGCACACCTCTATATTAAAAACGAACTTAAATTAAAAATGCCCGGGACTGGGCTCGAACCAGCACAGCATTGCTGCCACCAGACCCTGAACCTGGCGTGTCTGCCAATTCCACCACCCGGGCAATTCATACAGGCGGTAAATATATTATATTTTATTGCCGCGGTCAAGTAATTTATACTGAAAATGATATGGGACAGGGCATAACTTAATTCCGTATCTCATCCTGCAACCATTAATCTCAATCACTTCTTTATTAAGTGTGTCGTACCGGCGAAAGAGAAGATGTAACGGATATCGATCCGTCTTGAATTATGACCTGTCCTATCACCTTAATAGGTAATTATGATCTGATACAATTCGTATGTAGGCCGCTCCGTTTACACCTCTTTACCAGCCGGTATCTGACAGTTTTATAGAAGCGATTGAACGGATGGATCAGGAGTGGTCTGAATATGAAGTTGCATCAGATCGATGGGCAGTTGAAAGTGCTACTAATCATCATCAGTCGAGGAAATTAGGACATCGCGGGACTTGGAACCCTGATGCGGTCCGACGACACCGTCCCTTTCAAGCTGATCAATAAGCTTTCCCGCCCTCGCGTAGCCTACGGACAGACCTCTCTGAAGCATCGAAACGGATGCCATCCCGGTTTTTATCACCATACGTTTAGCCTCTGCGTATTTGGGATCTTCAGATGCGGATCCTCCGAATTCATCCTCATCGCCACCCATCGCAGCTATCATTGCTGATGACGGTTTTGCCTTGATAGAAATTTTATCGAAATCGTGCGGCTGTTTGGAAATATGATCTACGACTTTGTTGATCTCTTTGGTCTCTACAAGCGCGTTCTGGATCCTGACAAGATCTGATTCGCCCGGCGGAATAAGAAGCATATCGCCTTTGCCGAGAAGAGATTCCGCGCCTTTACCGTCAAGAATAGTGCGCGAATCGACCTGACTGATCACCCTGAAAGCGATACGGGTCGGGAAATTCGCCTTGATCGATCCTGTAACGACTTTAACAGATGGTCTCTGGGTAGCCAGAACAAGATGGATCCCTATCGCCCTTGCCATCTGAGCGAGACGGCAGATCGGATCCTCTACAGCTTTACCGGAGGTCATCATGAGATCGCCGTATTCATCCATAATACAAACAATGTAAGGCAGCTTTTTAAACGGTTCGCTTGTAAACTCATTCAGCTTCAGCTCGCCGGATTCGATCAGCGTGTTATACTCCTCGATATTCCTCGTACCGGACTGATTCAGAAGATCGTATCGTTTCTCCATTTCCGTAACGAGAGCTTCAAGCAGCCTCACAGCATCTTCGGGGCTGGTTACAACGGCATCGTCAATGCCGTCTATCTGAAGAAGATGGTGCTTGAGAAGGCCGGAATATACAGATAGCTCGACTTTTTTCGGATCTATCATGCAGAACTGCACTTCTTCCGGCGTGGCTCTGTAAAGGATCGAAACGATAAGTCCGTTAATGCAGACCGATTTACCTGATCCTGTCGAACCTGCTATTAAAAGATGAGGAGTTTTCGCGAGATCGAGAATATAGTTTTCGCCGTTGATCATCTTACCGAGTGCGATCGCGAGTTTCGATTTGTGCTTAGCGAATTTTTCGGATGAGATAATGGATTTTAAATATACGACCGAAGGATTCGAATTCGGTATCTCCACGCCTATTGTACCTTTACCTGGTATAGGAGCTACGATCCTGATGCTTTTCGCCTTTAAGGCCATAGCAAGGTCATCCTCTAAAGAAGTGACCCTCGATACTTTAACTCCCTTCGCAAGTTCAATTTCATACTGAGTGATCACCGGCCCGGGATTGATCTTCACGACCTTGGCCTCGAGAGAAAATTCTCTGAGTTTCTCTTCTAGCTTTACGCCCGTGTCTCTGAGTATCTGAGTATCTTCTATAATATTTGCATTGCTTTTAGATTCGTTCAGAAGTTCGATATCCGGCGGAACATATTTATATTTCTTGTCTATCTTAGCCTTATATTCTACCGATCTTTCTATGACAGCTTCTTCGATCTTAAAATTATTTCCGTGATCTTTCTTTTCTGCTGATGCTGGGATAACCTGCGCAGGGATTATTTCAGTTTCTTCACTCTTTTCTTCCGCGGCTTTACTTGCCTCTTCTTCCTTTAACCTCATTTCTTTTTCTAGCTTTCTTTTAGCAAAGTACTTTCTGACAGAATTATAGATCCAATACAGAAACCTGAATGTTTTATCGAAAGGATAAATTATGAATCTTACTAGCTGAGTCAGCCTGAAGTTAGATATGAAGAGTACGATTATGAAAAAAAGTGCTAAAAGTGCGATGATGCTCCCGGAGTAACCGAGATATTCGATCATTTTTCTGCTGAATATAAACCCTAGCAGCCCTAATATATCTCCGTACTCATACTGACTTGCGCTGAAAAATTCGCTGTCGGTGCCGTAATTCCAGACCCCGATGGCAGCCGATGCGGTCGAAGCAAGAACTATAAACGCAATAAAATTCTTTGCGTGCCTGAACGGTGATTCCATTTTTATGAAATGATAGCCTTCGACAAATAAAAATACCGGAATCAGGAAGCTGACTTTATCTCCGAATGTAAGAGAATATAAGAACTGCACCATGCCGCTGAATTTGCCGAGAGAATCCTTCGATATCAGACCGAAGAGTATTAAAAGACCGATCGCAATGAATATCACGCCGAATATATCATGAAGCTTTTCCCGAGTTAGTTTCATTTTGCCTCTAAATCTGAATTAATAAAATACTGCCGACAGATAGCCTACAACTCCGGATCTGTCGCCTGATATATCGCCTGAATTCCTGTAGTCGAGCACTTCAGATTTTAGTCCCAGGCTGACCGCGCATTTGATTAGCGCTTCTATTCCTGTCATTCCGCAAGCCTCTCCGTTTTCGATCATCGAAAGATCAAGGCCGTTTATGCCGATGACAATATTGCTGTCGATCTTCCTGCATTTTTCGTACGGATGGTAATGGCTGAGATCGGAGGATATTATAACAAGATCTTTGCCTTCTTCTATCACTGTATTAAGCACTTCGGAAAGTTTGTCGCTGCTGTAATCTCCGTAAACGAAAACGGAAATGCTTTCAGCATCAATGTATTTTTTTATGAACGGCAGCTGTATTTCCGCGCTGTGTTCGTAAAGATGCACTTGATCAATAGATGTCAGCATATGTTTTTTTACGAGCGAATCTGTCAGTTCCCGGTTTACTTTAAAATTCTTGCCTACGAACTGGTATTCGTCGAAGCCGGCACCGCTCATTCCGGAAAACGCCACTCTGTGAGAAGGGGCGAAGATCACCGCCGATCTGTATTTATACCCTTCCGCAGCTTTGTATGCGTATGTCGCCGTCAACCCGGAATAATACAGTCCCGCGTGAGGTGCTATCAGCGCTTTAGGCTTACCGTTTTTTTTCTGCTTTACCTGCGATCCGAAAGCGGACATCATTTCGTCGAGTTCGGCTTCATCTGACGGATAGAACGCGCCTTCTACTGCCGGATACCGTATTTTCATGATGTCCTCCCGATAATTGTTACTGCTTTGTTTAAGCCGAAAGAAATATATTAAAGTTTATAATGTTTTACAATCTATAATTTGAAATAATTAATATGCTCGACATAACTTCATCTCAAAACGGACCCTGCCTCATCAGTCTGATCGCTTGTATATGGCTGATTTCGAACCTGCAGGTAAAGATGTGTAACGGGATCCGTTTTTATATGAATTATGTTTCGCTGCATAAACCATGGAGGTTATAAGTCGAGTCATATATTTTGAGAAGCAGGAACGCACCCAAGCGTTGTCTTTTGAACGAGCCATATTTCCGGAGAAAAAATATCAAAGATCGTGCCGATACGTGATTTTTTCAAATTATTTCATAATTAATGCAGACATTTTTTTGGAGGATATCATGGCGAGTGATATAAATTTCCGATATATGACAAATGTTGTTTTTATTTACCGAAATATTTATTAGATTTTTACGGAAAACTCTATTATATTGTAAAGTTTTCAAAATTGAAATAATAAATTAAAGGATAAAAAGATGAAGATCAGGATCGCAATGCTAACGCTGTTATTCGCCGCGTCACTGTTCGGAGCTATGCTCAGGAACATACCTTTTTCAGTCACTCAGCCGGACGGAACAAAACTCGACTTGTTCAGTTCGGGAGATGAATACTTCAACAGGCTCCACGACCAAAACGATTACACGATAATACAGGGAGACGACGGCTGGTACTACTACGGGATAAATTCAGGAGATGAAGTAATCCCTTCAAAACACATCCTTGGAAAAATAAACCCTGCTCTTACCGGCATACCTTCAGGCGTAAAGATCTCTGAAAAATTATACAGGCAGAAAGTTGAAACAAAAAGATCGGTAAAGAACGGTCAGAAAGACGCGCCGACAACGGGGACAATAAACAATCTAGTTATCTTCATTAGATTCTCAGATGAAGGGTCAACGATATTCAACAGACAGCGCTCATACTACGATGCTTATTTCAACAAATCGGAGGGACCTTCGCTTCAGCACTACTATAAAGAAGTTTCGTATAACAGACTTGAAGTAAACACAATTTATTACCCTCACGTAGATGACTTCTCAACTAACCTGTCTTATCAGGACACTCAGCCGAGAGGATATTTCCAGCCATATAATGCAACGACCAATCCTATCGGCTACCAGAACGACAGTCAGAGCACTACTAGAGAGCATGAACTTCTTGAAAGGGCGGTGAATGCCGTAGCAGCTGAAGTACCGACATCACTCGACATCGATGCTGACGGTGACGGAAACGTGGATAACGTAATATTTCTTATAAGCGGCGCACCCGGAGAATGGGCATCTTTACTCTGGCCTCATATGTGGTACCTTTACACAAAAAACGTTACAATAAACAGAAAAAGAGTCTGGAACTACAATTTCGATCTAACAGGAACCACGACATATTTTACTGTCGGTGTTATAGCCCATGAATTCTTTCACACACTCGGTGCACCGGATCTTTATCATTACTACAATGATACCGCACCTGATGCGGTAGGATCCTGGGATGTTATGAACGGCACATCAAATCCGCCTCAGTACATGGGAGCCTGGATGAAATACAAATACGGCCACTGGATAGATACTCTGCATGTCGCGGATTCACCCGGAACATATACTTTAAATCCGCTTCATTCAGAAACGCGCAACATTTACAAGATCCCTTCCCCCGCCTCTTTAAACGAATTCTTTATACTCGAATACAGGAAACAGACCGGTCTTTATGAGCCGGGACTTCCCGGAACTGCCAGCGGGATTTTGATCTACAGGATTAATTCAAATTACGACGGTAATGCTGACGGTCCGCCGGATGAAGTTTATTTGTTCAGGCCGAACGGAACGTTAACTGCGTCAGGACAGCTTTCCAGTGCTATCTTCAGCGCGGAAACCGGAAGAACCGATTTTAACTTTTCCACAAATCCTTACCCGTTCCTTTCGGACGGTTCCGACGGCGATATCAATATAACCAATATCACTTCGGCTGGCGAGACGATATCGTTCACTATCTCCTTGAACGTACTTCCGCCTAAAAACCTTGTGTCTTCTCTCGGTTACGGGAGCGTAGAACTCAACTGGACTGAACCCGATCCTGTTGCGGGAGCATCGGTATCGAAATATTACGTTTACAGGGACGGATTACTATTATCGGATGCTGTTACAGAAACTAGATATATTGACAATACCGTAACTGAAAGTTCGACTTATGTTTATTCAGTATCCGCTTATTATACAGGCGGATCGACAGGCGAATCAATGACCGTTTCTTCAGGATCTGTAACCTACAAAGCTCCTTTCGCAGCGCCCTATTCGACAGATTTCGCAGACGCGGCGGACTGGTCTCAGGTATCGGAGAACTGCACTCCGAGATGGGAATCTTCTTCTACATCGAACGCTGGAGGTTCTTCTCCGGAAATGATCGCCGTACTTGAAAATTTCAATCCGGCAGTTTCCAGACTACTAACGCCTCCTATCTCGACGACCGGTATAGACACTTTGAGAATATCATTTAAGCATTATTATGATGCCTACGAGGCCGGCGTTGATTATAAAGTTCAGATAAGTCAGAATAAATACGACTGGACTGACACTCCCTGGTCTTTTTCAGCTTCGGACGCAGACGTTGGACCCGAAACGGTCGTTCTTGATATTGTATCTTTCCCCGACCCTGTTTATGTAGCATGGACACTGGACGGCAACCAATGGGCTTACGACGGCTGGTACATTGACGATGTCAGAGTTTCTGCAAAGAACCCGACATCTGTTAACGATGTCGCTGTTCCAAGTGAAATAAAACTTTACGGGAACTATCCCAATCCTTTCAATCCGGAGACAACCATATCGTTCAGCATTCCTGAAAACTCTTACACCGAACTCAAGATCTTTGACATGAAAGGTTCTCTAGTAAGAACTCTTGTTTCAGGACAGCTCAAAGCCGGGCTTCACAAAATGAAATGGGACGGAAGAGACGATCGCGATAGTCAGCTTTCCAGCGGCGTGTATTACATTTCTCTGAACGTGAAGGGCGAAAGGCTGATAAGCAGATCGCTGATGATAAAATAAATCTATAACGGAGTAACCTATGATCCGCCTCATATTTGCATTGATCCTGATTTTATCACTGACTACGGAATCAGCTGAACTTGTAAATTTGAATCCTGACCCGAAAGGCGAAAAATGGATCGCCGGAGGGTTTAAAGCACCTGACAACTTCGACAGGTCTAAGCTTGATTTTATAGCTCCGCACGCAGTTAAGCACAGAGAACTTCCCTTTCGTGTAGACAATTCTCTTCATAAATATTTCAGACCTATATTCAATCAGGTCGGCGGAAGCTGTTCGCAGGCGGCGGGAGTCGGATATACCTATACTTATGAAATAGACAGGCTGAGAGACGTTCCTGCCAATTTACCTGAAAACCAGTATCCCACGCATTTTACATATAATTTTCTTAACGACGGAAGCGGCGAGAACGGATCGTGGTGGGCTGACGGCTGGGATATTATCAGTTCTTCTGGGATAATGAATATCAAGGATTACGGCGGATCGTTCGCGACAGGCGGGAACTCAAGATGGATCTCAGGCATTGCACCGTGGACTAATGGTCAGGTGAACAGGATAGCGTCATACACTTCGATCGATGTGGGAACGCCCGAAGGATTGAATGTTCTGAAAGGCTGGCTTTACGATCATAATGAAAATTCCCCGTACGGCGGACTTGCTGTATTCGCGGCAGGAGCGACCGGATATTCAGAGAAACTTCTTCCCGCAGGAACGTACGAAGCAGGAAAAAAGGTTATAACGAAATGGGGGCCTGAGGTCAATCACGCCATGACCTACGTAGGATACGACGACAGCGTCAGATTCGATTATAACGGTGACGGCAGATATACGAACGATGTCGATATTAACCGTGACCATGTAGTTGACATGCATGACTGGGAAATCGGCGCGGTGATAGTCGCTAACAGCTGGGGTGATTCGTTCGGCGATTCCGGATTTATATATCAGATGTACAAACTTCTTGCAGATTCGTATGAAAACGGCGGAATTTTCTATTCTTTTGTCGATGTAGTTACTCCACAGATCGTAGATCAGCCGCGATGGTCGGTCGAAGTAAAAATGAAACATGAACAGAGGAACACTTACAGGATAAGTTCAGGTGCTTCGCAGAATATATATTCTTCTTCACCATCAAACACTTACACTTACCCCTTTATGAAAAATCAGGGCGGAACATTTTATCCTCAGGGTATTAAGACCGAAGCGAACAAATATATTGAGTTCGCGATTGACATAACAGGAATAGTCGGGCATATCGATCCTTCAAGGCCGTTCAGATACTATTTCATGCTAGACGAGAACGATGTTTATAATAAATATGACGGAGAAATAATCGATGTCGCGGTAATTGATAATCTGACAGGGCGAAGATATTATAACACATCGGGCAGCACTCCTGTAGTAAATCATGGAAAAACTACCATTTCGGTAATTATAGACGAAAATACATTCGTACCGGAATGTCTGACAGCATATGCAGGCGACGGCATTGTAAAGCTGAACTGGTCGGCACCTGAATTAAGATCCACAGAATTCGAGAGTTTCAGCGTTTACCGTGACGGTTCTCTTTTAGAATCGGGTCTGACAGAATGTTCATATATCGATCAGGATGTTACAAACGGAAATTTATATACATACAAAGTAGCCGCTGTATTCTCGGGAACTTTTACGGGAGAAATAATGTCGTTTCAGGTTCAGGCTATGCCGAATGATCCTTCAGCTCTTCCCTATTTTACCGACTTTGAAGAGGGTGCGGACGGATGGACATTTTCAAATCTTCTTACTACAGGCTGGCTCATAGGAGACACTTCATTCGGTTCAGAATACTGTGATTATACAGGAAACGACACACAGTTCCTTCTTGCCAATCCGGACGGTGCCGGGGACAAAACAGTTGTGATAGATCATGCGGTGTCTCCGTTATTAAATATTAGTTACTACAGCGGTCTGAGCCTCGAATTCGATTATATTCTTAATAACGAATCAGACGAATTCTACTTCTGCGATATTTCTGTAATGTATAGAACCGGCCTTGATCAGGAATGGGTGCTTCTGGAACAGCTTTCAGACGCGGACAGCTGGACACACAAAGCAATTAATATCCCTGTCGAAGCCTCGGCCTCGAACTGCACTCAGATATCTTTCTTTATCGATAACCATTATCAGTGGTCAATGGGCGGGGGAGGTATAGACAACGTTCAATTGAACGGAACTATGAACACCATTGCTCCGGTGATAACTGAATTCGCTCCGGAAAATCCTCAGATATCGCTCAGCACATACGAAAGCGTTCAGTTCTCGGTCACAGCAGAAGATCCTGATACAGGATCTTCCGGACTGCAGTATTTGTGGTACGTCGACGATATATTGGCTCAGTCGGGGAATTCATCGGGGTTCTTATCAGGATTTGAAAAGGCCGGCAGCTATGAAATAAAGGCTGTTGTTACTGACGGCTACAGTGAAGATTCCATGACCTGGACCGTAATGCAGACCGGAACTGATGAGAACGTTCCTCTTACCACCGAACTTTATCAGAACTATCCTAATCCGTTCAATCCCGATACTGTGATACGATTCGATAATTCAAGAGCTTCATCAGTTAAGCTGGTAATATATAACTGCAGCGGACAGAACGTGAGGACGCTTGTTAAAGGAAATCTCGCAGCCGGTAAATATTCTTTTATATGGGACGGAAAGGATTTTAAAGGCGCTTCTCTTTCATCCGGAGTCTATTATTACAGGATAGAAGCTGATTCTTATATAAAAAGCCATAAAATGATGCTTTTTAAATGATAGAACTGAACAGATACATCGAACATACTGTGCTTAAACAAGGAATTACCGAATCCCTCATAAGGGATAATTTCGAGCTTTGCACCGGATATGGACTTCCTGTCTTCGTTATACCGCCGGCAATGGTAAAATTCGCTTCCTCGTTAAGGTTCGACAAAGCCGTATCTATCTGCACGGTCATTGGTTTCCCTCTCGGATATAATACGCACAAAACCAAAATGTACGAGATCTCGGACGCCATCGAGAAAGGCGCGGATCATATCGACCTTGTGATCAATAACAGCATTATTAAAGACGCCGCCTGGGACAGATTTGATGCCGAAATGGCTGAATACAGGAAAGCCTGCAGCGGTAAAATTCTAAAAATAATAGTCGAGACATCCATTATCACCAGAAACGAGCTTGACAGGATTGCTCAGACCCTTGTGAACAACGGGATCGATTATATTAAAACATCTACCGGAATGGTCGGCGACGGTGCGAAACTCGACGACATTAAATTCCTTAAAGAATATTACGGAAATAAGATAAAGATCAAAGCTTCAGGCGGAATTAAAACAAAGGAACAAGTATTAGAGTTCATCGAAGCCGGAGCTGACAAAATAGGCACATCATCAGCAAAACAGATCCTGGAAAATTAATAATTAGTTCATAGATTTACTTAAGTCTAACATACATCCATTTTGAAAGATAAGAATTTATGTGATTTATTTATGCATAACAAACAGGTTCAAAATTCAATACAGTTGCGTCTGTAAAAAAAAATCATTATTATTACTATTGTGTTTAATCTTACAAGAGGAAGGTAGAATATGAAAATTAAATTTATTACCGTATTAATGATGGTTTTTGCAGCGTTGTTGTATTCCGTCACCTCGCATGATCTTTACAATACTGCCTGTAATTTTATTACAGTACACAAATTAAACATAAACGCCTCTCAAAATCATCATGAGCTAATAAATGGCGAAGTTTGCCTTGCTTACGCATATTCTTGCTACCCTACAGGTTTCGTGGTTGTCTGCGCTGATGATAAACTGCCGCCGGTGATCGCATACAGCGACAGGAACGACTTCGATCCTGCCTCTCCGCTCGCATCTCTATTGAAAGCCGACCTCTCGAAACGGCTCGAGAATTATGAGAAAATGGATAGCTCTGAAAAAGAAAAGATAAGTGAAAAATGGGAGTTTTTATCAAATGATAAATCTACTCCTGAATATGAGCAGTGGCCGCCCGAGGGGACGACTTCGACAGGCGGATGGACCGAGACCAGATGGAATCAGGGTGCGCCTTATAATAAATTCTGCCCGATGGATCTTTCCTCCAATTCACGATCATATACAGGCTGTCCTGCTACCGCTATGTCCCAGCTTTTAAATTATCATAAACAACTGAACGGAACACGTTTTCAGTACCGAAAAGACAGGTATTATCACAGTTATACCCAGAATTTTTGGATAGATGATGCCAGCGAGACTTACGGTTTTCTCGATTTTGATCAAACAAATATTTATCTGGACAGCATAGAATCAAAATGGGCTGAAGGCAGGACCATTAATACTGACGATATCGCCGCATTGAACTGGGCCTGCGGTATCGCTACAAAATCGGTTTTTTCAGCATCAGGCTCCGGAACATTCGGCGTTGATCAGGCTTATGACGCTTATAAAAGATTCGGATTTATGAACTGTGTTCTCATGGGCAGCGTATATTCAGATAAGGATATAAAAACTAAAATGGCCGATAACATAAAGGTCGGATTACCTGTGCATCTCGCTACAGTTGACGAAGCATGGTCATCAGGACACAACGTTGTTTGCGACGGATATAATACGGATGATTATTTCAGGCTGAATTTCGGATGGGGCGGCAGCGCTGACGGATGGTACAGCCTGCCCGAGGGGTTCCCCTATTCCCTGACCGTATTTGAAGGGATTGTCGCCGATATAAACCTGCCTACTGGAATTGAAGAATATCCAGCCCTCGCGACCGGCTTTGATCTTTACCAGAACTACCCTAATCCGTTCAACCCGGCGACCGAAATAAAGTTCAGCCTTGCTGTAGACGCTAAAGTGAACCTCTCCGTTTACAACACCAACGGCCAGCTTGTACACACTCTCCTTGACGGTAAGACGGAAAAAGGTTATCATACAGTCAACTTCGATGCCTCAGAACTAAATTCAGGAATGTACCTGTACAGGCTCGATGTTAACGGAAATTTGCAGACAAGAAAAATGATAATGTTGAAATAATATTTCAGTATTTTCTTAAAATTACTTGATTTTAATGCGTTCTGTGCCTATATTGTATATACGTAAAATTTGAAATTAGGAGTAATTATGATAAAAAAATTGGTTAAACACGGAAATAGTTCTGCACTAATTATTGACAAACCTATTATCGAGATGCTGCATATTGACGAAAATACGAATCTTGAATTGTCAACAGACGGAGTCAATATAATTATTTCCCCGGTTAGCGGAATAAACAGAACGAATTTGCTGAAAAATTCCCTCCAGAAGATAAATGAAAAACATATCAATACACTTAAGAAACTTGCAAAATGACCGATCAAGATATACTTTTTCTGACCCTTGCCGAAATAATAGATATTCATCACAACCAGATAGAATTATACGGCGGGATCGAAGGTATCAGAGATATCTCTCTTTTAAGCTCAGCTATTTCTATACCGCAATCAACATTCGACGGATATTTCTTGCACGATGACCTTTTTGAAATGGCTTCAGCTTATATTTATCACCTATGTCAGAACCATCCTTTTGTTGACGGCAATAAAAGAGTTGCTCTGGTCGCCGGCCTTATATTTTTGGATTTCAACGGCATAAGATTAGATGATCCTGATGAAAAACTTTATCCAATGATGATTAAAGTTGCATCTGGAAAAGGCGATAAAGAGTATATTAGTAGCGTTTTAAGAAAGCTGTATAATAGTTAACACTATCTGCTTCTCTGCCTCAAGGCTTCGTAGAGAATAATTGTGGCTGCCTGATTGACATTTAAAGAATCGGCTACGCCTTTCATGGGAATGCTGACTAAAATATCGGCATTCTTTTTCATGGATTCGGATAATCCGAATGCTTCCGATCCTACAACGATCGCTGTTTTCTTTGTAAAATCAGCATCTAAATAAACCGTTTCGCCGTAAGGATCGGCTGAAACTATCTGAAATTTCTTCGATTTTAAATACGCTATCGTATCATCGGTCGATGCTTCGATGATCTTCTTTGAGAATATCGTTCCGGTCGATGCTCTGATGACATTCGGATTTCTGTAATCGGTGATCTTGTCAGCCAGAATTATCGTATCAATCCCAGCCCCGTCCGCCGTTCTGATGAGCGCGCCTAAGTTGCCGGGTTTCTCGACCGATTCGGCTATTAAAATGAATGAACATTCAGGATCAATGTCCTGTAAGTTCAAAGCCTGAAATTCGGCTTTTATGATAATTCCGAAAGGCTGGCTTTTATAAGCTATTTTCTCAAAAACAGCCTTGGTAAGATAAAAGATATTATCCGTTAATTTCGCGATCTCGTTTAAAATATCCTTTTCGTACCTTCCGAAAATCTCTTCGCAGATAAAAACATCTCTGAATTTTATCCCTGCGTCGATCGCCCTTACTATCTCTCTTTCGTCCTCGATAAGAATGTCACAGGCTGAAACTTTACCGTTCTTATCCCTGAATCTGACAAGCTCTTTTATCTTCGGATTCTGAAGGCTACTTATCATTTCTTTCATTTTACATGCCTCTTGCTTTCGTTCCATATCGCGTCAAGCTCTTCAAGAGATCTGTCCTGTAATTTTCCGCCTGATCTTTCGACTTTTTCTTCAATATAATTAAATCTGCCTATGAATTTATTGTTCGCCTTCTGAAGTGCATCCTCCGGATTGACGTTCAGTTTTTTCGCAAGATTGACCATTACGAAAAGAATATCTCCGAGTTCTTCCTCGATATTCTCCGGATCGTTCTTCTTTATACCCTCTTCAAGCTCTGTGATCTCTTCTTTTACTTTTTCTAAGATGTCAACCGAGTTCTGCCACTCGAAACCTACCGCTCCCGCCTTCTGCTGAAGCCTTAATGACCTTAAAAGCGCGTTGAACGATCTGGGAACTCCGTCAAGTATCCTTTTCTTGCCTTCCTTTTCCTTCTTTATTATCTCCCAGTTGTTCTTTACCTGATCGGGAGTTAAAGTTTTCTTTTCACCGAAGATGTGTGGATGACGCAGTTCAAGTTTATCAGAAATGCTTTTCGCCACATCTTCGATATCGAATTCGCCTTTTTCTGAAGCTATCTGCGACTGAAATATTATCTGAAGAAGAAGATCGCCAAGTTCTTTTTTAAGTTCGGACTTATCTTTATCCTCAATAGCCTCAATGACTTCATAAGCCTCTTCAAGAATGTATTTTCTTAAACTTTCATGGGTTTGTTCGAGATCCCACGGACAGCCTTCTTTTTTATCCCTCAGCTTTTTCATAATATTTACAAGTCGCTGCATCTGTTCCATATCAACTCCGTTTAAAAGTTCAAATATACGAAATTGTTAAACAATTATCATTCAAATTCGTATAATATTTGACACTAAAGGTAAAAAAGTGTATTTTACATTTGAAATAAACGGGGAAACTATGAAAAAACTGATTTCGTTCCTTATGATCTTTTCGATCCTGTCCGCATCTTACGCTATCTCCGGACAGAAAATAATATCGAATATAAAGGACAATTATAAAAAGATGAAAACCTTCGAGAGCGACTTTACACAGATACAGATGTGGGAGCTTGCATCGGAGGAAAGCAGGATCACCGGTAAAATTTATATGAATTCGGATGATTCGTTCAGGGTCGAGATGCCTGAAGGAGATTACATAATTAGCAACGGAAAAACGGTATGGAGATATTCGACCGAGAACTCGCAGGTTCTTATCGAAGATGTCAAGAATAACGAGGAATCAATGATACCGGGAAAGCTTTTTTTTGATTTTACCGACAGATACAACCTCAAGGATTATTCCGAAAAGAAAGAGGACGGCAAAGTAATTTATATGCTCGATCTCGAAGCGCCTAAGGGCAAGGACAGATTCATTTACAGGCTTAAAGTAAAAGTGAACTCTGATTTTCTGCCGGTGGAAATAGAAAGCTTCGATCTTGACGAGAACAAGAACGTTTACATTCTTGAAAACATTAAGATCAATACAGAGATCGCTAAAGACAAATTCACATACGTAAAAAAAGATGGAACTGAAGTGATAGATCTGAGAAAGAAAAAATGATAGTTCGTGCGAACTGCAAGCTCAACCTTCACCTGAAAGTAACAGGAAAACTGCCCGACGGATATCACTCTCTGGAGACGATCTTCCAGGAGATACCCTTTTATGATGAGATCGATATAGTCTCGTCTGATAAAGACGTTATACAATTTACTTCTAAAGGAATAAACATACCCGGCAGCGGGAACAATATCTGCGTGAAAGCGGCGGAACTACTCAAAAATAATTTCAATATAAATAAAGGATGCAGGATCACTCTTAAAAAGAACGTTCCCATAGGAGCGGGCCTCGGAGGAGGTTCATCTGATGCCGCGGCTGTCCTTAAAGCACTTAATGTTCTCTGGGGCTTAAACCTTACTGATGAAGAACTTGAAAAACTTGGCCTGAAACTAGGCGCTGATGTACCTTTTTTCATAAAAGGCGGATGCGCATGGGCGGAAGGAAAAGGTGAACTTTTAAAACGCATTGAACCGCTTCTTAAAAACGGGTCTATTTTACTTATATATCCTCACATACACATCAGTACGCCGGATGCATATAAAAAACTGAATTTAAACTTGACAAATTTATCGGGCAATGTTATATTTGCCGAAGTCTCAAAACCGGGTGTGTCCCTGAACGTCATTCGTGCGGGATTCATTAACGATTTTGAGAGTGTGGTGTTCAGAGAATACCCTGAAATAGGTCATATTAAGGAATTATTGCTAAGCGAAGGAGCGGCACTTGCCGCGATGTCGGGCAGCGGATCGTCGGTTTTCGGATTTTTTACGGATGAAAAACGGCTGATCAGAGCTTCCGGGCTGATGGATAAGAACTACTTCGTTCATGCTGTAAAACTATAGCGGAGGACACATTGGAGATTACCGAAATCAGAGTAAATCTAAGGGACGAAGAGAAGCTCAAGGCATTTGTTCACGTAACTTTCGACAATGCTTTTATTATCAGAGGGCTGAAGATAATCCAGGGAAAGGACGGCCTTTTCGTATGTATGCCCAGCCGCAAGCTTCCGGATGGTACCTATAAGGACATCGCTCATCCGATAGTGGATGATTTTAGGATAAAGCTTGAAAAAGAGATCCTTGATAAGTACGCCGAAGAGCTTTCGAACAAAGTTGAGGGCAAAAGCTCCGGCAGTTCCGATCAGGACGAATAATTTCATTGCTGGGGTATCGCCAAGTGGCTAAGGCTCCGGGTTCTGGTTCCGGCATTCGGGGGTTCGAATCCCTCTACCCCTGCTCTTTAAAATATAAACCTTGATGATAAGCATGTAGAGGGGTATCGCCAAGTGGAAAGGCACCGGGTTTTGGTCCCGGCACTCCGGAGGTTCGAATCCTTCTACCCCTGCAAATTTAACAAACCAAGAAAAGAGGCAGCTTAAGATGTCAGAAAAATTAGTAGCGCAATTAAAGAGCGTAGACAGCAAAAGGGTGATCAAAGCAAAAAGAAAAACAGGCCTGATACCCGTTAATCTCTACGGTCCCGGAATAGAGAACAGCCATTCATATTATGTGAATGAGATCGATCTCAACCGCGCGATAAAATCCGGAAAGAAAATTCACGAGATCACATCCGAGATCGGCGATTTTAAAGTCGTTTTAAAAGAGGTTCAGAGACACCCCGTATCATGGAAACTTGTCCACGTCGATATGCTGTCTTTAGCACCCGGTAAAAAAGTCACCGTAAAGATACCTTTAAGGTTCGAAGGTATTCCTTTCGGCGTAAAGAACATGGGCGGCGTTCTGATCGAGAACTCAAGGGAGATAGAAGTTGAAGCTATGGCTGAATTCATTCCCAACGAGATCAAGATCGACGTTTCACCTCTCAAGCTGAAAGACACTATTCACGCCAGAGATATCAAAATGGATAATATCAGGATCGCTTCTCCTGCCGATATGCTTCTCGCAAGAGTCGGAATTACCAGGGCTGCAGTTTCTGACGCCGGCGGATCCGCAGGCGCTGAGCTTGCCGCTCACGTTGAAGGCGCTCCGGCCGCTGCTGCAAAACCGGGTGAAAAAGCCGCCGCTCCTGCTGGTGCCGCAAAACCCGCAGAAAAAGCTGATGCAAAGCATCCTGAAAAAAAGTAGCTGAATTCAAACATCATTGAAATAAAATAGAAGAAACCGTGCAGATAATAATCGGTCTGGGAAATCCGGGAAACAGGTACGCAGATACCTGGCATAACCTCGGATTTATATCGGTCGACCGTTTTGCAGAGAAGCATGGTCTGTTGTTTAAAGCCGGAAAAGGCAAGTTTTATGCCGCGTCCGGCTTTTTCAATTCTGAAAAGATCATTCTTGTAAAACCGACGACCTACATGAACCTCTCAGGTGAGGCGGTCTCGCAGATCATTAATTATTTTGAGGCGGAGACGGGAAGCATTCTGGTAGTCTATGACGATATCAATCTCCCGCTGGGAACTGTCAGGCTGAGAAAATCCGGTTCTGCGGGCGGTCATAACGGATTAAGATCGATAATAGGAACGCTGGACACTCAGGATTTTGCGAGGCTCAGGATTGGATTCAGGACCGATCAGATAAATTCGATCCTTACCAACAATCCCGCTATCCTTCCTGATCTTGTTCTGGCGAAGATACCATCCGCACTTCATGCCGATGTTCTGGAAACGGTCGACAGAAGCGTGGAAGCGATAGAATCGGTTCTTGAGAACGGCATCGACAGAACGATGAACAGGTTCAACGAGAAGAATTCTGAGCAGGAAAAACCGGACAGCGCGGAAAAAGCCGATTAATTTGATTGACTTGAAATAAAAAAAGATTTATATTTGGCGCGTGAAAAATTCTTGCCGGAATGCAATATTTTCGGCCAAAGACCAAAAGAAGGAGGAAAAATGAACAGGTACGAAACGATGGTGATTATTGATCCGGCGCTCGATCAGGAAAAGATCGATTCCGTTATTTCCCGTTATACGGAAATGATAAAAACGGACGGAGAGATAATAACTGTTGACCAGTGGGGTAAAAAAAGGCTTGCATACCCTATCAAAAAGAAGCCTACGGGTTACTATGTTCTTTACAAGTACACTGCCGGAAATAAAGTCCCGCAGAACCTTGTGAACGACATGAACATCAATTCTTCGATCCTCCGCTACATGACCCTCGTAGTGGATAAAAAAGCCCTTAAGCAGGAACAGCTCGATATAGCCGGCGCTGGAAAGTTGCTGAAGGAAGCGGAAGAAAAAGAAAATGCAAAAGTTAACGAGTAACCTGAGGTGATGAAATGATAAAAGAAAAGAAAAAAAGAATCTGCAGATTTTGCGAAGAGAACATAGTTTACATCGATTATAAAAACGATAAGCAGCTCGCAAAATTTACAACCGAACAGGGCAAGATAATTCCGAGAAGGACATCGGGCGTATGCGCCAAGCATCAGAGAATGCTGACAAACGCCATCAAAAGAGCAAGAATAGTAGCCTTAATGCCGTTCGTCGACAACACAGCAAGATAAAAAGGAGCCTAAAATGTTTGTAATATTAAGACAGGATGTTGACAAGGTTGGTAAAGCCGGCGAGGTTATAAAGGTAAAAGACGGTTTCGGAAGAAACTTTCTCATACCCAGAAATTTTGCTTTCCCGGCGACCGACGCCCATATGAACAGATATAAAGAAAGCACAAAATCAAAAGGATATAAAGAAGCTCAGCTTAAGAAATCAGATGTATATCTACAGAAAGCGCTTTCCGACAAAACGGTCGTTATAAAAATGAAAGTCGGCGAAGAAGACAAACTCTTCGGATCCGTAACTTCTCAGAACATAGCAGACGAACTTAAAGCTATGGGCATAGAGATCGATAAAAGAAGAATTCAGCTCGAGGAGAACATCAAGCACCTCGGCGAATTCAAAGTACCGTATAAAGCTCATTCCGAAACAGAGATCAGCATCAGCGTAAACGTTATAGCCGAAGCCTGATAGAAGTATCTTAACCGATATAAAAGCCGGACTGTTCCGGCTTTTTTTTATTTTTATAATTTTATTTGAAAAACACAAAGTAATTTATTACACTTCATTACTGTTAACCACCGGAGAAAGCTATGTACAATATAAGCTTTGAAAGCGAGATCGAGGATGAAGAAAAAGCATCCATTCTGATCGTTGACGATGAAGAACTCATACTTCAGTCGCTTCAGATGATACTCGAAAGATATTTTAATGTTATAAAACTTTCAGATCCGTTAAAAGTCTTCGATGTGCTGAAAAACAATACGATCGATATTCTGATAAGCGACGAGATGATGCCCGGAATGAGAGGCTGCGAACTTGCAGAAAAAGTCCATAACGAATATCCGAATATCTGCAAGATCATACTTAGCGGTAATTCAGACAAAAAGGATATAGTAACCGCAATAAATAAAGGCCATATCTATTCGTTCCTTTTTAAGCCGGTAGACGTAAATCAGCTTCTTCAGGCGGTAAAGCAGGGTCTCGATAATAAACGGATGAAAGAGATGATCGAGGAGCAGAATAAAAATCTGGAGGAAAAGAACAGAAAGCTGCTTGAAGAGGTTCTTAAGAAAAGCACAAAGATTATCGAGATGGAAAAATTCTACGAACTGGGTAAATTTTCGGCATCGATCGTTCACGACCTTAACAGTCCTCTTCAGACACTGATCACGGGATATCAGCTGCTTGAGGACGAGATCCACAACAGCGGCAACAGCAATGATTCTTCCGAGAATATTCTTAAGCTGATCGACAGCAGCCTTACGACAATGGAGAACATGATAAAGAGCATCTCGAACAGGATAAACAACAATCTGTCGGAAAAACCTGTGGATTTCGACCTTAACGAACTAATACGCAAAAACATCAATTATATGCAGCTGAAGTATAACAATATCAGCTCCGTCGATGTAACTTTCATTCCGGGCGAAGAAGTTCCTAAAATGAAAGGAATACCGCTTCACTTCGATCAGATCATAACCAACCTTTTTAAAAATTCATACGACGCGATGGAGAATTCTAACCAGAAAAAGATAGTTGTAAAAACATTTGTGAAAGCTGATAATATCTGCCTTTATCTTCTTGATACCGGCTGCGGAATTAAAGCCGAAGAACTTGATATGATCTTTAACGTCGGATTTTCGACCAAAGAGCACGGCAAAGGTACGGGTCTGGGTCTTGTGATCACAAAGCAGATGGTGAATTCTTATAAAGGCAAGATCAAAGTCGAATCCAAGTTCGGCGAAGGCACAAGCTTTTTAATCTGCTTCCCGATGAAAAAATAAAAATGAAATACAACGACAGTCAGATACAGGCAATTGAGCATTTCAAGGGCCCGTGCCTCGTTCTCGCAGGGGCGGGCAGTGGAAAAACCCGAGTCATCGTAGGCAGGATCGAAAGGCTGATAAACGATCACAGGATCGATCCAAAGAATATCCTCGCAGTAACATTCACAAATAAAGCAGCTCAAGAAATGCGCGAAAGGCTTGCGGCATCTGTAAAAGGGCATGAACTTATGACATGCTCTACTTTTCACGCGCTCGGTGTAAGGCTTATAAAGGAGAATCTTGAGAATCTGGGATATTCGAAAGGATTTTCGATCTACGGATCGGCGGAACAGCACGCGGCCATAAAGAAAGCGATGCATAACCTGAACATTTCAGACGAGATGTTCGATCCTAAGCTGATCAGTTATAAAATATCCTATTTTAAAAACAGGTTCATCAGCCTTGACAACGTTACGGCTATCGATCCGATAACAAGCGTCTCGAAGCGCATTATACCCGAGTACGACAGGATATTAAAAGCGAACAATGCTCTTGACTTTGACGACCTGCTGTTAAAGATGCTCGAACTTTTCAAAGACAAATCTCTGCTTGAAAAATATCAGAACAGGTACAGATTCATCCTGATAGACGAATTTCAGGACACCAATCCCGTTCAGAACAGAATAGTCTTAAAACTCGGTGAAAAGTACGGTAATGTGTTCGTAGTAGGCGATGACGATCAGTCAATTTACGGATTCAGAGGAGCGGATTTCAGAAACATACTCGACTTTGAGAAGCACTGGGACGACTGCAGGATTATTATACTCAACGTAAATTACCGCTCGACACCGACAATACTCAAAGCCGCATCGGCCGTGATCAACAATAACCTGGAAAGAAAAAATAAGCAGGTCGAGACACATTTTAAAGAACATCTCCCCATTGAATATTTTTCCGCGCTTAATGAAAAGCACGAAGCTGATCTTATCTGTGAAAAGATCAAAGAACTGGGGAAAAGATATTCCGATCACGCGGTTCTATTACGCACGAACTATCTTTCGAGAGTGATCGAGGAAGCTTTCAGAACGCACAGGATCCCTTATAAAATCGTCGGCGATTATAAATTCTACGAGCGTAAAGAGATCAGGGACATCCTCGCATATATGAGCATAGTAGTAAATCCGTCCGATGAAGTATCGGTACTGCGCATCATAAACACTCCTAAAAGAGGGATCGGCGAGGATACCGTATTCAAAATATCAAATTATGCCGAACAGAATAAGATCAACTTCTTTCAGGCTTTAAAGAGCTATAAAAAGATCGACACGATAGCATCTTCAAAACATCATAACATAGCGGAATTTTTAGACCTCGTCACCGGGCTTGTAGAGACCGGCGAACAGAAGGATATATACGATACCTGTGTAAAGCTTGTCGATAAAACAGGCTATTTCGCCTTTCTTGAAAAGGAGAATGACAAGAGTATAGAATCAAGAAAAGCGAACGTCGATGAGCTTTTAAATTCCGTAAAAGATTACGCGGCTGAGAACAAAAACGGCACTCTGAACGGATTTTTGGAGAAGATAGCGCTTATTCAGGAAGGAGATGACACCGACAGAGGCGAGCAGGTTATCGTACTTACCGTTCATTCATCGAAAGGGCTGGAATTCGAGAACGTCTTTATAGCCGGATTTGAGGAAGGCATATTCCCGCACAAAAGATCACTGGACGAGGATAATATCGAAGAGGAAAGAAGGCTGTGTTACGTCGCTCTCACAAGGGCTAAAAAAAGACTGTACATATCATCCTGCGTCTCGAGAGTGAAATACGGCGAGGAATCAAAATCTAAACCGTCCCGTTTTTTGAAAGAGATCCCCGATGAACTCTTCCTCTACCCTCCCGCTCAGGCAGGCGAAAAAAGCGCCGAGAACGCAAAATCGAAGATCAGGGAGATGATGGAGAGGCTGAAGGATAAATATAAGAACGAGAAATAAAAAGACAGAATATGAAAGTAATAGCCATAAATGGAAGCCCTAAAGCTGAAGGTAACACATATCACGCTCTGAACATGGTAGGCGCAGAATTACAAGCGGCAGGCATCGAATTCGAGATAATACATGTCGGACACGAAGCTGTCCACGGCTGCATGGCGTGCGGGAAATGCGCGGTCAACAAAGATGAAAAGTGCGTAATAACATCAGACTGCGTGAATGCGGTAATCCAGAAAGTCAAAAACGCAGACGGGATCATACTTGGCTCGCCTGTCTATTATTCCGGGATCGCCGGAACGATGAAAAGCTTTCTCGACAGAATGTTCTACGTATCAGGAGCGAACGGCGGGTTTTTCCGCCATAAAGCCGGGCTTTCGGTATGCGCCGTCCGCAGAAGCGGAGGATCATCGACCTTCGACAGCCTGAACCATTATCTGGCTTATTCCGAAATGATCCTCGCGACCGGCAATTACTGGAATATCATCCACGGCAGAGCTCCCGGTGAAGTTGAAAAGGACGATGAAGGAAAACAGACAATGCGGATGCTCGGTAAAAACATGGCATGGATATTAAAACTCATTGAGAACGGAAAAGGACATGTCGAAGAGCCTGCGAAGGAACAGAAAGTCTTTACGCATTTCATAAGATAATATTTTTCAATTGACAAAGCGTTCCGGATAAATTAAATATCAGACATAAAATACCGGAATTATGAATGTCAAACGAATTAATGGAATACAACCGTTTATTGAGGTTCAAGAACTACAGCCTGAGCACGATCAAAACCTATACAAATTATTTTGAAATGTTCCTGGATCACTTCAAAGGAAAAGAAACAAATATACTTTCAAAAAACGAGATCATGGATTTTCTTCTTAAAGAAAGCGAAAAAGGTTTCTCAGCCGCATATCAGAATCAGCTCGTCAACTCGATAAAATTCTACTACGAAAAAGTCCTCGGCAGACAAAAAGAATTCTACAACCTCCCAAGAGCAAAAAAGCAATTCAAACTCCCCGTCGTCTTCAGCGAAGAGGAAATAGTTCAGCTGTTCGACCAGATTGATAATTTCAAGCACAAATGCATTCTCTATCTAATATACTCAGCCGGGCTCAGGATCATTGAAGCCGCCAACATGAAAATAGCGGACATCGACTCTACCCGGAATCTCATCGTAATAAAAGGTGCCAAGGGGAAAAAAGACAGAAACACTCTTTTATCTCAAACTCTTTTGGAAATGCTCCGTCATTATTATAAACTCTATCAGCCAAAAGAATATCTTTTTGAAGGCGAAACCGGAGGTCAGTATTCGGTCAAAAGCATACAGAACATTTTCAACAAAGCACTCGCTTCATCCGGGATCAAAAAAGAGGCGACGGTACACTCTCTACGGCACAGTTTCGCGACACATCTGCTCGAGCGGGGAACTGACTTAAGATACATTCAGGAACTGCTCGGTCACGAAAGTTCTAAAACGACCGAGATATATACTCACATAACAAAAAAGGGAATGGATAAAATTGCCAGTCCGCTCGACAACCTCGATATACAGTAAAAAAATACGCCACAGAGGCGTTTATTCTCCAAA
>JAKQBN010000029.1 GCA_029559475.1 bacterium
GATCATCACCAGCGTATCGGCAGGTGTAAATACAAAAAAAGTGGACGGCGTAAAAACAAGAGAGGGAGTTTACAGATTAAAACTCGAATCTTCCGAAATAGATTACGATTCTGTCGCAAAATTCAATTCATCAATATCATCGACCTTACTTAACATTCAGCCCATGCCTTTCAGATCGGTCAACTTCGGCGACCAGACTGTAATGAACATGGACCTGTATTTCTGGGGCGCTGAAGAAGAGGACGATCAGAACAGGGGTACTTATAAGGACCTTGAAGCAAGGCCGGACGTTAAATTCGTTCGTGTGAAAATAAAGAACCTCACTGTGAACAATAAACTCAACGTGCCTCATTATATTTTTACATTAGAGATACCCATGGAAACGGACGCGAAATTTTTATTCTCGCATCTGAAAGCCAACGTAAACTTTAAATTTGAAAAAGCTTAAAAATGGAATTCTTTCAGCCTGAATTTTACCGTAAGCAGAACGGTAGCGCCATAAAATGCCTGTTGTGCGAAAGAGCCTGTATTATTAAAGAAGGCGGAAAAGGCTTCTGCGGAGCGAACAAAAACGAAAATGGTGAGCTTGTAAATCTTGTTTACGGGCATCCCGTTGCATTAAATGTCGATCCTGTCGAAAAAAAGCCGCTCAACAGGTTCCTGCAGGGTTCGTTCACTTATTCTTTAGGCACTCTCGGCTGTAATTTTAAATGCCTGTGGTGCCAGAATTATCAGATCAGCCAGAAGCATTTCGACGAAAATATTCCGTCCGATATAGTGCTTCCGGATGAGATCGTTACGGGCGCTATTCAGTCAGGCTGTATGTCAGTGTCTTATACCTACAATGAGCCTGCGATTTTCTACCCTTACGCGAAAGATATCGGCTCAATAGCGAAAGAAAACGGCTTGAAGAATATTTTCGTAACGAACGGATATCAGACCGAAGCCATCATAAAGGACATGAAGAACTGGGTGGATGCAGCGAATGTCGACCTTAAATGCTTTAACAGGGAAAACCATCTTACGCATACCGGCGGAGATCTTGATATCGTTCTAAGAAATCTTAAAATGCTTGCCGATTCGTCCGTTCATATCGAGATCACAACACTTATAATCCCCGGCCTTAACGATTCCGGAGAGGAACTTTCGGATATCGCCAGATTCATTTCATCAGAACTCGGAAGCGATGTTCCCTGGCACGTTTCCGCTTTCCATCCCGACTATAAGATGACGGACAGAAAATCCACTTCACGCGAAAAAGTTTACAGAGCCGTGGAGATCGGGCTGTCTGCAGGCTTAAAATACGTTTATCCCGGAAACGTGTGGTAGATGAAGTCCGGTAAAATAAAAATAATCATCATCGCCGTCAAAGTTCTCCTGTCCGTAATGATCGGAGCGCTCGTTCTTTATAATATCGATTCGGTGAAACTTGAAAATATCGTAAAAAATGCCGACATTTCATTTATAATACTTGCCTGCGCGCTCCTTCCGTTAAATCTGTACCTTCAGTTCGCTAAATGGAAATACCTCGTCGACAGAACCTCAGCTGTTCGTGTCCCCGCGATCCAGATCTGGGAATCGGTCATTCTCGGAATATCTTTCGGGTTCATCACTCCCGGAAGGGTCGGTGAATTAGGAAAACTGATCGCCATTGAAAAGACAGACAGATACAAACTGCTCGGAATGAGCATTCTCGAAAAATTATACGATACTTTCCCCGTGATATTCTTCGGGATTATATCCGCTCTTTTTCTTCCTGAACTCTTTTTTACCGATTCCGCTCTAATGAGGATAAACATGCTCTTTTTTGCGGCATTATTACTTTTTTCTGCCTATTATATTGCCGTTCATCCCGGGATCTTACGAACTCTTCTAAACTATTTCAGGCATAAGATCTTTAAAAAAAGTACCAAATTCTCAAAATTTGCCGACAGCCTTCACGGTTTTAAAAAGAACAACGCTTCGGTCCTTCTTTTATTTTCTATCCTGCTTTTCCTTGTCTATACAACCCAGTTCGTATTCCTGATCCTCGCGTTCGGCGAAATTTCCATCCTGTCTGCTTTTCTCGGGGTATGGCTTTCGATACTTTTAAAAACGTTCCTCCCTTTCAGCATAGGCGACATCGGTATAAGAGAGGGTACTGCTGCCTATATTTTCTCCATATTCAGTTTTCCGGCAGAAGCTGCAATATCAGCGGCTTTTCTGCTTTTCGTAATAAACATTCTTATCCCTTCGGTCGCGGGTATATTCACAGTGCCTTTTATTAAAAATTTCATTTCCGAGAACGGGAACTAACAGATCATTTAAAAAAATATCCGTTGATGACTTTCGCTCCGAGGTCTTTTCTGATCCTGAGTTCTAGAGCTTCTTTCATTCTTTTTGCGTCTGACGTGTTTTTTATATAGAGGTCGACAGTCTCGTCAGGATCTTTACCAAGGTCAAAAAGTTTATACTGCATCCCGTCAGGTCCCGGTACTGCGTCCAGCTTCATTTCTGCGGAGATCAATGACCTTGGAAGAAGCGGGAATATTTCAGCCTGAATATTCAGGTTTTTGGATTTGAACCCGTGAGCATCGGTAAAGACAGATTCCGCGATTTTATTCAGCTTATAAACGTCCGTTAAGACCACATCCTGCCTGATAAATTCAGGATCGAAGAACGATCTGCCTTCAAATTCCGGATCTTTGATCTTCACGCCTGCCGCATCGAGAACCGTCGGCAGTATGTCCATCGTAGTGTATGGATTTTTTACCTGCCTTTCAAGCGTATATTCACTGCTGCTCAAAAATAAAGGTATTTTGAAGTCTTTTGCCTTCATGCCCTCCTTATCAGAAGGAATTCCGAACAGGCATATTACAGTATTATCCGCCTTGCCGTTCTTTTCGAGTTCCCGATAGATCATGCCGACTTCATCATCAAGATAATTCAGATATGAACCCTCCTCACCGCTTTCAGATGATCTGTAGTAAGGATACGGAAGCTTATCCTTATATTCCGGTATGGTATAAAGCATTATGAAATTGTTGCTCCCT
>JAKQBN010000081.1 GCA_029559475.1 bacterium
GTGTATTGCTGTCGATATTCGCGAGCATAATTATGTTCTTATATCTTCTGTAGCCTTCATTTTCGAATTCTTCTAATGAAATGCGCTTCATATAATAGAGTTCTTCTTTCATAGGAGTATAAACAGGGCGGGAATATAGAGCCTGAAGCTGAGGAAGGTGAGTATCATATATCGTTTCATCAGCGAGAACTATTATCATTTCGTCGGGACCCAGCGCTTGTTTCTTATAGACCGAACAGGACGATAAAATAAGCGCGGAAACAAAAATTATTAAGATGACCGCTTTATTTTTTATCGGCAATGTTAACCCCCATTTTTATAAGTTCATCGCGGACTTTATCAGCTTCCGCCCAGTTCTTTTCCGCTCTGTACCTGTTTCTTTTTTCGATCAGTTCATCAATAACTTTCTGTTCTTCGACTGTAAATTCTTTTTCTTTTTTTTCTTCAAAGTCGAAGACTTCAAAGATCTCGTTTAAAGAACTTATGAAATTAATTATCAGATCCTTTTCATACTTCGAAATACCGTTATCCAGACTTTTTCTGACCGTTTTCATAAATCCGTATAGTGAAGCAAGCGCGACGCTCATATTCAGATCGTCATCCATACCTTTTTCGAATTGCTCTTTCGCTGTTTTTACTGCCTGAGCGATCCCGTTTTCTTTGCCTGACACATCAGCCTTAAGAACGGCCTGTATGAAATCGTTGAATTTATCAATCGTCTTTTGTGATTCTTTAAGCTGCTCTTCTGTAAAATTCAGCTTTGACCTGTAATGAGCAGAAAGAAAAGTGAATCTTATAGCATCTGCTGAAAATCCTTTGCCGATAAGATCTGACACCGTGAAGAAATTACCGAGCGACTTGCTCATTTTCTCGTTATTAACTACTACCCTGCTTTTATGCATCCAGTAATTTACAAATTTTTTACCGTTCGCGGTCTCTGACTGGGCGATCTCACTTTCGTGGTGCGGAAATTTATTATCCTCTCCACCCGTGTGGAAATCCAGAGTTTCGCCGAGATATTTTTTACTCATCGCGGAACATTCGAGATGCCATCCCGGAAAACCTGTTCCCCAGGGCGATTCCCATTTCATTATATGCGCTTCGTTCTTCCCAGTCAGCTTCTTCCATACGGCGAAATCGAATGCAGACCTTTTATCCTCATTGACTTCCACCCTCGCTCCAGCCTGAAGAGCTTCAAGAGAGTTTCCAGACAGTTTACCGTAATCTTTAAATTTTGATATATCGAAATAAACGCCATCGGATGTTTCGTAAACTACGCCTTTCTTTTCAAGTTCTTTCACCATTTCTATCATTTCTTCGACATGCTCTGTTGCTCTCGGATATTTGAAAGCCGGCGTGAATTTTAAAACTTTCATATCGTTCATAAAGAGATCTTCATAATATCTCGCAAGCTCCCAGACGGTCTTGTTCTCCCGCTTCGAAGCCGCTTCGAGTTTATCCTCGCCGGAATCCGAAAGCTCGTTATCGTCCGTCAGATGCCCGACATCGGTTATGTTCATTATCCATTTGACTTCATAGCCTTTATATTTCAGATATCTGACGAGAAGGTCGGCCATCAGGAACGCCGAGAAATTCCCTACATGAGCCGTGCTGTAAACTGTCGGCCCGCAGGTGTAGATCCGCGCTTTTCCCTCTTCTACCGGTACGAAAACCTCTTTTTTCTTCGTCAGACTGTTGTATATCTGCAGCATTTTTTCCTCATTTTACAATTATTTTCAGCATATAAAAGTAAAATATTTTTGGTAAATTAGCAATAAATTAGTATATTATCGGCATGTACACTCAATTCACTGAATCAGTTATCGAGATAATTAAGAGCATCCCTGCGGGAAAAGTGCAGACATACGGCGGTATCTCGAATCTTGCCGGCCATCCTAACGGAGCCAGACAGGTAGTCAGAATTCTGTCCTCAATGTCCGGTAAGCATGATCTCCCCTGGCATCGGGTGATCAATTCAAAAGGCGAGCTTCCGCGGCTGAATACTCAAATGTCCACTGAGCAGAAAGCACTTCTTATAAGCGAAAAAGTCAAAGTTTCGCCCGAAGGTAAAATAGATCTCAAAAAATATCTCTGGGACGGAAAATGAAAAAGGCAGGACTTAGCCTGCCTTCCGTTTACTTTCTTATCATTCTTTCGACCTGATCTATTTTTATCTTAGATTTCTTTTGAACAGCAATTATATCTCTGCCTAATGATTCCGTGCTTGCTACAATGTAGTAGAATTTCTTAGAATCTGAGTCTATAACATCACTGCAGAAATTCGTGGAAACAGATGTCAGATACTGGAATTCTCCGTATGGAGTGCCGCAGGAATAGATCTTATAAGATTTCGCATTAGCTGCAGCGTCCCAGTCCAGCCTTAGCGACATAGATTTTGCTTCAGGATCCGGTAATGATGTTATGACAATATTCTCAGGTGTACCTGGAATAGCGATCGACTCGTGATATTCATAGCAGCCGATGTCTATTTCTCCGTTCAGCCTTGCATTTCCCGCAAGATCAGAGTAAGGTATATAAACAAAACCAAGAGTATTGTTCGTCAGACCGGGATACCCCATATCCGCACATGGAGATATGTCTTCGATGGAATATGATCCGCTTTCGAATAAAGGATCACTTTCAATATTTCCTGCATAAGTACCGTTATAAACTACACCTGCGCCCAGACCGAAACCTGCCTGGCCTCCCTGGACATTGGAATAATAAATATTCGGATCGGAATCGTTACTGTTTAGATATACCTGACCCATGCCGTTCCCCCAGATCAGATTGTTCAAAAGCATTGCATCCGAATTACCGTCGAAATAAGCACCTATGCTATCGTTATCAGCGATCGTATTATTCACTATATACTGCGATGAACAATTATATAGTTTTATACCTCCGTTATTATTTGTAATCAGGCAGTTCGATATCACCGGTGCTGCATTGCTGACTATAAAGGCATAATTTTCTAGATCATTCACAGCGCAGTTACTGAAAACGACTTTTGAATTGTTGATTATCCTCACCGATTGTGAATTTGCTGCTTTTGTAGGGTTTTTCTTAGCGATCAGATCGCTTTTTTCAAAAACGCAGTATTTTACCTTTGAACTGTCTGAACTGCTCGAATTATCTACATTAAAGTCTAATCCTCTCATCCTGATCGTGCCGTTAGCTGATCCTCTTGCATCAATTTTCCCGTAAACGCTAAAAGGAACATACTGCGACTTTCCTTTAACTTTCACTTTTTCTTCGATTATCAGAGAATTCATATTCTCGATAAAAGTATTTCCGGATAAAATATAAGGCGAATAAGCCTCAGTCCATATACCGCTGACACTTCCGCTGAGATTATTTGTCCCTTTGATCGTGAAATATCCTGTTTCATCAAAAGAATTGGAGTCAATAACTGAAACGATCTTGATTTTATAATCGGATCCAGCTGTGATTGAATCTGTATAGAAATTCCATAAATAGCTGCAGGACGCAGTTCCTGTGAAAGATGTAATAAGATCATCAGCTTTGTACAGGCTTATCACGACTTCGCATGGAGAATCATTCGTCCATGTAATATTATAGTTCTCAGACATTTCTATAACCGTTCCGTCAGTCGGAAAGGTGATCTCAATATCGTCGGTCGAGATGCTGAAATCCGTATCACTCATGTCAGTATGCATTGCAGGCATAATTGTAGATGATACGCGGATCCTGAATTTATCGCTCTCGAGTCCAACGGGGATGTTCCAGATAAATGATCCGTCGCTTGGTGTTGATTCTGATATTACAGAGTATAATATTCCGTTATCGAAAAGTTCTATTTTCACATTTTCTAAAACATTGTCGATCCATTTAATTTCAAGATCGTTCCCGCTTATAATGTACTCTCCTCCATCCGGGCTTAGAACAACTACTGTTCCATCGAGAACATCAAACAAACCGTCGCTTATGTCACTAAAATTCGTTGTTGAGATCTTGATCTTGAAATCTCCGCCTGTTACATCTGCAGGAATGTTCCACATGAACGATCCGTCGCTTTCGGTCGTTTCCACGATCGTTGAATGATATGCACTGCTTATAAAGAGTTCGATCTTCACATTCTCCGCGGTATTGTCAAGCCATTTGATCTCGTACACAGAATTGCACAGCATTTTTTCACCGCCGTTCGGATTCTGTATCACTATCGATCCGGCTATTACCGCAAAATCATTGCCGCTTTCATCGTAAACTGCCGGAATTAGTACGGAAGTAATCCTTATCCTATAATCCGTACCTGAAATATCATTCGGAATCAACCACATATATGATCCGTCGTTCGCTGTCGATGCTGCTATTTCCAGACTGAATACTCCGCTGCGATAAAGATCTATCTTAACATCACCGGAAATAATTCCGCACCATTTAATTTCATACTGAGTATCTCTGCTCAAAACCTCACCGCCGTCCGGTGCAGTAACTTCGATCGAGTCGGGAGTAATGCTGAAGTACGCGTTACTTGAATCAGCTATATCATGATTTAAAACCGACGCTATTCTGATCCTGAAATCACTGCCTTCAAGCTCTACCGGTATGTTCCACAAGTAAGAACCATCGCTCGGAGTAGCAGAAACTATCTCCCTGCTTATCGATGAGCTTTTATAAAGATTAATTTTCACATTCTCGTCAAGAATGTCCGTCCATTTGATCTCAAGCTGCGAACCTCTCGCGAAAGTTTCGCCTCCGTTCGGACTTATCACTCTGACCGAGTCAGGAAGGATCACAAAATAATCATCGCTGTAATCGCTGATGCTTGAAGTTGTTACCGATGATATCTTAACTTTAAAATTTGACCCAGTCAGATCAACAGGCACATTCCAGATATATGAACCGTCGCTCCCGGTCGAAGTAGCAATATTCGAATAGAACGATCCGTTCTTAAACAGCTCGATCTTCACATTCTCGTAAATATTATCATACCATCTGATCTCATGCTGCGTACCCTGACGCACAAACTCACCTCCGTTAGGTGAAATAACCGCAAGTGGTCCGTCAATAATGTTCAAAGAACCGAAACTCGTGCATGTTATAGGCTCGCCCGACGGATAATCAATTGACGATATCTTGATCTTATAATTTGTACCCACAAGATCGTTCGGCATCTTCCAGATATAAGAACCGTCACTGACAGTAGAGTCAGAAATAACAGAATGGAAAGTTTCTCCCTGATACAGCTCAATCTTAACTTTCTCATAAATATCGTCATTCCAGCTGATCTCATAATCTGAACCTTTCTTAAGGTATTCGATGTTGTAGGGTGTAACTGAGTTAATAAAAATCGATTTATTCTTTACATACCCCGCACTGATCGAATTTAATTCTGTCCCACCCCAGCCGGTATCAACATATTGCCATACTTTTATTCTGTATTGACAGTTCGGATTCTGAGGATCATAAGGTATTTGAGTGTTTTCCCATAAATAAAAACCGTTAGAATTAACATTATTAGCTATGTTAAATACTGACATTCCGTTTTCATCTACCAGATCTATATTTACATTTTCGGTCTCCGTGAGATTGTCATCCCACATAATCTCAACTCTTTGATTGTTGCTAAAATTATCGGGATCATAATGGGTGTCAGGATATAATTCGATATTTGATGTCGGCGAAGCATTAGATAAGTAATAAGGTTTTACAGTTATTGACCCTAAGCTGATCGAATTTAATTCTGTACCTCCTGATCCAGTATCTACCCACTGCCATACTTTTATTCGGTACTGGCGGTTTGGATATTGCGGATCATAAGGTATTTGTGCGTTTTTCCATAGATAAAACCCTTTTGCGTAAGCCTGATTAGCATAATATTCTCTTGCAATTTCTAATACTTCCATTCCATTCTCATCTACAAGATCGATATTAACATACATATTATCTCTCAAATTATCATCCCATAGTATCTCTATACTTTGACTTAAATTGTAATAGTATTCATAATAATTCCAAGGGTCATAACTAATGTATCCTGGATCAGGATATAACACAATATTTCTCGATGGTGCTACATTAGAAATGTAATAAGGCCTAACCGTAATTGTGCCTGTGCTTATTGAACTGATCTGATTCGCCCAACTATCATAACACCATACTTTTATTCTA
>JAKQBN010000030.1 GCA_029559475.1 bacterium
TCTTTAAGCTCAACGGAGTAAAAGTTATAATTATAGTTTATGTAATCTTCCTGAAGTGTTCCATAGTCAGAATTAAGATTGAATCCCTTAATAAAATCCGTCTGATGTCTCGAGTAATGGAGTTTCGCATGTCTTCCGTAAGTGGGATTAATGTAATAATTATAATCGAATCTTGATTTATCTATCATTACGTTGAAATTAAAACTTCTTTCCTTAAAATATGTGTACTGCAGGATGTAATTGCCGTAATCTCCCTTTGCGTCATTCCTGAGATATGCGAAATATCCGTCGAAACTGAAATCTCCCGCATAAGCTGTTATAAGTTTAGGCATGAACGTCATAGGTATTTTGATCCCGAAATCGAATTCCTTCAGGTTGTAAGTGAAATCTATGTCGTTCTTCTGATATATAGGATGATCCACGCCGAGGCTGTCTTCGTACGAATCCACGATAATGCTCTCTTCGATAAATGAATTATCATCATGCTTTTCGACATTGATACCCATACCGTAAAGAGTAGGAAGCAGGAATTTGTACTCGGCAATTGCGAAAAGATCATAGTCCTTATTGAAAGCTATTCCGAAACCGCCGAAAAGAGATATTTTCTCCAGAAAATCATTCATCATGAAATACATACCCGGCTTGAATCTGCCGTCATCGAAGGCTATTCTCGGCATGAGAAGGATATGCTCGAAATCGTTATTGTAATTAACGGATTTTTTAAGTCTGTCCGGTTCTGGTATGAAATTATAGGCCGAAGATCTGATCCTGTAATCGCTATATTCCATCGATCCGGCTAAGATCTCCGGATCATTATTTACTGAGTAAACATTTTTTCTTATGCCGTTATAGTTGATATAAGCTATTGTGCTGTCCGAAGGTTCCGGACTAAAAGCTCCTCCCCTCACATTAGTGACCGGAATTATCTCTCCAGATGTCAGATCCTTTTTGTAAATATTATATATTCCTGTTCTGTCACTGGAAAAAAAGATGTATCTGTTATCTTTTGAGAAAACAGGATCCTTATTGTCGAATTCGTCGCTGATAACTTCTATTTCATTTCCGAGAATATCCACGAGCACGATATCGCGTCCGTACGAAGTCATTGACTTATCGGCAAGTATCTTTGAACCGTCCTTATTCCACGAAGGCATGTAGAACTGTGACCCGTCAGAATATTTTGTAATTATGCGCGAACTGTCTTTTTCAATATCGTAGATATAAAGATTCCTCGTACCATCAAATGAAGCGACGTAAGCTATCTTTTTCCCGTCAGGCGATACTGCGGGATTGGCTGCTCTCAGGCCTTTAGTCAGCTTTTTTTCTTTCTTTTTCTCAAGGTCGTAATAAAAAATATCCATATACTGATTGCCGTATATGCTGTATGAATCTAGCCTTGAAAAATAGATAGTCTTGCTGTCAGGCGCCCATGAATAAGATGAGAAAAGAACAGCCGGAGCTATCATTTTAATTGAATCCGTCTTCAGGTCTTTCAGGTACAGGTTCCTTCTGTAATAAGTAGCCTCGCCGTTATCTTTGGTCGAAAGGAAAGCCAGATATTTTCCGTCGGGAGAATATTTAGGGTGAGAATTCACCATAGCCGAATCCGAAATATCTTTTCCTTCAGTAATGTTTTCAATTATCTTTGAGATCATTCCCGCATATCTGTTTTTTGTATCCTGTATGAATTCCGCATAAAGATCTTCAGCTTCTTTTCCGGTCGATCGTTTTATGGCCTGTTCGAAGGTGAATGACGAGATCCTGCTCATTTCCTTAGTCACATCATACAGCTTCTCTTTTCCGTAATTCTTTACAATGTACTGGACAAAAGCGAATCCGGTATTATATATAGTTTCCGCTTCATGCGATGATTTATTCGTAAAATCGAGAAGCTGTTCGTATCTGAGTTCCTGGCCCGAAAGTATTCTTTCCCTTAAAAGCATATCCCTGCTCGAGTCCCAGAAATCATAATAGAGCGTATCTATCGCCTGGCTTTGAGCGATTCCTTCGGCGAACCACGGAGGTATTATATTAAAAGGCACGTTTGATGAAGTCAGTACGTTCGGGAATCCGGTTAGAACGTCCTCTCTCTTTTCGCTTTCATAGCCCGTCCACTGAATATAAAGACCGGGTATAAGCTGAGATGTTTTTCTGGAAACCTGAAGGTGGACCATGTGAGTGAATTCATGCGCGAATACGTTAGCATACCAGAAATGAACGCCCCTCAGTTCAAGATCCATTGAGGGAGCCCAGAGGACCATTTTATCTGTATAATAATATGCTCCGCCGTTCGCCGTGTCGTCAAAATCGGCTACCACAACGTGCAGTTTTTTTGGAGGTTCGAAATTGTACAGCTCAGTTACCGGTTTATAAATTCTCTCACCCGCATCGGCGAACCTTAAAGTACTTTTTTCAGTTCCGTTATGATAGTGAAAAATAAAATGTTCAGTTTCGTATGTCTTCCATTTAAGCTCGGGATGATTGTAATCACCCAGCATCTGACAGAAGATCATAGCAGGAATCATCAATATTAGCGGATAAGATCTATTCATTATTTTATAACCGCCACTTTTACTTTTCCGGTTTTATTTTTTGAACCCGAGCTGAATTTAAGTATCGCATTATAAACACCGGATGGAACATCCGAGATATCCCATTCTATCTCCGCATAATCTCCGGATGAGTTTATCTCGCTGCTAATACTTTCTACTTTATTACCGTTAATATCATAAATGTCTATCTCCACAATGCACGGGAAATTATTGAAGAACCTGAAATTCGTAGTTCCTCCGCGCACAGGATTCGGCCAGTTGTAAACACTTCCTGATAAGACCGTTGTTGGAGGCGTCCAGTTTTCAGGATTATCTTTCAGCTCAACAACACCGTTTAACAAATTGTTATAATCCCATAACCCGCCTGTCCCTATCTTGTGATATGTCAGAACGCCTTTTCCGCTGTGATTATACAAATATACTGAATCGTCGATCTTTAAAAGACCCGAATTATTCCCCCATCCGTTCATCGTTCTGACATTTGCATTATAGTAATCTCCGCCCGATGAAATCACCGTGTAATTTGACGAAGAATCAATTACAGCTATATATTCTTCAAAAATATAAGCTTTTGAGATATATCCGAGATCTGTGCTTACCGGAAATCCGTTCTCAAATACACCATTTTCATTCTTTAAATAAATTTCATTTCCTGAAGCTGAGATTATCTCGATCTTTCTGTCAGAATCGATATCGCACCACCCTAAATTCACAGCTTTCTGATTCTTACTGAATGCAAATAAAGCCTGTTCTTTTTGAGTATTGCTTTCATCGGTTAATATAATGCTGTGATATAATGAGTCTTCAGATAAAGGTTTTACATTAATCAAAACAGGCGAGAATCCCGTGTCTACAGAAAAAACAGAGTCTTCATCGAATCCTGTAATAAAAATAGGCTGTGAATCAGGATCTGACAGAACGGAGAGTTTTTCTGCGTTTTTGAATCTGCCGCTTATCAGATCGAATGCTGAAGATTCATTTAAAGAATATATCCCGCTTTCTGTCGGAATAATTCTGCCGACCGGCTGCGATATAATTCTGCCGGGTGCAGGAACGATTTGCGAAGTTCCTGATATTATTTCCGTGATCATTATTCTTAACGAATCTTTTGAGACCGTTATAATTCCTTCTCCGATTTGCAACGGTAGAATGTTAATCGAAACAGAATCACCGTAATTTCCCGTGAACAGCAGAGAATCCTTATCGAAAATTTTATAATTTCCATTCTGACCGGCAAAGAAATGTCTTATGCTTCCCGTTGCAAAAGGAGGTAAGCCTTCATTCTGATAAGCCGGCAGATAAACACTTCTTCCAAGTCCCGGATCAAGTAAACGGTAATTTTCCTGTTCCTCGTACGAACATTTGAAATACATATCTCTGCCTATAAAGGAAAAACCGTGAAGCTTTATCCCTGTCTGAATACCTTCATTCGTATCTGAGCGCGGATAAGAGACCGAACTGAACTCCACGTTGTCGAGATCCCGGTTCGATTCCTCCAGCCACACTTCATTATCCGAATAGAATGCGTCATATTCCCAGCCCAGTTCGGTTCCGTAACCGTTGTCTAAAAGCCAGTAGTCCTTTCCGATATCGAACGATCCGTCTGCTTCCTCGATGTAAACGCCTCTGTGGGCGTAGTCATCATTCACGAGGTTATTTTCAATATTATATGCGGTCGTTCTTCTTTTGTCTATGTGCCAGACAAGTATCCCTCTAGCAGGTAGACCGAATGAAAAATCGTTATCTTCAACACTTACAAGAGTTTTAAAATTCAGATCAGATTCAACCTTCTGAAACCCGTTCTCGTTATAATAAAATCTTATCTGTCTGCCGTTTCTGTCGTATCCTATCAAAGAATTATTTTCGTTAAGGCTCGGGGTTTTCGCAGTAACGTTCTCAACGAGCAGATATTCGTCAGCGTTGAGGTTTATTTTATATATAGTAGAATCGGGAACTGAATTCTTTCTTTCGCCGTCAGGTTCGATCTCTTCAACATCGGACCAGCCTGTAAGTTCTTTTACCCAGGCTGACGCTCCTGCGGGTAAAAGCCCTGAGAAATTCGCCGACCCCTGATCCATCAGCCCGAACCTTCCGATGCAGCTTTTCCCTGTTTCGGATGAATATAAATTAGGTATTCCCAGCCTGTGGGCGAACATCAGACATGAGATCCCGTTCATTCCTGCATAATACCATCCGCCGTCATATGTCTGCCATTCGCACTCGGGAAGAATAACGGAGTTACTGATCAGTGCTCCGTCGTGGGCTGTTACAAGGCTGTCTGAAAGATCTTTTTCCGAAAGATATACTGAAGGTATGTCGAAGGGAGTTTCATCATATCCCGGATTGAATTCCTGCCCCGATCCGGCGTGAAATATAACAAAAGTGTTAAAATCTGAAAAATTAATTGACGTGTCGCCTGATATCTGCGACCATGTGTCCCTATAGAATTCTTTCAGCATGGAAATAAGCACATCATCACCGTTGTTCGGATTGTAGTACCATATAGGATGAGGCAGAGTCAGCACAGTATCAAGAACTGTTACCGAAGGTACTGACGTTTTCCCTTTTGACTGTGATTCAAAATAGTTCTTTACGAAAGTAAGCTGATCTTCGAAATACTCTTTATCGTGAGGTACAGCGTCGATCTGCATCGTATCCGGGTATTCCGAATTGAATTTGCCGTTACCCGTCGTATAGTTCAGTGTATCAGTTTCGAATTCTGCTCTGACCGCCAGAATTTTAATCTCGTTTATGCTTCCTTTTTCAGCCGATACTGCTAAAGGTCTTATCTGAAGATCCGATCCGGAAAGGTAAACCGCAGAAACAATTAAAAGCGCTGATATGTATTTGAAACAGTTTTTCTTCATCAAGAAGTGTTTATCCTTTTTTAGAATCCTACGTTCAGCGAAAATCTCATCGTATCCGTTAGAGGATGACCTTTTCCCGCGTCAAGATATGAGAAATCGAAAATATATTTATCGTATCTTAAGCTTGTACCGTATGTAGTAGCGCTGATATCTCCCATATCATCGTTCCAGAAACCCATCCTTAAGGAGATCATTTTATTATACCAATATTCCGCACCCAAACCGTAAACCACATCGTCGATCCCATCGTCGTCAGTCCACGAAGTGAATATCGCTTTCCAGATCGGGTCCGTATAGTTCCATTCATCTGAAGTATCTATTCCGTCTTCTCCTTCGTCAAGATCTTTCCCTTTTCTTACAAGAAGTTTTGTAAAATCGCTCGTAAGGACTAATGAATTGATGTCATCGTAGAAAAGATAGTAGGCTACTCCCGCTCTTAAAGTCGTTGGAAGAGGATCGGCCTGTTCGTAATCAATATAAGATATCTTCGGACCGAGATTAGTTACACTGACACCTATGTCAAGATCATAATCGGTCTGGTAGAGCATCCCGAGATCCAGAGCCATGCTGTGGCCGGTTCCCGATCCTTTTTCATTTCCCGCGCCTGAATCAGAAAGATGAGAATAAATGAATTTTGTGCTGAGTCCGACAAATAGGTTGTCTGACAGGTCTGTTCCGTAAGAAAGAGCCGCTGCCATTTCGTATGTTTTAAATTTACCTTCCGACACACCGGATTCGCTCATTCTTTCCTGCTCGCCCAGATACAGATAAGTTATATGTCCGCCTACGGTTCCAAGACCTTCTATTTCCTGTTTGTATGCAAGAAAGTCATAATACATGTCGTTAAGATTGAATCCGGGAAGCCAGTTCGCGTGCATGAAAGAAAGTTCTTTTCCGGTCTGTCTCGCGAGTCCGGCGGGATTCCACCACGATGCCGTTGCGTCATCGGCTATGCCCACAAATGAGTCGCCCATTCCGGTCGGCCTTGCTCCCGGAGATATCGTAAGAAATGCCACTCCCGCTTCTGACGGCCTCCCATAGGACTGAGATAGCATGATCAGCAGGAATGTAATTGCCGCGGCGTATTTTGTATTTTGAATAATTCTCATCGTATTCTCCGTTTATTCATTTCAGATTAAGTCTTTTGAACTTAATTAATATCTCTTTGTTCATTTAGTGTGTAATCTACCGCTCTGAATATGTTTTTTATAAGCGCGGTATGTGTTAAAGGGCTGACTCCTCCCGGAACTGGTGTGATCGCTTTTACAATATCTTTCACATTCTCGAAATCCACATCACCGACAAGTACTGGTGATCCGGACTGATCTTTTATCTCGTTCATTCCTACATCTACGATCACCTGATTTGAATTTACATACTCGGCAGTTATAAAATGAGGCGATCCTATAGCCGCAATAAGAATATCTGCGCTTCTGCAGATCTCCTTAAGCTTTAAGGTTCTCGAATGGCAGAGGGTCACAGTAGCATCAACCCCTTTCTGAATAAGCATATTAGCCAGCGGTTTTCCCACAATATTCGATCTTCCGATTATCACGACATGCTTTCCCGAGATCTGTATACCGGACTTCTCCAGAATATCTTTGCAGGCCTGAGCCGTGTTCGGCGTAAAAGAATCTTCACCAAGTACTGTTTTTCCTGCGTTCAGCGGATTTACTCCGTCGATATCTTTCAAAGTACTTACAGACGAAAGTACTTTTTTTTCGTCGATCTGTTTCCACATAGGAAGCATTACGATCTGCCCATGAATCTTAGAATCATCATTATTCGATTTCACAGCATTTATAATACAGGCAGTATCAGCTGACTCCGGAAACCTTTCAGTATCGGCTTTGATACCAGCCCTGCCGCAGTTTTTTATGATCATTGAAGTATAAGTTTCTACGGCGGGATCATCTGTCGCTATAATTATTTTTATCTGCGGTACTATACCTCTAGAGATCAGTTCTTCAGATCTCTTTTTAAATTCCGCATACTGTTCTTTAGCGATCGGTGCGCCTTTTAAAAGTTCAGCCAATCTTTGCTCCGGAAAGTTATTTTATTATTTCCACTGAATTTATTACTATTTTTTCGAGCGGTTTGTCCACGGGATTTCTCGGAGCGTTCTCGATCGCATGAGCAACATCCATTCCTTCTGCCACCTTTCCAAAGACTGTATGCTTTCCGTTCAGCCAGTCACATCCGGATTTTCTTGTTACTATAAAAAACTGGGAACCGTTAGTACCTGGTCCGGCATTAGCCATAGCTATTACCCCGTATTCCACCTTCGCTTTCAATTTCCCTTCAGTATCAAAACATTCATCTTCGAAATCGTAACCGGGTCCACCTGTGCCGTTGCCTAAAGGACATCCGGCCTGGATCATAAAATCGTTTATAACTCTGTGAAATATCACTCCGTTGTAAAAAGGCTTCTGTACAAGCTTGTCTGTTTTCGGATCTGTCCATTCTTTTTCACCTGATGCGAGACCGATAAAATTATCAACTGTTTCAGGAGCTATATCCGGCCATAATTCAAGCTTTATGTCGCCTTTATTCGTTTTTAGAACGGCATTTATTGTTTTCGGCATTTATTATCCTCATTAAAATTTTATTTAGGCTGTTCAACTCTTACTTTGATCATCTTTATGTCAGCAACCGGTTTATCCTGCGCGCCTTTCTCTACATCTTCGATCTTGTGAGCAACATCTATTCCTTCGATCACCTTACCGAAAACCGTATGTTTTCCGTTAAGCCATGCGCAGCCTTCTTTTTTCGTAACGATGAAGAACTGCGAACCGTTCGTATTCGGTCCTGAATTTGCCATACATATAGTTGCGTAATCCACCGGTGCTATGAGTTTTCCAGGTTTAGTCACTTTTCCAGTAAACCCGGTTTTCTGAACATAGAATTCAACCGGATGTTTCATTATCGCGTTCCCGTTCTGGTTTTTTATACATTCATCAGCTATGGCAAGCACTTCGCTGTCAACTTTTGCGGGATCGCCGTTATTTTTCTGCAAATACGGCATTATAACATTCTGGAAAACCAGAAAAGCGGTATCGTTGTCTTTTATTTCTCCCTTTACTTCTTCTCCGGGCTCGTTCGTCTCATCTTCGAACTTGTAACCCGGGTCGCCGTTCCCCTGCCCGAATGGACATCCACCCTGGATCATAAAATCCTTTATTACCCTGTGGAATATAAGTCCGTCATAGAACGGTTTTGTTACTTTTGTACCTGTTTTTGAATCTGTCCATTCTTTTGTTCCGTTAGCAAGCCCGATAAAATTATCGACTGTTTTCGGAGCTTTGTCGGGCCATAACTCTATCTTTATGGTTCCAAGTGTAGTTTCAATCGTTGCTACCGGATAATTCGGTTTTTCTGCAGTTCTTACTTCTGGTTTCTTGTCTTGTACCGTTTTAACTTCTGTTTCCACTTTCTGTGCGCATGAAAACAGAAAAAGCGTCATGATGCCGATAATGAATAATTTTTTCATCGTATTTTCCTATTTTTTTATTTTATAATTTCAAGAAGTTCCACTTCGTAGATAAGAACCGAGTTGGGCTTTATAATTCCCCTTTCTGTCGGTCCGTAACCAAGATTAGGCGGTACAAAGAATTTGAACCGGCTGCCGGTTTTCATGAGCTGCATTCCCTCTTCGAATCCTTTAATAGTGCCTTTAAGCTGAAAAACCGCAGGATTTCCGGTTTTGAACGTATTTTCAAATTCCTCGCCAGTTACCAGTGCCCCTGTATAATTGATCTTAATTTTATCCTCAAGAGTCGGTTTCGGTCCGTCGCCTTCTTCAAGAATTATATACTGCAGACCGCTTCTTGTAACTCTCACACCCTGGTTCTTTCTGTTTTCAGCCATAAAATTCTTTGCAGCTTCAATCTCATTCTGACTATTTTTTCTCACTACGTCCATCTCTATTTCTGTAAGCAACAGGGGTCTTTTCTTCACATGATCAATAAAACCCTGAATGTAAGCATCGGAATTAAATCCCTCACCGATTTTTTCGAAGCTTTTCGCCATATCTATACCGTAAACATAGCTCTCTTTCTGAGCTTTTGTTTTCAGATCATCTTTTGTCAGTTGAGTTATTTCATTGTCATTTGATTTACTGCATCCTGCTAAAATGACCGCAGCTAATATAATCACTGCGTAAAACTTAATTTCTTTCATCTATATCTCCTCGTTTTAATTTATACATGAACATTTAACCTTTTTGATCGACCTCAGTTCAAATCAAAGCACAAATATATCGATTATTTATTAACTCTACAAGTTTTTTATTGATTTTATCTTATAAAAAACGCATTTTTCACTCACGTAACGACAATGCAAACGGAGATAATAATGCTTGAAAAACAAAGGACCATAAGTAAAAGTGCTGAAATTTCAGGTGTCGGACTTCACACAGGCTGCCGCTCTGAATTGATATTTAAACCAGCTCCGGAGGATTTCGGAATTGTTTTCAGAAGAACAGATTTGTCTGAACCGGTCGATATTCCGGCGAACATTGATTATGTGGATAGTATATCCCGCGGAACGATATTAAGTAATAAAGGCATAAAGATACATACAGTTGAGCATGTACTTGCAGCCATTTCCGGACTGAACATCGATAATATTCTTATTGAGTTGAACGCAGAAGAACCCCCTGTAATGGACGGAAGTTCAATTGATTTCGTTAACCTGCTTAAAGATATTATCGTAGAACAGAACAAACCCAGGCAGTATTTTGAAGTCAAGGAGATAATGGTTTATAATGATGAGCCTAAGGGTATCCAGCTTATCGTTATGCCTGCTGACAAATTCAAGGTAACTTATATGGTGGACTATCAGAATCCGGCTCTGGGTACTCAGTTTACATCTTTATACGATCTTGAAGAAGAATTCATAAAGGACTATGCAGCTACACGCACGTTCTGCTTTCTGACCGAGGTAGAACAGCTGAAAGAAGCCGGTCTTATAAAAGGCGGATCACTTGATAATTCCGTTGTTATTCTCGATAGGGAACTTAGCACGGAAGAAAGAAAAGCTGTTGAAGATAAGCTGGGAATGGGAAAAGGTATTATTCCTGAAACAGAGGGTGTTCTGGGTTCAGTTGAAATGAGATTCAAAAACGAACCTGTCAGGCACAAAGTTCTCGATCTTATCGGAGATCTGACGCTGCTTGGAAAACCCGTTAAAGCCCACTTCCTGTGCGCTAGAGGCGGACACGGATCACATATAGAGCTTGTTAAGATGCTCAAAAAAGCTGTTGAAAAACACGAGATCATCAACAAATTTAAAAGAAGCGCGAATGAAGATTATGTTTTTGACGTTAAAGACATTATGAATCTTCTTCAGCACAGGTTCCCGATGCTGCTTGTCGACAGGCTGCTTGAACTTACTCCCAACGAAAGGGTCGTCGGTCTGAAGAACGTAACCATGAACGAAGATTTTTTCAACGGCCATTTTCCAGGAGAACCAGTGATGCCCGGCGTGCTGATAATTGAAGCTATGGGTCAGACGGGCGGTCTTCTTCTAATGAATTCTATTGAAAATCCGAGCACAAAGTTAGTCTATTTCACAGGTCTTGATAATATAAAATTCAGAAGGACCGTTGTTCCAGGAGATCAGCTTATAATGCATGTTGAGATCACAAGGCCCTTGTCGCACGGTATCTGTAAAATGAAAGGAATCGCTTATGTTGACGGACAGAAATGCGCAGAAGCCGAAATGACCGCGATGGTTGTTGATAATAACAGAAAATAAAAATTCAAGGATATTTTATGATCCACAACACTGCAATAGTTTCATCTAAAGCCGAGATTGGCAACAATGTCGAAATAGGACCTTTTACGATCATCGAAGAAAAAGTTAAAATCGGCGACAACTGCAAGATCGGAGCTCATGTAACTCTTGCATCCGGAACAGTGCTGGCCAACGATGTTAAGGTCTTCAACGGCGCTGTTCTTGGAACCGTGCCTCAGGATCTCAAGTTCTCAGGTGAAGACACCACACTTGAAATAGGGGAAAGAACAGTTATCAGGGAATACGCGTTTCTTAACCGGGGAACTAAATACAGCTATAAAACTGTTGTGGGTAAAGACTGTTTTATTATGGCTTTCGTTCATATTGCGCACGACTGTGTAGTCGGGGACGGCTGCATACTAGCAAACGGAACTCAGATAGCCGGACACTGCAGCGTTGATAAAAACACTATCCTGAGTGGACATGTTCTCATTCACCAGTTCACTCAGGTGGGATCATACTGCATGGTAGAAGGCGGAGCGAAGATCAAAAGGGACATTCCGCCCTATTTAATGATAGCAGGAGAACCCGCAAGATTCTCGGGACTGAATAAAGTGGGTTTAAAAAGAAGAGGTTACACCGAAGAGGACATTCAGAAGCTGTCGGATGCCTACAGAACAATTTACAGAAGCGGAATAACAACTGTTGAGTCTATTGAATTGCTCGAAAGAAATTTTTCCGGTGATAAACAGATAGCGCTGATCACGGAATTTTTAAAAAGATCCAAGCGCGGTATTGTAAGATAATGTCTTTAAAAGGGATTAGATTTATAGATACCGGGTCTAATCACGGCCGTTTCAACATGGCAGCTGATTATTATACAGCAAGATACCTTCTTGACAAACCTGCATTCAGGGTTTACCGCTGGGTTCCGTACTGCGTATCGCTCGGTTATCATCAGAAACTGGAAGAGATCGATACAGAATTGTGTAAGGAACGCGGATTCGATATTGTGAGAAGGGAGACTGGCGGAAGAGCCGTATTTCATTCAGAAGAACTTACTTATTCGATGATAATCCCTAAAGAATCGGAATTTTATTCAGATTCTATTCTCGATGTATATAACAGGATCAGCAACGTACTCGTAAAAGCTCTCCAGGCGTCCGGAATAAAAGATGCGGATCTGAAAAAAGGAAAAGCGCCGGATTTTAAAGAACTTTACAAAGAAAAACTTTCATCGGTGTGCTTCTCCTCTACATCAACCTATGAAGTTGTTATCGGCGATAAAAAACTTGTCGGAAGCGCTCAGAAAAGACTTAAGGAATCTGTGCTTCAGCACGGCTCAATACTTGTCGGAGATAAACATCTTGAACTGATCAATCTTTTGAATATTGAAGAAAGGCTGAAAAGTAGATTTACACAAATCACAAAAAGCAAGACCGCTTCTGTTACTGATGTAATCAATATTAAAGATCATGAAACATTTTACTATGACTTGAAAAAAGAATTACGCAAAGCACTTGAAGATGAATTCGGAGAAAACATCGAAAATTACAGCTTCTCAGAAAAAGATTTACTTGAAATTAATAAGATTGAGAGTTATTTTAACCTTTAAGAATTTTCAAAAAAGGAGACAAAATGAAAAAAATAATTATAGCATCCATTCTTACGCTGATTTATCAGGCTTATGCTCTTTTCGGAATCGGCGGTCATATCGGAATAGATGACACTAATGTCAGCGGAAAAACAGTTGACGCATATTCGATAACAATGTCTGGGTACGATTACTCATATAGTCTGTCTAGGGACGGTATAAAAGCTCCGTTAACATTCGGCGCTCAGATGTATTTCGACATTCCCATAATCCCGATTGGTTTTGAAGCTGATTTTGAAGGCGTATGGGCATCATATTCGTGGAAAGGTGCGAATAAACTTACCGGACCGGGTGGAAATGATATAGAATTAAGATTCACCGGTTATGATTATCCTGTTTCAGAATATAAAGAAGAATTCGATTTCGTTAAACTCGGAGTTGACGTTACAGGCAAATGGTATATATTTTCTTTGCCACCTGTGGTTAACACTTTTAAATTCTATGTAGGCGGAGGTGTCGGTTTTTATTTCATTACTCCGATAGTTACAGAAAAACTTATTAAAACCGAGCTTGAGAAAAATTATGCCGATCACCTACCGTCAAATGATCAGATATCATTCGATGTCGATGAATATATCGAAAAAGTTTCCGTATTCGGATATCACGCAGTTGCCGGTGTCCAGCTTAAAATCCCTGCACTGCCTGTAGCTTTCAATGTCGATTATAAATACGTATCGACCCCGGAGAACGATTACGGCGATGCTACGAACGAATTCAGCATAATCAAAGGAAGCTTAAGCTTTTATTTATAATTATCGTTAAATTAATCGTTCAACAATAGCACCATCAGCTCGGAAAAACTGATCCCGCTTGCTTTGGCTGACTCGGGCACAAGCGACAGCTCGGTCATTCCCGGCAGATTGTTTATTTCGAGGAAGTAGAATTTTCCGTCCTTTTCTGACAAAATGAAATCTATCCTAGCGTAATCTTTGCACCCTACCGCGGTATATATTTTCTCCGCATAAGAATTAAGAATTTTAACCTGCTTATCAGTCAGTTCCGCAGGGCATACGTGGGTTGTTACGCCCGGAGTATATTTATGCTCGTAATCATAGAATCCTTCGTTCGGGATAAGCTCGATAGAGTGGAACGCATGCCCTTTTATCACAGGTATGGAAAGCTCTCTTCCATTTATATATTCTTCGATAAAATATCTGTCTTTGACCTGTTTCATCATTTTTACTGTCGTTTCAAGATCTTTTTCAGAATGAATGATCGATACTCCAACCGAAGAACCCTGACCGAGCGCTTTGATGACAACCGGATAGCCATATGGTTTTAAAAGTTTTTTTAAAGCAGTAATACTATAATCTTTTTCAGAAATAAATTCCCATTTCGCCGTGGGGACACTGACGCTTTTAGCAATTACTTTGGACATGTTCTTGTCCATGCATACCGCGCTTGTCTTATGGTCCGATCCGACATAAGGTATCTGAAGAAGTTGCAAAAGCGCCTGAATTTCGCCGTTCTCTCCTTCACCGCCGTGGAGGCCGACAAATACTTTATCAGGTTTAAGTTTTACAAGCTGTTTTGAAAGCTCGAGAACATTTTCCGGGGTATTTTTCACATCGCCTTTTTCAGCATATTTAAAATTTTTATCCGCAGTGTAAACTTCTTTCGGAAATGCGGTATCCATAAAAAAGCTTTCATATCCGGCGATGAAAATTCCTCTGGCTACGGCCTGACCTGTTTTTAAGCTGATCTCCCTTTCTGTTGAAAAGCCGCCGCATATTGTTAAGATCTTTTTCATAAACTTCCCTTGTTTAATTTTGAAGAATTATAACGAAAATACCTGGTAAATAAAACAAAAATTAAATAAATTTCCCTTTTCATTTTCTGATAAAATGTCCTATTTTGAACAACAACAAAGACGGGAGCATTATGAAATACTTATCGGTCCTTGTCACCCTTCTTACGTCAATCCTTATTTCCGGCGAATTGACATTCACTTATGAATTCGAAAAACCTTACGTTGCTGATAATAAAGTATTCATGTCTGGATGCGACCGTTCCATAATCGCTTTTTCACCTGCTCTTGTTTTAAAACAGGTCAGACTTCTGCTTCCTGACGGAGAAAAAGCTGTTTCGTATGAAATCGAATATGGAAAGCCTGTTACTCTTGAAGGGACTTTTGACATTTCGCCGGTAGAGGCTTCGGGCAGACTCTCAGTCGAACCTCCTTCTAATATTAAAGGAAATAGATCTGAAGTATATTCGAAAGATGAATTTTATCCTGTAAAATTGAACTCGGAAAGGTTCTTCACTCAGTATAAGAACGGGCATCCGGTATTTATGACAATATTAAATCCCGTTCAATACAATCCTATTTCAAAAAATCTCAGATATTTTCCAAATATGACGATTCATATAAGCACCATATCAGATTCAAAGTCTTTGAAGATGAAGAAGAACACCTCCCAAATCCAGACCGCTTTAAAAAAACTGGTCGATAATCCTGATGATGTAATATTTTCAGATTATGACGATAAAGTAAAATCGGGTTACGATTATCTTTTAATCACTCCCTCATCTTATATTTCCGATTTCACAAACTTTGTAAGCTTCAATCAGAGAAGGGGACTTGCTACGTCCGTAAAATCTGTCGAAACTATCTATTCAGAAATGTCAGGCACTGACAATCAGGAAAAGATCAGGAACTATATAATTCAGGAATATACTAACAACAGTATTTCTTATGTTCTGCTTGGTGGAGATAATGAACTCATACCCTGCAGAGGATTTAGAGCAGAAATAATGGATTACGGTACAGATTACTACGATGAAACAAATATTCCTGCAGATATGTATTACGGATGTCTTGACGGGACATGGAAAACAGGCTCAAGCAGCTATTATGGTGAATCAGGCAGCGAAGATCTTTTGTGGGAGGTATATGTTTCCAGGTTCGCTGTTGACAGCAGGACCGAAGTTAATAATCTTATCCAGAAAACGATTGAATATTCCGAGCAGCCGATCGCGGGAAAAACCGCAAAAAATCTGCTGGTCGGCGAACTTCTCTGGAGTGCAGATCCTGATCTTGGATGGGTGGATTCTTACGGAGGCGACTGTATGGACGAGTTTCTGGGAACATGCACGAATAACAGTTATTCCACAACAGGTTTTTCTAATTCATGGCTGACATCAAAAGTCTATGAAAGGGATCTCGGTTCATGGACTAAAACAACTTTGATAAATAAGATCAAGAATGATGATGTTACATGGATCGATCATCTTGGACATTCAAGTAATACCTACAATATGAAACTCTACAATACGGATATTACTACGACAAATTTCAACAATGACGGATCATCCGCAGCGGCTTTCATTCTTTATTCGCAAGGCTGCTATTCGGGATCTTTTGATAACAGAGATCACTACGGAAGTTATATTACAACGGACTGTATTGGAGAAGCTTTCACTACATTGTCTAACGGCGCAGTGGCTTATATCGGTAATTCCAGATATGGGCTTGGGTCTCCTTTCAATACTGACGGTTCAGGCCAGAGATTCCACAGATATTTTCACCACGCCGCGTTCAGTCAGGGAATTAATAATCTCGAGAAAATGAACGCCTATTCAAAAGAGGTTAACGCAGCTTTGATACTCGAGGATGATATAAATGTCGGACCTTATTTCGGCCAATGCAAATGGATAGCTTACACCGTGAACGCCCTGGGTGATCCTGCACTGGATATCTGGACAGCTGAACCACAGAGTATTACCGCATCTGTTTCTGATTCAGTTGGACCGGGAGGTTCAAGCGTAGAAATGCTTGTTGATACGGATGTGCCTGGAGCAACTGTAGCGGTCTTTTTCGAAGGTTCATATCTTTACGCTCTTACTGCAGATTCAAACGGCAACGCTATGCATTCTGTTGATCCTACAGCTGGAACCCTTGAATACTATGTTACTAAACATAATCATTTCCAAGAATATTTAACTTTCGAAGTTGTTCCACCGCTAGATTCTCCGTTAAATGTAGTAACTTCTGTATCATCAGGCTTGCTAACTATAAACTGGAATGCCGTATCAGGCGCTAATTCCTATAGGATATACAGCGCTGACGAACCTTATGGAAATTATACACATCTGATAACGGTCGGAACTAACTCCTGGAGCACTTCAGCTGCTGTAGTAGCAAAAAAGTTCTATTATGTTATAGCTGACAGCGAACAAATAAAATAGAAAATATTCAGCCATTAAGTTTATCGAAATATCTAAATACCTGAAAAGAAAATAAATTATTGAAAGAAGCGGATATTTATCATATATTTATCCGCCATGAAAACAGAACACGTATATATTCACTTCCCCTTCTGCGTATCAAAATGCCCGTACTGCGATTTCTTTTCCATTCCCTTTAACGATCCGGGAATTCATAAGAAATATATCGGCTATCTGCTTAAAGAGGTCGCCAATTATAATGAAATAACAGGACATCTAAAAAGCCTGTACATCGGAGGCGGTACTCCTTCGCTTATGCACCCGGATCTATTAGAAAAGATACTCAGCAGTTTCAGTTTTTATCCTGAATGCGAAGTCACGATCGAAGTAAATCCGGCAACAGCTGACTTTAATAAATTAAGATCCTTTAAAGATCTCGGAGCGAACAGGATCTCTATCGGAACGCAGTCTTTTATTTCGTCCGATCTTAAAACGCTAGGAAGATCCCACGATGCAAATGATATTTACGAATGTTATGAAAACGCTAGAAAAGCCGGTTTTGAAAATATCAGCATTGACCTGATTATCGGAATTCCCGGCCAGACTCCTGCTTCCGTTCAGTTTAACGCTACTGAGGCTGTGAACATTGCTCCGGAACATATTTCAACCTATATACTGACATTTTACGACCATACGCCATTTTACAAAAAACTTGAAAGAGCTGAGATATTCAAGCATGATGACGACACGGAAATGGATTTTTTTGACCTTACTTCAGAGATATTAGAAAAATACTGTTATAAAAAGTACGAGATATCGAATTACTCGAAACCGGGAAAAGAATCGATCCACAATTCAAATACATGGAACTTCGGCAGCTATCTTGGCCTGGGAGCGGCCGCGCACTCTTTTTTTGGCAAAACGAGATGGGAAAATCCCAGATCGATCGAAAACTGGTATTACTCTGTTGTTAATTGCCGTAAAGCCTACAAAGAAACACAGTCAGACACTGTGTCATTAAAAAATGAATTCATAATGCTGGGGCTAAGAAGAACAGACGGTCTGAATACAGGATATTACAGAGCCTTTTTCGGATCGGACATCATGGAAGATTATAAAGTCAGCTTAAACAAGTATCTCAATAACAAAATTCTCGTTAAAAACGGTGAATGTATCAGGTTCGATCAGAAAAAGATCGGGATCTTCAATTCTGTGGTTTCAGATATAATTCTTTAGTTCATACCTCAAAATCAATAATAGCTTTATCTTCGATCACGCTCTCTATATAGGCTTTGACCTTCACGTGCTCAGGATTGTTAAGATAGTGCTCAAGATCCTTTTTGTTGCTGAACTCGGTGTAAAGTATCACATCATAAGCCTTTTCAGCGCTGGAGAAATTCATGCCTACTTCCATAGCTTTTATCTCTATAATAGTGGAAGTAAGCCTCTCGAGTCTCTTTTTAATTTCAAGAGCGTTCATAGCGCTGTCCGCCGCACCGCGGTCTTTTTTCATTTTCCACATAACGATGTGTTTGATCATTTCGCCTCCCTTAGTTACTTTCCCCTCTCGTCTCCCCATATCGATTTATGAAGCTGTATCTGATACCTTACTTTCAGACCGTCCTTCAATATCATTTCAGCTATATCCCTGTGTGATATTTCTGACCCTTTTACTTTTGATACAAGCACATTGCATCTTTCCTCCAGCCTGAACCTCAGATAGTATTCCTTGAATTCATTATAATCAATAATATTCTTCAGAACAAACTTTATTTCATCTTTTTTTGAGAGATATTTTAAATTATCTTCAAGAAAACTTCCGCTCTCTCCCGATCCATTCAGTTTGATATCGACTATATTGATAATCCTATCGGGCAGACCTGCAATGGGGATGCTTCCGTTGGTTTCGACAAGGATCGTTTTTGACTCATCTATCAGATTTACTGCTTCGATGAGCGCTTCGATTTGAAGAAGCGGTTCACCTCCGGTAAATTCAGCGAGCAATGCTTTTGAAGAATTAATTCTTTCAGCAACTTCCGCCGGGCTCATGTATGTTCCTTCGGAATAAGCGTACTTCGTATCGCACCATTCGCATCTGAGATTGCATCCGGTCAACCTGACGAATACGCAGGGAAGTCCTGCGTATGATGACTCGCCCTGAAGCGACTCGAATATTTCATTTACTTTAAGTATCATTTTCCGTAAACAGTCTTCGCTTCGTTACCTTCAAGCACCAAAAGTTTGCCTGCAGGTATTTCAGGTGAAACGGCGTCAGTAATAATCTTCTTAAACTGTTTACTGTCTTTGCACCTGTTATAAATTTCGTTTATCGAATCGTTCCTAATGTAGTTATAAACAATGTGTTTACCTGTCTTGTTCTCATCGGCTACGAATACATCTTTTTCGAGCATTGACAGAAATTCAGTTTCGCAGAAGGCAGGGATGAGGACAACATTCTCGCCGTTAAGTTTGTTTTTCAGAACCATTTCAACCTCCATTTTCTCGAACGGAAGAAGAAAAATACCGGGTTCGTTTGTCGAGAATTTTTTATAGAACTCATATTCATCTGCAAGCGGTTCAATTCGGGATATGCTCTTGTGGAACAATTCCTTATCCTCGAAATTATCACCCCAGCTCGATCCGAAATTCAAAAGCTTGGAAAGCTCTTTGTTGATCGTTCCGAAAACGGTCTCACCCGATATGATCTGTTTATCGATCCCGCACTGAAACAGATCCGCAGCAAGATGCTGTAAATTTCCCAGTGAATCAGTAAAAATAAAGACCTGTCTGCCTGAATCAATAGCGGATTTAATCTGATCATAAGGAACTGGCATAAATCCAAATCTCTGTTTTAATGATGAAGCTATTATGAAATCATAATCGGAAATATCAGTGTCGGAACCTTTTAAAAGTCCTGAACTTTCTGAAGAATAGTAATTTAGATAAACTGTCTTATGGCTTGAATCCCTGAGTTCGACTATCGATGACCCTGGAAGTGACCCGGACGAGAAGAATTTTATGTTTACCAGTCCTTTAAAATTATAACCTTTTCCCATCGGCGTTATCCTTATTACTCTTTCGTTCAGGTTGTCAACGTCCCTCCTGCTGAAATCCGCACAGCTGCTTGTTAGCGCAATACTGGGATTGTTAAGCTCTCTCATCCATTTTATCCTGGCGATCTTAAAAGATATGTCAGAAGTAAAGAGCTTTGCGTTGGGATTTGCTGACATTATCTGCGGTATGACCCGTACCTGCTCGTCCAGCGCGTTCGTCATTATTACTATGTCAATATCGCTGCCGTCGTATTCGTATTCCGGATCTATAAGTATCTTCACGCCTGTAATATCCGTAAACAGTGAAGTTTTTTTATCTTCAGTTCTCAGACCTGTTAGTTTCATGTAATTGTTTTCTTCAGACAATTCGATCCTGTTCCTTATCCTGTCAAGTCTGTCAATTATCATCTTTCTAATGTCGCCGCTGTATTCGACGAACTCAAGTTCAAACATCATTGTGCCGAGTTTTGCCTGATTCTGAAAATAAGGCTCTACCGCTCTTGAAAGATCTTTGTTCCCTGTGTAGAAGATCAGATATTTTCCTGTTATCTTTTCAAATATAAGATACTTTACAGAGAAGTTCTCGTTCAGAAGTGAGTTCTGTAGCTTGAACTGAGTTAGAGCCGTATCTATTTTCTCCCTTACGAAGATGTAATTCTGGTAAAAACTGTTCAGATAGCTTATGGTCTTGCCGTCTTCAGGCACTAATACAATATCGAAATTATCGAAAACATATTCCTTGATCTCATTGAATACTTTCAGGAGGTTCTTGTAGAATTTACCGTAATTCGTATCTGGTTCTGAAATAAAATTGACAATATAACCTGTTCCCGGTTTAAAATTTACATCTAGGATCCTTTCTGCCACGGATAAAGTCGGCTGCTTGCTTTCAAAAACGATCTTATTGAAGATATTCTCGTTTTTTCTTACGTATTCAAGGATTATTTCGAGTATTTCCTGCGGTGATTTACCCGTTTTTCTGACGGTATAGTTTCTCTGAGGCTGAGATTTAACTTCCTGAGGCTGCGGAACTTTCTCTTTTTCTTCATCATCTAGATATTCTTGCCGAACAGCTATGCTTATATGGGCCTTCAGTTCCGCTTTGAGTTCGTTAAGCCTCTGATCTTTTTCCTCACGGATGTTTTTTATTTCCTCAAGAACGTTTTCGGTTATCTCTAAATTCTCCGAACAAATAATTCTGTCTATGCAGTCGACGTCTTTATAAAGTGAGACCATCTCGGAAATACCGTTATAACCTGATGCGAATTCGACACATTCATAACCTGAATAATTTTCATCATAACTGATAATGCTGCTTTTTGATTCTGCAATTGATTTCTTAGCGTTTTCAAGAAGAGACATGTTCATTTCTTTAATTTCATCGGGCATTCCGTCAAAATCGAGAGAATTCATATAACTTATTGTTTTTTTACTTTTTTTGATCCTTTCTACAGAATCAGTATTGATCCTGATGCCTTTCGTCAGCTCTCTTATAATTTCTTTCATTTTTTTAGTCTCCATAAATATTTACAGAATATTGAATATATGATTTAAGATTAATAAAATCAAGCGTCTGTTGTTAATCTTTATTAATTATCGGTTTGCCGTTGGACTGCATTTGATTTATATTTCCGGTCTATGAAAGATCTTAGCAGTAAATATATGGAAATTGCGATAAAACTTGCCTTAAAAGGAGCAGGAAAAGTAAGTCCCAACCCCATGGTCGGAGCTGTTATCGTAAAGAACGGCGTGATCATCGGAAAAGGCTATCATAAAGCCTATGGTCAGAACCACGCTGAAGTCAACGCTTTCGAATCCTGCGTAACCGATCCTGCAGGCGCCGATATGTACGTTACACTGGAACCGTGCTGCCATTTCGGTAAAACTCCGCCCTGCACCGGCAGAATTATCAGGGAAAAAATTAAAAGGGTTTTTATAGGTTCGGGCGATCCCTCTCCTCATGCGGCTGGAAAAGGAATTGTTCAGCTGAAGAACGCCGGAATAGAAGTAGTTACCGGGGTATGCGAAAAGGAATGCACTATCCTGAATGCCGCTTTTTTAAAATTCGCAACAAAGAAAACTCCGCTGATCGTTATCAAAGCAGCGGTTTCAGCGGACGGATGCATGGCGGCAGATTCTGGCGATTCCAAATGGATCACGAATGAAAAAAGCCGTAAATATTCTCACAGGCTTCGCAGTTTTTATGACGCTGTCCTTGTCGGAAAGAACACCGTAATTAACGATGATCCCGAACTGACAGTAAGACATGTGAAAGGTAGAAATCCGGTAAGAATTGTTCTTGACAGCAGGCTTGAGATACCTTCATCTGAAAAAGTGTTCGACGGCACATCAGAAACGATCGTTATCTCCTCAAATTCTGCTGATAACAAAACGGCTGAAACCTTTTTGAAAGACAGAGGTATAACTGTATTAAAGGTAGATATGAAAGACGGCTTTCTGGATTTGAAAACTGCTTTTATGCTGCTCGGAGAAAGAAAAATAACATCGGTAATGGCTGAAGGTGGAGGCACTATTCACAGCTATCTCTTAAATAACAGGATTGCTGACAGACTGAATCTTTTTACTGCTCCGGTTCTTATTGGAAGCGGTAAAAGATTTTTTTCAGGATCTGATTTCAGCTCCGTTGACAGTTCAATATGGCTTGATATAATTGATATCAAACATTTTGGAGACGATATTTTCACCGATGCTTTCTTGAGGTACAGGGATTGAAAATTACAAAAGAAACGAATTTTCTTCTTGCCTCCGATTTTTTTACGATCGGGCTTTCAACTGTGATCCTTTTTATAATAAAATTCAAATCGGCTTATTTTAAAACTTACACAGAACATTCATATTACGAACTTATCATAATAATACCGATACTTCTTCTTTTCTGGCTGGTGATCTTTCATATAAAGGACCTCTACAAATCCTTCTATTTCAGAAGCGCGATCGAAATCGCTTTAAGCAGCGTTTCGGGACTGACATTAGGCATTGTTATACTCTATGTAATTACAACGATGAATTTTCACGAATTTTCGGGAAAAGGTCTTCTCATTTATTATTTACTTCTTCTATTTTTCGTAGTATCAGGAAGGGTTGTCTTCAAGATAGTACTAAATCATTTTCTGAAAAAAGGGGTAGGACTCCGCAACGCGCTGATAATAGGCTATAATAAATCCTCAAAAAAGATTATCAGGGAGTATCAGAAAGGCCGGCTTCTCGGACTGAACATCCTGGGATTCATCGACGACGGTAAGAACAATCCCGAATATCAGGGATTTAAGACCTTAGGCGATCTTGATGTGTTTGAAAATATAATCAAAGAAAATCATGTGCGTGAGATAATTATCTCTGTCGAAGTAAAAGATCCTTTCCTGATAAATACGATAATTTTAAAGTCAAAGGATCATAACGTCTATTATAAGGTCGTACCGTCGCTGGAGGACATTATAAGCGGTAATGTAAGGACATACGAACTTTTCGGGTATAAGCTCCTCGAACTTTTCCCGGACATTTTGTCACCTTTCCAGAGAGCATTAAAAAGGGCTTTCGACATTATAGTATCTCTCGTTCTTTTAGTACTGACTTTACCCATAATGCTGATCTCTGCAATTATTATTAAATTGGATTCCAAAGGCAGTATCATCTATACGCAAGACAGAGTAGGGAAGGATTTTAAGGAGTTCACTCTTTATAAATTCAGATCTATGATGGAGAACGCTGAAGCAGAAACAGGCGCGGTCTGGGCAATAAAAGGAGATACAAGAATTACGAAATATGGTAATTTTATGAGAAAAACCCGTATAGACGAGCTTCCTCAGCTCATAAATGTTCTGATGGGTAATATGAGCTTCGTAGGACCAAGACCTGAGAGAAAAGTTTTCGTGGACAACTTTATTCAGGCAATACCTTATTACTATAAAAGGCTTCATGTAAAGCCCGGTCTGACCGGCTGGGCGCAGGTTAAACATAAATATGACGAATCGTTCGATGACGTAAAGGAAAAACTTAAATACGACCTGTATTATATTGAGAATATTTCACTTAAGCTCGACTTTATTATATTGTTTTACACAGCTAAAGTCGTAATAAATTTTAAAGGACATTAATTCCGGAGTAATAAATGATGAAGAAATTCCTCACGATTTTAACCCTGATCTGCGCATTTTCTGTATTCGCCCAGAATGAAGAACTTATGAAAATGTACGAGAAGATCACGGGAAAAGATCTTAAAAAGGAACTTGAGACTTTGAAAAACAAACCTGTGCCCCAGAAGTTCGAAACAAAGACAGCAGAAGCCGATACGGTCAGTGTCCCTGACGAAGAATTTTTCCATGAACCTGAAAAGGCTGACTCTCTGGAACAGAAAACATATTTTGAAAAATACGTTTCAGGTGAACTGATCGACCCGTACAAAACCGATCTGAAGCAGTTCCGGATAGATTTTTCTTCGGTCAGAACTAACCTGAATTATAACAGGCAGATCCCTGACGCCTATGAAGTAAATTCGGGTGATGTTTTCGCAATAGATATCTGGGGGGCGATGGAAAAAAATTACGTAATTGAAGTTAACAATGAAAATTTTATTATCATTCCGCAGATAGGAAAAGTTGATATTTCCGGAATGAATTATAAAGAAGCTAAAAATACTATCTCTTCAAAACTCGATAAGATCAACGGTATCAAATACAGCGTAAGAATAAGTGAAGTAAAACCTATAACTGTTTTTGTCGTCGGGAACGTTCACAAACCCGGTGTTTATAATGTTTCGCCTTTTACAAGCATCGTGGAAGTTCTTGCAGTTGCGGGAGGGGTCACTCCTGAAGGTAGCTTAAGGAACGTCGGCCTTGTTTCTGAAAAAAGCGGTTCAAAATATATCGATCTATATTCTCTGATTTTCTTCGGGAAAAATCCGGTATCAGTTCTTGAATCCAATATGACGATATTCGTTCCTCTTATAGGAAAACAGGCTGCCGTAGCCGGGAACGTTAAAAGAGAAGGTATATTCGAGTGCCTGAACGGTGACAAGCTCTCAGACATTCTGAAGATCGCGGGATCAACACCCTTTTCCGATACTTCGAGAATTGAGATCGAAAGGCTTGATAAAGAAGGAAGAAGCGAAGCTCTTTCAACTTCTTTAAAAGAAGACCCGAAGATCGCAGATGGTGACATAGTCAGGATATTCTCGACGCTAGTATTCAATTCGAAATATGTTTATCTGAAAGGAAATTTCAGGCACAACAAGAAAATACAGTTCACAGACGGCATGAAACTGGGTGATGTTATGACCGATAAAGAAGTTCTGTACGAAAATACAGATCTAAATTATGCGAACGTAATTCGTAAAAACGGCCTCGGGAACAGGGATATTATGATAAATTTCTCCCCGTTAAGCGTAATCAACCGGCTCGGAGATCACGACCTTGCTCTATTTCCGCGTGATACTGTTGAAGTATTCAGCCTTGACAGCGTATCATTTTTCCCGTCAGTTGAGATCACCGGTGAAATTAAAAAACCCGGCACATACAAATTCACAAAAGATATGAGCGTGTCCAACCTTCTGTCATTCTGCGGAGGACTGACCAGCGTTGGAGATATAAAAAATATCATAGTTATAAGAAGCAACGCCGAAAAGGGATTTGAATATTTTTCAGAAGTACAGGCCGACAGCTTTTTGCTTAAATCTGACGACAAAATACATGTGTTCGATTATACTGCAAAAAATCCTGTTCAGAAGGTTGGAATATGGGGTAATGTAAAAAACCAGGGTAACTATATACACTCTGACGGTATGAGCGCGTACGACCTTTTAAGCCTGTCAGGAGGCTTCAGAAACGATGCGATGACGGATTCTGTCGAAGTCGTTTCTGGTATAAATAAGAAAAACAGGATCCTGAAAACAAGCTGGTACAGCCTTAAACAGCTTGACAATATATTGCTTGAACCTAATGATGTTGTTTTCGTGAGAAGAATAAGAGACTACGCGAAAGTGAATTTCGTCAAGATAATCGGAGAAGTACAGTTTCCGGGGATGTATGCTTTAAGGGAAAATGAAGAACTTGCAGATCTTCTTGTCAGATGCGGCGGATTTACCAAAAACGCTCAGATAAAGTCAACTCAGATATTCAGAGATGAAGTTAAGAAAAAACAGGCCAGCAAGATAAAAGAACTGAGAGATGAATTAAACAACAAACTTCAGGTTCAGATGATCATGTCCGGAGATAAGGATCTTGCAGGCGCGCTGAATATTGCGAAATTCGATTCGGTTGAAGCTTCAGGAAGGGTGATCCTTGATATTGACGAAAAGGGAAACCACGAAGAATTCTTCTTCCAGGATAAAGATTCTATCTACGTCCCGCCGGTATCAAGAACGATAATCGTTATGGGTGAAGTATATCAGCAGACCGCTATCACCTTCAACAGCAAAAAAACTGAGGTTAAATATTACCTAGACAAAGTCGGCGGTATAACGAGTACCGGAGACAGGGACAATATCTATGTGATTAAATCCAATGGAGAGCTCGTAAAAGAAAAAGGCTGGTTCGACAACATTATGTCGTACGATCTTGAGCCCGGGGACATGATCTATGTGCCTTACAACTACGACAGAATAGATTTCTTTCAGCTGACGAAGGATGTAACGACGATCCTGTATCAACTCAGCCTTTCTGCGGCCACAGTTTACCAGATGTCAAATTAAATCTGATATCATGAGGCTTCTGAGCAGCATACTCGAGAATTATTATGACAGTCTTCTTTTTTATAAAGGCCTTAGCGGACTTACGCTTGAATCGTACAGCAACGACCTTAAGCGCTACACGGTCTTTCTTGAAGAAAAAGGTATAAAATATCCTGATGACGTTAAAGCCGAGCATATACGCGAATTCATAACCGTTCTCAGGGATCTAGGTCTGATGATCTCTTCAGTTGTCAGAAATCTGTCATCAATACGGAATTTTCACAAATATATGGTGAATGAAGACGTTACGCAGAATAATCCTTCCCTTAACATCGATACTCCCAAAGAGCCTAAAACATATCCTGCCGTTATGACAGTTGACGAGATCGAAAAACTTTTTGCGGCAGTTGATACGGAATCTGATCTGGGTAAAAGGGACAGGGCGATGCTTGAAATGATGTACGCCTGCGGTTTAAGAATCTCAGAACTCTTGAATATTGAGTATAATTCTGTCATTTTTCCGGAAGGAATAGTCAGAGTTATCGGCAAAAGAAATAAAGAAAGGATAGTCCCGATAGGAAGCAGCGCCCTTTCATTTCTGAAAACGTATCTTTCAGACATCAGACCGGGTCTCGCCTCGAAAGGAGCTTCCAGATCCTCTCTGTTCCTGAATTCGAGAGGAGGTAAAATGTCGAGAATGGGATTCTGGAAAATAGTCAGAAAATACGTTCAGGCGGCAAATCTGTCAATTGACATTCATCCGCATACTTTCAGGCATTCTTTCGCGACCCACCTTCTTGAAGGCGGAGCGGACTTGAGATCCGTCCAGGAGATGCTAGGTCACGCTGACATAACGACAACTCAGATATACACTCACATTGACAGAGAGCATCTGAAGCAGGTTTACAGGCAGTTCCATCCGAGAGGCTGATTTTTATCTTAATATTCTTGAATATAACTGATTATTAATTTATATTTATAACTGCTGAATTAAACAGGTAAATTATGCGCCGGTCGTTCGAATTATTCATAGCCCTCAGATATCTTCAAAGCAAGAGAAAGACCGCTTTCATTTCCACGATAACCTATATCTCTTTTATCGGCATAACGCTCGGAGTCGCAGTCCTTGCTATTGTGATGTCCGTTATGAACGGCTTTGAGTCGGAAGTCAGAACTAGATTCATATCGAACGATTCTCACATCCGCATCCGCTCATTCAATGACAGGCCTTTTCTTTATGATGACGATCTGAGGAACCTTCTTCTTTCCGATTCTATGATAAAAGGGCATTCGCCTTTTATAGAATCCTACGGAATGATCAAAGGCGATTATACCGAAGGTTCTCTTGTAAGAGGAATAGACATGAGCACAGTTCAGTCCGTCTCTCTATTAAAAGGTCAGATCGTAGCAGGAAAACTCGGATTCGATACAACTCAAACCGGCCTTCCCGGCATAATCCTCGGAAAAGGAATGGCGGATAAGACAGCTTCGATCATCGGAAGCGAACTTTTTATAATTTCACCAGCCATCAGCAGCACGCTTTCGCAGCCGCCCGTGATGAAATTCGAAGTGACAGGGATTTTCGAGACAGGCCTGGCAGAAATTGACGGCAGTCTTTCTTATATTTCTCTTGAATCAGCCCAAAAGATATTCAAGATGCCTGAAATGGTGAACGGAGTTTATGTCGATCTTTCTTCGATCAGACATACAGACAGAATGAAGGAAATTCTGAATTCAGAACTTGAATATCCTAAAAATGCGGTATCATGGAAAGACATGCATAAGAACCTTTACGCGTGGATGGAGATCGAAAAAATGATGATGGGCACAATATTGAGCCTTATAATAATTATAGCCGCTTTCAATGTGCTGTCGAGCCTTATCATGATCGTTATGGAAAAGAAACAGGAGATAGGCATCCTGATGGCTATGGGCGCTACAAAATCCGTTATCATGAGGATATTCATGCTTCAGGGAATGATAATAGGAGTTGCCGGCACCGTTCTGGGTCTGATCATCGGTTCGGCAGTATGCCTGATCCAGCTCAAATACAAAATAGTTTCACTTCCGGGCGAGATCTATTTCATAAACGCTATGCCGATAAAAATGCTTATGAGAGATTATATCATCATCGGCGCAGTATCTCTTCTGTTAACATTTTTATCTACAATTTATCCATCAAGACAGGCGGGCAGAATGCTTCCCGCGCAGATAATAAGGGACGAATAAATCAAAGAGAAAATTATGCTTGTGAACGTAAAAGGACTTTATAAACGATATCTGATTGGCAAAAAAGAAATACCTGTGCTGAAAGGCATAGATTTCTCAATAGAGACAGGCGAAATCGTTGCTGTTATGGGAAAAAGCGGAGCCGGTAAATCGACTCTGTTAAACCTTATAGGAACGCTTGATAAACCGGACAGCGGAGTTATCGAGTTCAAAGGTGAGAATATTTTAAAATATGATGACAGGAAACTCGCGCGTTTCAGGAACGAAAATCTGGGATTCGTTTTTCAGTTCCATTATCTTCTTCCCGAATTTACCGCGATCGAGAACATTATGCTTCCCGGACTGATAAGAGGAGAAGACCGGTCGGCTTTATTAAAAAAAGCTGAAGAGCTCCTTGAATCGATAGGGCTTTCTGACAGAAAGCTGCATAAAAGCGCTGAGCTCTCAGGCGGAGAGCAGCAGAGGATAGCTTTCGCAAGAGCTATCATTAATAAACCTTCACTGATACTGGCAGACGAACCTTCAGGCAACCTTGACAATCAATCTTCAGAAATGCTTCATGAGATTATGTGGAACCTTGCTAGGGAGAACAAAACCGCTTTCATTGTAGTTACTCACGACAAAAATCTCGCCGATAAAGCTGACAGAATAGTAAATATCGTTGACGGAGTGATCTGAAATGAAATGCGATAAATGCGGTTCGCCAAATGTTGTGACTAAAATAGTCATTCAGGGCGATAAGAATTCCGAAGAACTTAATCTCTGCGCCGGCTGCTTTCAGACTTTTGTAAAAGAACATCCGGAGATCAGGCAGGGCGCTATGGGGCAGTCTTTGAATGAATTTCTTCTGGGTACATTAAACCTTCTCACTTCAGGAATGATATTAAAAAACCACAACACCGATACGCACGGTCATAAAACAAGAAAATGTCCGCAATGTTCAATAACATCCGAAAGAATAATTAAAGACGGTGTAGTCGGCTGCAGCGGGTGCTATGAATTCTTCAAGGATGAGATAAGGCAGTATATTTTCAGCCTTACCGGAAACGACATCAGCCGGAACGATAAAGTCAGCCTGACTGACGAGCAAAAAGCTGCTGAACTCAAAAAGAAGCTCGATATGCTGCTTCAGACTGAGAATTACGAAATGGCCGCGTCTGTTAGGGATGAGATCTTCAAGCTGAAGAGCGGTCAGAAAAAACCTTTATTAAAACAGAAGAAAATATGAAGCTGGGCATTTTAACGGCGACAATATCCGAATGCGACTTCTTCCCGAATATAATCGAGCTTCAGAATATAGGTATAAAAAAAGGTCATCAGGTCGATCTTTTTAAGAACGGCGAATTCAATCTGATAATTGAGAACGGACGCTCAGTCTTATCGTATAACGGGCAGCCTTTCGATCCGGAAGAATACGACATTATTTTGAACAGACTGTCTGTCAGAGAGAAAAGCAACGCGGAATATTATGTCGTGGAAGAATTTATGAAACGCAATATCCCGGTAGTAAATTCTCCCGATGCTATCATGAAAGCGAGAAACAAGCTGCTTTCATTACAGATTATGTCGGATCTGAACGTAATGATCACAAGATCAGCAATAATCCGGAGAACCGAAGATATAGATAGAATTACATCTTCATTCGCATTTCCTCTTATAATTAAGAACATTTTCGGATCGCTCGGAAGTTCGACACTTCTCGTTTACGATATAAAACAGCTGATCTCGATAATAGATTATATCTGGAACACGAACAGGAACGAGATCTTTCTGATCCAGGAGTTCGTTCGGTCTGAAGACAATACGGTATCCGATTTCAGGGTGTTCATTCTCGGCGACGAGATCATCGCATCAATGAAAAGAACTAATTCCGACAGGGATTTCAGGGCGAATTACAAGAGGGGCGCCGCTGTAAAAAGAGCTGAACTCACAGACACTGAGAAAGAGCAGTGCCTGAAGATCACGCGCGCATTCGGTCTGGAGATCGCCGGAGTTGATTTTATCCGGACACAGAACGGCCCCGTATTTCTTGAAGTGAATTCAAATCCGGGACTCGACGGCATCAGATCCGCTACGAAAACATCGGATTTTGACATACTGGAAAAGGTCATCGACAGGCTTAACGAACTAAAAAGGAAAAAATGAAACAGCTTACTTTCATTCTTACGGTCATAATCATTTTCGCAGGATGCAGCAATGATAAACCATCTGCAGATGTAACACCGCCCGCAGCTGATTACGAAATTATAAATATCTATCCGCACGACACATCTTTTTTTACTCAGGGGTTCGAATTTAAGGGCGATACTCTTCTGGAAAGCACCGGAAAGGAATATTATTCTAAAGTGATCTCTTACAACATCTTCACGCCTCAGATATATAAAGAAATATCGATCCCTTCAGATGTATTCGGAGAAGGCATAACTGAGCTTAACGGTCAAATATTTCAGCTTACCTGGCAGAACGAAAAAGGTTATGTTTATGACAGTTCAAATCTTTCAAAGTTGAGAGAATTTTCCTATAGCGGAGAAGGTTGGGGTATATGCAATGACGGTACTGAGCTTATCATGAGCGACGGCTCGGAAAAACTCTATTTCAGAAATCCTGAAAGTTTTAATGTAACAAAAACCGTAATTGTCAAAGACTCGAATGGCGTCTCATGCAAAAATCTTAACGAACTCGAGTATGCCGACGGAAAGATCTATGCGAACTTATGGGGGTATAATTTTATAGTCTGTATCGATCCTTTAACGGGAATGATCGTAAAAAAATATGACCTTTCGGGACTTCTTTCACCTCAGGAGTATTATGAAGCTGACGTTCTTAACGGTATCGCATTCAGGAACGGACATTTTTTTGTAACGGGAAAATTCTGGCCGAAGATCTTTGAACTCAAGCTGAATGATTGACAAAGATGCAGGTTCGAAATACATATTTTAATGTCTGAATGACAAAAAAATACTTGACATAGGAACTATAAATTTTTATATTTGGCACTGCTTTTTTAAAGCGGATGGGAAAGTAGCTCAGTAGGTAGAGCACCGCCCTTTTAAGGCGATGGTCGACGGTTCGAATCCGTCCTCTCTCACGAAAAACCCCGATTATTTCGGGGTTTTTTATTTTATTCTGTATCCTTATAGTTTTCGCTTATCGACCTAATAACATCAAGAGAAGCCATAAAAGCATCTACTACTTCAGGATCGAATTTTGATCCGGAAAGCTTTTTTATCTCGTTTAAAACATCTTCTTCGGCCCATGCTTCCTTATATGCTCTTTTACATGACAGGGCGTCATACACATCGGCGACCGCAACGATACGTCCGAAAACAGGTATTTCATCTCCTTTCGGCTTGTCGGGATATCCCGAACCGTCCCAGTTCTCATGGTGCGTACCCGCTATAACGGAAGCCATTCTGTCGAAGTCCGATTCGAAATTAGAAAATAATCTTGATCCGAAAGTAGTATGAAGCTTCATTATATCATACTCGTCAGGCGTAAGTTTGGCGGGTTTTTTAAGTATCACGTCAGATATGCCTACCTTACCTACGTCGTGAAGCATCGCCGCCATTCTCAAAATGTCCCTGTTCCTGTCTATGATCGATTTGGGGATGCCTTTATTAGCAGCCCATCTTTCGTATATTTCGACAGAATAAGCCGCCACTCTGTTCACATGCGCGCCGGTCTCTTTCGGATCACGGAGTTCCGCCATCTGGATCATGCGCATCAGAAGCGTTCTCGTCATCCTCGCTTTCTGAAGTGCCGAGGCTGAAGTCTGTGCGAAATGTTTTAAAAACAGCTCATCGTCCTGCGAGAACTCGATAATGTCGCCCATGTTCGTGAATTTATTTATCAGCTGTACTACACCCAGTATCTCGCCCGAACCGCTTGTTATCGGAGCGGTCAGCATTGAGCTTGTTTTGTATCCGGATTTCTCATCATACCTGCCGTCAAATTTGTATTCCGTTCCTGAAATATCATAAACATCCACTATGTTCAGACTTTCACCCGTTTCTGCGACATACCCGGCTATTGAATTTCTGTTGACAGGAACTGTATAGGATGTATAAATCAGCTTGTCGCCTTTTTTAAGTCTTGCCTGCAGAGTGTCGTTCTGAGCGTGTCTGAACTGAAGCTCGTTCCCTTCTTTTGTATATATCGTTCCCGCATCTGCACCTGTTGATCGCCTCGCTTCAAGAAGTATCCTTTCCAGAAGAATGTCCAGATCGTTGATCCCGTTAAGTTCGAGACTGATGCGTAAAATTTCCCTGAGTTTATCTTTATCTTCCATAACCTGCCCTCATAATTAAAATGAATATACATAATAAATATATCTTTTTATATGATGCGTGTCAATTTTCATATTGCATAAATTTACTTATTTCTTAAATTACTCTACATGGATAATACGAACATAATATTCGCGTTCGCACTAACGCTCTTTGCCGGACTTTCGACTGGTGTAGGAAGCGTTATGGCATTTTTGTCGAAAGGCTTCAACCCGAAATTTCTGGCAGGATCATTGGGATTTTCCGCTGGTGTAATGATATATGTCTCGCTTGTGGAAATTTTCGATAAGGCGCGTGAATCGCTGACGGGATTTTACGGGGCTGAAAAAGGATATTATTTCACAACCCTCTCCTTTTTCGGTGGAATGGCTCTGATAGCTGTCATTGATAAACTCGTGCCTTCTTATGAAAACCCTCACGAACCTCACTGCCCTGCCGACTGCGTTCAAAACACGGATGACAAGAAACTCATGCGTATGGGCTTATTCTCCGCGCTTGCAATAGGCATACACAATTTTCCGGAAGGGCTGGCCACTTTCATTAGTGCATTACAGGAACCGACCCTTGCAATAAGCATAACGGCAGCTATAGCCATTCACAACATACCGGAAGGTATTGCGGTCTCTGTCCCTATTTATTACGCCACTAAAAGCAGGAAGAAAGCTTTCTGGCTTTCATTCCTGTCGGGATTATCAGAACCTCTCGGTGCGCTTATAGGGTATTTTATATTCAGACAGTTCTTCGGACCCGCAGTATTCGGCGTGATCTTCGCCGGAGTAGCAGGAATAATGGTGTTCATCTCCCTCGATGAGCTTCTGCCGACCGCAGAAAAATACGGTGAGCATCACGTGGCAGTTTATGGTCTTGTTTCAGGCATGATAGTTATGGCAGGCAGCCTGCTTTTGTTTATGTAAACCTTAAAACTCTATCCCCTTCTTTGCTTTTATTTCTTTATCAAAGCAGTGCCTGATCTTCTTCATTTCGGTAACTGTGTCTGCAATTTCGATCAGCTTTGGATCGGCGTTCCTTCCGGTGAGGATGATATTGAGCCTACAGGGCTTATTCTTTAGAACTTTGAGAAGATCTTCAATATCTATAAATTTGTAATTGGTAAGATATGTGATCTCATCGAGGATTATCAGGTCGTATTTGTCCGAACCAATTTTCTGCTTCGCCAACTCGAATCCTTTCTGTGAGACAGCCTTATCTTTTTCCAGATCGTCTGAATTCCATGTGAAACCTCTGCCTTCGGTGTACCATTCGAGGTTGGGGAATTTTTCTGCCGATATTACTTCGCCGTACTCCGAAGGCGATTTTATGAACTGGATCACGCATACTTTCCAGCCGTGACCGAGCGCTCTGAAAGCAGTTCCGAACGCAGCTGTGCTTTTCCCTTTTCCGTCTCCAGTATTTATGATGATCAGACCTTTATCCATTTCCGGCTCCGGTGTAATGCTTTAAATCTAAAAAATTTATCATGCAATTACAATAAAATAAACAATTGCCTTGTTTTGAACTGCTCCCGTACCTATATTTAAGACAAGTGAAAACCAAAAGGAGATCGTATGAAGACACTGGGCATTATAGGCGGAATGAGCTACGAGTCGTCAAAGCTTTTTTACGAACTGATCAATAACAGGGTGAACGACATTTTAGGGGGATACCACTGCTGCAAAAGTATTATGTACACCGTGGATTTTGACGAGATCGTCAGGCTGCAGAACGAAGAAAAATGGGATGAACTTAATCTGATAGTCGCTGATGTTACGAGAAAGCTTGAAGCCGGCGGGGCTGACCTTATCGTTCTTTGTACGAACACACTTCATATTTGCGCCGATGCGATAATAAATGCTACAAAAGTCCCATTCCTTCATATTGCCGAGACTGTCGGTGAAGAAGCTAAAAGCAGGTTTATTAAAAAAGCCGGCCTCCTTGGTACTAAATTCACTATGGAAAAGGATTTTTATAAGGATGTGCTTAAGGAAAAATACGGCATCGATGTTATTATTCCCGGCGAGATCGACAGGGACACTATTCATAATGTTATCTTCGGAGAGCTGGTCCACGGACAGATAAGGGAATCTTCAAGGAAAAAATTTATTGAAATTATTAACAGGCTGGAAAGGAACGGGGCTGAAGGGATAATTCTGGGCTGCACTGATATTCCGCTGCTGATATCTGAAGAACATCTCGAGATCCCGATATTCGACTCGATCAGACTTCATGCAGAGCATTCAGTGCGCAGGATTTTGAGCGATGAACTTAATCAATAGGACGCTCGACATAAGTAAAAGACGAGTGATATATTTTTATGAGCAGGAACGCATCCTCGCTTTATCGTTTGAACGAGCCGTATATCCGGAAAAAAAATATCAAAGATTGTGCCGGTACGATTCAGATCCAAATAATCATATGATTAATGCTGATATTTTTTTGGAGGATGATATGCGAGTGATATTAATGCCGGCTTAGCCGTTTGCGGTCTGCTTATAAAAATGATATGACGAGTATATATCGAACAAGTAACAAATTTATACCTGATATAATTCGTTATGGATCGATATCCGTTACATCTTCCCTTTCGCAGGTACGACACTCTTAGCAAAGAAGCGATTGAGATTAATGTATGCAGGATGAGATCCGGAATGAAGTTATATCAGGTATATTGAATAATAAAAAAAGGGCAGTTCACATAAACCGCCCTTTAATTTTTTACAAGATACCACCCCCACCGCCGATGAACAGCTTAATATACGGACCTGAAAGACCGAGATCAGGACAGTCCAGAATATTATTAAAATTGTCCTCGTTCGTAAAATCGAACACATATCCGCCTTTAAACCCGATCAGAAAATACCCTCCCTTACCGATCTTATAATTCGCACCGAGGGAAAGATCGAGCAGGTATGTCTCTTTCTTCAGAATGAACTCCCTCTTCGGATTGTCCAGAAGATCTCCGAACTCAACAGGAATATCTTCGATTATATGCATCTCGATAGTACTTCCTCCAAAACCGCCCGACACATAGCTGAAAATGCTGTTGTTCTTGTAGAAAATATAACCCAGAGTGAACATTCCGTACTCATAAGTAAGACTAGATTCGTATTTGATCTGCGCGTCTGTGGAATCATTACTGCCTGATCTTGACATAGGAATATTCCCGTGCCCTTCACCGCCTATAATGAAATTCCTGAATATCCCGCATCCTCCGCCGCCGGTAGTAAAAAGCGTTTCGTCGAATTCTTTGTACCCGTGGTCCTTCAGGCTTTTATTAAGCTTTGAAAGATCTAAGGTATTGAAACCCGCCATGAATCCGCCGTATCCTCCGTATGAATAGCCTTTTCCGTGATGATCTTTTCCGTTAATTATGATCTTTTTCTCGATGGTCTTGACGGTATCCCCTGAAATTATTTCGATCTTCTGTATTTCATCAAGATTATTCTGGATCTTTACTTTTGTTGTGTCCTGTGCGCATAAAACAAAAACAAACGCAATTAACATTATTATTATTATTCTCATTTTCTCCCCTTTTTAGTTCTTTATCAGTTTTTCCAGATTAGCTATATAGTTTTCGAAAGCTGTCCTTCCCTTATCGGTGATCGAATATCTGCTCTGAGGTTTTCTGTCAACGAACGTTTTCTCGACCCCGATATATCCCGCTTCCTCCAGCTTCCGTAAATTCGCGCTCAGATTGCCGTCAGTGGCCTGAAGCTTGTTTTTTATTATACTGAACTCCGCATATTCAACACTAACAAGCATGCTCATTATCCCCAGCCTGAGCTTTGAATGAATTAATTCATCCAGAAGATTTGAGTCGAAGCCTGTCATTATTTTACCTCTTCTTTTTTATATTTAATGTACAGCATAATGCCCGGTATCGTTTGGAATAAGAGCATCATCGCAGCGAAAACGATGAAAGTGTATTCAATGTAATCATTCGGGATCCAGAACAGAACTATTGCACCGACCCACCAGCCTAAAGCAGCAAATTTAAAGATCTTTGTGTTATACACCATTCCTGTGATGAAAAATGCATTTGCAAGAAACATAGCCATTAATGGATTAATCGCCTGCCATCCGATCATTCCGGAGAAAGTACCGGCAAAGCCGACTACTGTCATTGACACTCCGGTTGATATCCATGTAGCCGCATCGATTTTAAGCGCGCTTGTGGACACACCTCTTTTTTCCTTTTTCTTACCCATAATAAAAGTGAGTATCCAACCGGCAGCGATCACAAAGATCCACATTAGTCCGATGTGTCTGCCAATGTCTGATATCAGCATAAAAAAACTTGACAGCTGAGCAGTTATTATCACTACTCCCCAGAGTATCGCTACGTCACCTCTGTCTTTAATTATATTCTTTGAATCAAGGATCACCTGTTTGATGTATTCAAGATTTTCCTGCGCCGCGTTTTTGTTTTCCATTTTTTCTCCCTTTTGTTTTGTTTTATCATTTGTTTTTTTTTGCACCACTTTAAAGAACTTTAAAATCTAAAGTAATTTACAACATTATTTTTGTGATGTCAAGTGTTATTTTAAATATGCGAGACCGGCAGTGATTATTTGAACGAGCCTTATATCCGGAGAAAAAATATCAAAGATCGTGCCGTTACGGTTAATCTCCAAATCATCATATGATTAATGCCGATATTTTTTTGGAGGATGACATGCGAGTGATATTAATGGTTGCAGGATGAGATCCGAAATGAATATATGCCGGGTATATAGAATTTAATGAATTTGATAATTATATAATCATACATTATATTTAGGCCTTAATTCATGGAATAAAAGCAATGGCCCGGCAGACTGAATCTTACATAAATAAACTCCTCGACCTCAAACCGCAGAAAACGGACGGACTCTATAATGAACTCGCAGCAAAAGGACATCCCGTCATCAGGCGCGACGTAGCAATGTTCCTGTCGCAGGTCATAACTCTGTCGGAACCCGAAAAAATACTCGAAATAGGAACCAACGCCGGCTATTCTGCAATAGTCATGGCAAAAGCAATGAAAAAAGGGAAGATATATACGATCGACTACCGTGCGGACAATCATCAGAGTGCCGCGGAGAACTTCAAAAAGTTCGGAGTCGAAGACAAGATAAGTCTTCTCACGGGCTACGGGAATGACATTATAAAGGAGCTGAACGAGAATTTCGATCTGATATTCATAGATGCCGATAAAAAGGGATACGGCGCGTATCTCGATTACGCAGCCTGTCATTTAAATCCTAAAGGAGTAATAATCGCGGATAACCTGTTCTGGAAAGGCGCAGTGATCTCGGAAGAAGCAGGTGATGACCCCAGAGGCGTGACTTCATCTCTGAGAGAATTCAATAAAAAATTCGCCTCTCTGAAAGGATTTAAAACGCAGATACTATCCATCGGCGACGGACTCGGATTCGCGGTAAAGGAAGACAGATGACAGAAGAGATCGAAAAGGAAATCAGCTACGAAAACATACCTTTTGAAGAACAGAAGAAATACGGATTTTTTAAATCTTTCGGGCTCACAGTATATATGCTCGTAAGAACCCCGTCCGATTTTTTCAGAAGAATGCACGTGAATAAAGGCCTCGGATATCCATTTATATTCTTATTAATAGTGCTGACGGTCAGCAACGTAATGAATTATATATACATTAAATATAATATTATTGAATCTCCGGCGGAACAGATCACAAAAGCTCTGGAAAGCAGTCCCGAATTAAAGACTCAGGCTGAGGTTTTCAAAAGCATGTTCGATAAAGAGGCCACCCTCTGGGATATACCCGTAAGCATATTCGCCAATTTCGGTTTCATGTTCCTTCTGGCTGCATACTGGCATCTGATACTTCTGACGATGAAGATCGCGGGGAACGGATTCGAAGCGACTGTAAGGATATTCTGCTATTCATCGGTAATACTGCTGACATCTGTTTTTCCGATAAGCTCGCCGTTATTAAATTTCGCAGTCTATATGTGGTGGGCGTTCATTATGTATAAGGGAATATCAGAAGCGCACGAAGTATCATTGAACCTGGCATGGAGGGGGATGACGATATCTCTATTAGCCACTATGATACCCTTTATACTTTTCGCCGCAGCTTTTTTCTGAATTTGAACGCCGCGAAAATCATTCTGAAAAAATCACCTCTCGAAAGCATCCAGTAAGCCGCGAAATTTATAATAAATCCCATAAATATCATTATTATCGCGTTATAAACGGAAGTATTGACTTTCATATTCAGGAACGGTACCATTTTCTCACGCGTGAATATCGGATATATGATCTTCTGATGTTTTTCAGTTTCTGTCATTAGAGGATAAGCATACGAAAGCGCTTCATACTCCATCTTAAACCTGTCATCCCCTGAAATAACCGTCCTGTGAACCTCCATATTGCCGTACTCGGACATATACCTGCGCCTGAAATCGGAAATGTCCTTCTCCAGCATCCTTTCCTTGACGGTTCTATATGACTGTATCTCTTCTTTTGATAAACCGCTTTTTTCTTTTTTAATATGCTCGTCCAATGAATTCTGCATAATATCTTTGGCTGAATGATACGAATTATATGTATCCTGCATTACCAGCAGTCCTTCGTAAGCCCAGCGCGAAGGCATCGCCTGACAGACCTCAGGGATCGGTGAATTCTGATATATCGTCAGAGAAGTATTTAGCTCTTTATACTGGATCAGCGCTCCGCCGAATATTATCTGCGGGATGAGAATTAAGGGAATAATATTCTGCACGGCTTTTACGCTGAGCCCCGGGATCGATGATATGAAAAATCCCAGAGAGATCCCGACGGCTGAGATAACCGTCATAAAAGCAAGATAATACAGGTGAAGTTCTCTGATCTCTAAAAACAAGAAACTGACCGTGATGAAAAGAACGTTCTGGATTGTGGCGAATATCATCTGCGTGGAGAATTTTGATACGTAATACCTTAAAAATTCGATATCCAGCATTTTCTCGCGTCTGATTATCTCCGTATCCTTGATGATCTCGTCCGAGCTGTTCGACATGGCCAGAAATATACCGATTATGACCGTCAGAAAAAGAAAAGTAGGCAGATGGATGTTGTTATAAAGCGAATATTCACTGGCGGGAATATACCTTAAAATAAAACCGACAACAGCTGCCAGAAGCGGAGCTTCCAGAAATGTAATTATAATATTCGATCTGTTCCGCAGCTTGTTAATAAAATTCCTTTTAAACAGAATGACGAACTGAGTTAATTTCCCTTCAAGATCGTAATTCTTTGACGGTACGTCGTTCACAATATCTTTTGTGGGTATCTTTACAGGCCTGAGCTCTTTTATGTATTCTGTAAATTTTTCTTTCCAGAATTCCGGCTTGAATTTTCTTTCCGGCAGCACCGATCCGTCAACATCCCTTAAAGGTTCTTCGAGAGTATCAAGAAGAATGTCAGGATCATTTTTTCCTATGCTCATGTCAGTGAAATAACTGTTGTACCTGTTGTACTGCCTGAAATACTGGATCGCGTTATAGGTGCTGCCGTAAAATGCGAGCTTTCCGCCGTGGTCAAGTATCAGAGCTTTATTGAATTTGTTGTATATTTTGTAGCCCGGCTGATGGATCACGGCGAAGATTATTTTTCCCTTTACCGCAAGCTTTTTGAGCAGTTCAACGACTTTCTCGGAATCCTTTGATGAAAGTCCTGAGGTCGGCTCGTCAAAAAAGTAAATGTTCGAATCAGACAGAAGCTCGAGTCCGATGTTCAGCCTTTTCCTTTCGCCTCCGCTCAGAACCCTTTCCGATTCCGCACCGACCTTTAAATTCATTTTATCGGAAAGACCGGTCTCCCGTATGACGGACAGCACTCGTTCAGATATGCTTTTACCGTTGAGCTTAGGGTATCTCAGCCTCGCATTATAATACAGGTTCTCGTAAACAGTGAGATTCTCGAACAGGACATCATCCTGCGGAACGTAGCTGATGAACCGTTTTATCTTTTCATAGTATTCGAAGAAATCGAAATTATCGGTATGGATCGTGCCTTTCTGCGGTTTTATCATGCCGCACAGGATCTTTAAAAGCGTAGATTTGCCGGCTCCGCTGGGACCCATTATGCACACAAGATCGCCGTGATCGACCTCGCAGGAGATCCCGTCAACGATCTTCGTTCTATTTTTGAACGAATATTCCAGCCCTTCCACACTGTAGGTGATGTATCGGAAATATGTTTTCTCGAAAAGCCCCGCATCAAAATTGAGCTTTAGAACATTACCCTGAATGAAAATAATGTCGCCGTTCTTCAGCCTGAACTTTTTCCGCTTCTTTACACTTCTGCCGAATATACCCGACTGCCTGTTTATCTGAAAATCCACGTTATCCCGGATTATCCAGAACGGATGCGGGCAGTCTCCAGTGTTCAGGAAATGGCTGCCGTCTTTATTCGTTATCCTGCTTTCCCACAATGATTCCGAAGCATCAGAAATATGAATTTCTGCTCCCTGATCGTTAGAAAGCCTGTATTCGTCCCTTTTACTGTCCAGCTTTATATACTCATTGTCAAAATACTCCTGATATTTCAGCTTTCTCAGGTTGATAAAACTGTCGTTTATCTTTACGAAATCGTTAACGTTTACATATGTCTCGAATTTACATTCTCTTTCATTTACGCTTATCGAAGTTGTTTTATCGAGAGGTGTTATGATGATCTTGCAGCCTGTCATCAGAACTTTAGCCGTGCTGAAACCCTTTTTCTGTTTTTCCAGAATGATCTCTTCCGGCATGTTGTTTACGTAAAATTCCTTATCGGGATAAAGGTTGTATTTGATCTTAAGATAAAGTTTTATGTCCTCAGATTCGATAAAATAATCGTTAATCCTTATATTAGATCCGTAGATCATGCTTACAGCAGCCATCGGTTTTAACAGGCAGTTACCGGTAGAAACCGATGAATTCCCATCCGACTTTACCATGAAATTGAAATTTCCTTCATTGAAAAGAATGACTCTCAGACCTTCAAAAGGCAGAAATATATCCGAAGCCTCCTTCTCATCTGAAAAATAGAGAAACTTCATCCTTGAGCCTGAATATTTTGACGGAGATATAGAACCGCTCAGATATAGCTCTTTTCCCATTTCAAAATCGGCCTGATCGATACCGAGAATGGCGGAAACCTTTCTTCCCGTTTCGGTTTTCAGCCTCGAAACGTTCTGAATATCAAGAAATTCGAGTATCTTGAAAAAAACGAACAGCTTTTCGCCGTATGAGATGCCGCTGTATTTGCTCTGACTGAAGTTTTTTAAAGTCAGTTTCTGATTTACGTAATCATTGAATCTGTCGAAAAGGTAAAAAGCTATGCTGTCGGGATAGTTCATCCAGTAGAATTCGAGTATATAGGACCGTTCATCTTCGGTAACTTCACCATCTATCTGAGCTGTCGCTGCGAAAAGTTTTGTAAAAAATATCAGCTTTGATTCTTCGATATTTTTTAAAGTTCCTGTATCGGGAGGCGTTCCTTTTTTCTTATAGTCCAGATATCTCTGAAGATGTACAGGCAGTCCCATTATTTATTCCTTATTCCTGATTCTTTACCAAAAGACCTACGGTCTCCACATGGAAAGTATGTGGGAACATATCTACCGGCTGAACTTTTATAAGCTTGTATCCGCCTTCCTCAAGAAGCTGGACATCACGCCCGAATGTTGACGGGTTGCAGGACACATAAACGATCTTCGGCACTTTAGAACCTATAAGTGCTTCAACTACCTTGGGATGCATTCCGTCTCTTGGCGGATCGGTTATTATCACATCGAAATTTTCCTTAAAAAGTTCGCCGTCCTTTGCAAGTTTCAGCATATCGCCGGAAACGAATTTACAGTTAGATATCCCGTTCAGCCCTGCGTTTCTCTTTGCGTTGATAACGGCGTTCTCAACAAGCTCGAATCCCGTGACGCTTTTTACGCGTCCGCTTATGTAAAGAGCTATCGTACCTACACCGCAGTAAAGGTCGAGAACATTCTCAGAACCGTTAAATCCCGCGTAATCGATAACTGTATCGTAAAGTTTAGTCACCTGCTCCGGATTGACCTGGAAGAAAGTGTCGCAGCTCAGTTCGAATTTCAAACCGCCTATCGTATCGATCAGCGTTTCGGTTCCCCGTATAAGAATGCTTTCCTCTCCGTAGGCTGTGGATGACAACCCTGAATTTATCGTATTAATGAAAGAAGCTAATTCGGGGAATTCCGAGAACAGCCTGTCTGCGATATCTTTGATCTCTTTTAATTTTCTTGATTTTGTAATCAGATTGATCATTATCCGGTCGTCATTCGTTTTTCTGATGACCATATATCTTAAAAATCCGGTATGCTGAACAACATCATAAGGTTCCAGCCCCGATGATCTAAGCGTTTTTCTCAGTGATTGATAAACTCTGTTCATCAGATCGGTCTGCAGATTGCAATGATCGATATCTATAGCCTTGCTGAAAAATTTCGGAGCGTGAAATCCGAGCGTGAATCCTTCTTCCTCCAACCCTTTTTCTTCTTCTGTATAATATCTCAGTTTCGAGAATGTAAATTCTGTTTTGTTACGGTAATTATTATGAATCTTACATTTTATTATAGGGTGCATTTCGCAGTCAATTACTTTTCCGATCCTGCGAACGCAGTCCTTCACGACCTCTTCCTTTATGTAAGTCTGATAGTCGTACTCCACGTCTCTGAGCTTACAGCCTCCGCAGGTGGGATAATACCGGCAGTCGGATTCTTTTCTGTGAGGGGATCTTTCGATTATCTCTTTGGCGACAGCCTCGATGTATCCTGACTTTCTTTTCTTAACATAAGCTTGTACCTTTTCGCCGGGCAGAGCTCTTTCGAGCATCACCTTTCTGCCTTCATATTCGGACAGGCATTTCCCGCCGTATATCGGCTTTCCGGCCGTTAATTCGATCAATTGTTTCATTCAGCCTTCAGTTAAATTAGAAGTTAAATATAAACGTTTAAATTACTTTTTTAAAGAAAATAAAATTCCAACTTGAAGTTGTATCATACATTTATTTTGGAATGATCCCTTTTATACTTCAGCATTTTTGCAATTAAGATCATTCCTATTATGCCTGCTGAAATATCCGTTATGAGCCTTGCTGAAAAGATTCCCCTTATGCCGAACAAACTGCTTCCGAGTATCGAAAGAGGTATCAGTAAAACAAGGATCCTTACAATATTGAGCACTGTGGCAAGGACCGGCTTGTGGATTCCGGTCAGGAAAAATCCGCTGTAGCGGTGGATCTCCATCATTCCATAGCCGAACGATATTGTACGGACATACAGAACGAATATTTCTATGACTTTAGGATCATTTGTAAATATCTGCGCTAAGTAAGGCGCGCTTGTATAAAATACGGCGGCTATGAAGAATCCGTAATAGAATGCGAACTTTATTGAATATATTTTAGCCTGATGTATCCTGTCGAACCTGCCGGCGCCGTAATTCTGGCTGACGAACGGCACTAATGACATTCCGAGAGCCATCGGGATCACGAAAGCGAACATCTCCATCCTTCCGGCCGCGCTTGCGGCGGCTACGGCTTCAATACCGTGTCTGCTTATAAGCGCAGTAACGACCGCAGCGGATAACGGCATCAGCATCATGCTTATGCTGCCAGGAATGGCAAATCCCATTATCTTTTTGCATGACCTGAAAAAATGACCCGTTTCAGGCTCTTTAAGTTTAAGCAGTTTGTGCTTTTTAAAAAGAAGGTAGAACAGCCAAACAGAAGTTACTGCCTGTCCGATCACGGTTGCGAGCGCAGCTCCTAAAATGCCCATCGCCGGAAGTCCGAACCATCCGAATATGAACATCGGATCGAGTACGCAGTTTAGAAGCGCTCCGGTAGCCATAAAAGCGCTCGCCTGCTTTGATTCTCCCAACGATATCATGATCCCGTTGCCCATCATCGGAAAAGCCATGAACACGGCTCCGAAATACCAGGTGTTCATATAACTTTTTATTAACGGCATCGTAGTCTCGTCTGCTCCAAGCTTCGAGAAAATGTAATCTACAGAAAAATAACCCGCCGCGGCCAGCAGTACCGAAAGGATCACGACAAGAATAACTCCGTGAGTAACGAGCCTGGATGCTGAAGCGTGATCTTTGCGCCCGAGAGCGTGGGATGTCAGAGTTGTTACTCCGGTACCTATTCCGCCGGCTATAAAAGTCAGCATCATAACGACAGGCATAGTAAATCCCATCGCGGCCAACGGAACAGTGCCCAGCCTAGACACGAAATAAGTGTCGGCGAGGTTATATGTATTCATCGCGAAGGTTCCCACAAGCATCGGGAAAGCCATCTTGAAAAGTGTTCGTTTTACTGATAATTTTGCGACTAATTCAGACATTATTTAGTTCCTTTTACAATAACAAATAGAATTCCAGGTTTATACCCGGAAAAAAGTTAATGTCTAGATCATCAAGAAAGGGTTCTTCCGCATCTTTCTTTTCATCTACTTTGTCAAAAACAAGATAATTAATCCCGGCATCCAGCCTGATACCCGTTCTTTCTGAGATTCTGAAACTTTTTCCCGCCTGTAAATTAAACCATCCGTTTGTGCTTTTTTCATCATCAGATTCCGAGAAATTAAGTGTAACACCGGGTTTTATATATAAAGACTTGTATTTGGAATGATAAAAGTAAACGTCAAAAGAAAGAGCCTGAGTATTTTCAAGCATTTCATCAGGCACAGAACCGGCTCTTAATCCGAACCATATACCTTCAGCGGCATTTATCCTTAATCCTCCATAAAACAGCTCAAGATATCCTGCTCCGGCTGATACTTCATAACTCGGGTAATGAGCAATATTTTCATCTGCCGAAAGCTGCCCGAAGGATGCAATTGTAAATACGAACATTAATGACATAATCCAATTTCTCATAACATGACCCCTAATTTATTACTTTTTCTTCTTCACGATCTTACCTTCAATAAAATTCTCATCATACTCGATCTTATCACTCCTGTCCCATCTGACCCACGAACCGTGCTTTAAATTATTCATAAAATGCCCGATTTCCCACAACTGCCCGGTTTCGCGATAAAATTTCCATTCGCCTTCAAATAGCTCATTAATGTACGGACCCTCAGCTTTAAGCTTGCCGCTTTTATAGTAATAAGTCAGCTTTTTACCCGAAAGAACATATATCTTCTGACCGTTCGCGTATGTGTCTTTTCCAAGCATACTAACCTCCCTAATATAAATAATATCTATACTAGTTTTTTCCCTGCTTCCTTAGCCTGCGCCATCATTTCAGCGGGAATTTCCTGTCCGTAATTCATCTGTCCGCCGCAGCTTATCTTGCCTGCGATCTCCATTTTAAAAAATCCCGATAAAGTTCCGCAGACGCTTTCCGTAACGGCCTTGTAATTATCGGCCGGAGCTCCGCTGGTAATTATAACAACGGCTTTCTTTCCCGGTGTTCTGTTAACGGTAAAATCAGGTTCGACGAATATACAGAACCTGTCGAGAAATGTCTTGGATGTTCCGCATATATAATCCATATAGATCGGAGCCGCCCATACTAAAGCGTCAGCTTCAACCAGTTTTTTCATTACCGGAACAAGGTCGTCTTTCTTTGTACAGAAACCCGGATCAGAATCTGACATCTGGCAGTTTCCGCATGATTTGAAATCCAAATCATAAAGATATACATATTCAACCTCAGAACCATTCCTGACCGCCTCATCGCAAACCGCTTTAGCAATTTTCGCGCCTGTTCCTTCTTTCCTCGCACTGCTAATGACCGCTAATATCTTCATTCCAGACTCCTTTCCGTTATTTTAATTATTTCATTCACACTTTTTTAGCCTCTTTGCCATAATAATATCCGGTTTACCGAAGCCGTTCGCATCAGGAATTAATCCGACGACAGTATAGCCGAGTTTCTTATAGAAATCCACAGGATGATCCGAAGTGCTTTTAATATTCTTCATTTGATCATAAATATCGGGATAAACATCGATCCCGCCGACATTCGTCCTGCAATGCTCATCATCCGATCCTAAATATATTGTGAACGCGCCTTTCTCAAGAACCTTATCTTCAAGATCAAGAACAAGCATCCGCCCGATACCTTTTTTCCGCATATCCGCCTTCACTGCGAGAGGATGAAGTTCCCAAGCATGGCCGTCATATTGCTCGATACCTCCGATCCAGCCTGCAACATCGCCGTTCTCATCCACTGCGATCCTGCTGATCCTGTCATCAGAGACCGATTCCAGCACTTCTTCAACAGCGCTCTTCATATCCGGCCAAGCCCCTTCAAAACAGGTCACAAGCAGCTCTGCAGCCTGACTGACATGCTTCTCATTTTTAATATCCATGTCAATTATTCTTATCATGATTTAGAGATATCTCCGTTTACTGATCAGTTTCGTTGAGTACACTAACATACATGAAAGAATTTAACCTATTTAAAAATTCTATGCAACAAAAAAGGTGGTCACAGTTTATGACCACCTCACTCAACATTCTAATCTTCAAATATGATCTGCGGTTTACCTTTATTCTGTTCGACCCTGATAATTTCAAGAATTTTATCATACGAGTACGATCCTTTCAGCTTCGGATTGAACCTGCATCGTACCGAAACTTCATTTTTCTCAACTTCCTTATCGCCGACGACAAGTATCAGAGGAATTTTCCGCAATTCCGCATTCCTGATCCGGCTGCTCAGAGAATCATTATTGTCTGAAAGTTCTACACGCATATCTTCCTCTTTCAGCTTGCGCACCAGTTTTTTGCAGTGATCCGAACGGTTACTGTTTATATCGATAACCATTACCTGCATCGGAGACAGCCAGAACGGCAGACTGCCCGAATAGAATTCCAGCAGTACGGCTATGAACCTTTCAATACTTCCGAACAAAGCACGGTGCACAAGATACGGAACATGGAATTTTCCGTCAGAACCGCGGTATTCCATCTTGAATTTACCGGGCAGGTTGAAATCGAACTGAACAGTGCTGCACTGCCATTCATTTCCCGCGAAATCGATTATCTTGATATCTATTTTAGGCCCGTAAAAAGCACCGCCGCCTTCATCGATCTCATATTCCAGTCCGACTTCATTTACAGCTTTTTTCAAATGTTCAACCGCCATTTCCCAGTCTGAATCACTGCCTATAGCTTTCTCGGCCGGTTTAGTAGCTATATAAGCCTTGAACTTATTCAGCCCGAAAGCCCTGAGAACATAAAGGCTGAACTTGAGAGCACGGAGTATCTCGCCGTAGATCTGATCCTTACTGCAGATAATATGCGCGTCATCCTGAACAAAACCTCTCACCCTTTTCAGCCCGTGCAGAGCACCGGAGAACTCATACCGGTAAACAGTGCCGAATTCCGCATACCTGACCGGCAGTTCCTGATATGACCTCTGCCTGTTCTTAAAGATCATCAGATGAAAAGGACAATTCATCGGCTTAAGATAATATTCTTCCTCATCTATCTTTATCGGAGCATACATATTTTCCTTAAAGAAATCCAGATGCCCTGAAGTTTTCCACAAACCTGCCTTACCGATATGAGGAGAATAAACCCATTCATAGCCGTTTTGCAAATGAGCCTTCTGACTGAACCTTTCAAGCTCGTACCTTATGACACTTCCGTTCGGGTGAAAAGACACAAGACCCGCTCCGACTTCCTCTGAAAAACTATACAGATCAAGCTCTTTTCCAAGTTTGCGATGATCCCTGTTTTCGATAATATTCTTCATTTTTTATTCCTTTAATTTAATTTTTTACAATAAAAAAAGCCGCTGAACCCGAGGGTCCGGCGGCTTATTAACAAACCGTTTTTAGATTATGTTAAATTATACCAACCCCCTCCGGGTTCGAAACTCGTAGGTGGTCGTGGTCAGTGCGATTCCTATATGTCGTAAATTAATTTTCATTTTCTTACTTTTTTTTTAATTCCGACCGCAAATTACTACAATTATTTTTTATTGTCAAGCGATAAAACGATCCGTTTATTTATACTCATTTAGCTTGCTTAATAATTCAACAGCCTCGATCCCGAACTTAGAAAATCCGAACCATTTCTTTCCAAGATCTTTTAATGATGCACCGAAATGATACACATCCGAGTCGTCAATAATTATAAATCTGTCGTGCGATTTTTTGAATATTCTTATTTCAATCGGAAAATACTGCTCGCTGAATTTTTCTATGTCAAGTTTTAGCTGTGGTGAAACCGATTGAGTCAGGATCGTTACTTTTACATTCTTGTTTACTTTTACGAGAAGAACCAGAACAGTATCGTCAATATAATTGTCTATGATCAACACCGATTTCTCAGCTCTTCGAAACAAATCAGACACAAACTTGTATGCATCGAATATCTGACCGTCAAAGAATATCCCTTGCTTTGGCTGTAATTCCTTACTTTCAAGCGCATTGAATAGTTTATCTAATTTAATATCATTTTCAATCAATTTTACTTCAACTCGATCCAATCTCTGAAATACTTGAGCATTTGACTGTATGAATTTACGCATCTCGACAAATGCTTTCATAATTTTCACACTGATTATTATTGCCGTTTCGCTCCTTAATACAGCTGATAACATTGCAACACCCTGTTCTGTGTAAACGAATGGCAAATATTTTGTGTGCCTACCTTTTGCATCCTCTATGATCACAATTTGTGATCTTAAAGAGTTCTTGTGCCTATTTTCGCTCTTTATACAAGATTTTATATTTTCATATTCTGATTCATCAAGTTGGAAACAAAAATCATCAGGAAACCTTTCCTTGTTCCTTTTAACAGCCTGATTAAGAATCCTTGTCTCCACTCCGTAAAGTTCAGCCAAATCTCTATCCAGCATCACCTGATATCCCCTAATAGAATAAATCCTGTCTCGGATTACCCCCTCATCAAATTTTTCCAATTCATTACCTGTCATAAATAATTCTCCCGATAACATTTTAGGCAATATAACACGAGAAGAGTGCCATCTAATGGCACTCTTCTATAAAATATGAATTATTTTTTTATTATTTTACGAGAGGTATCTCATCTCCGAAAACATCGAAAATTTTTATATCATTGTCTTCAAATCCGTGATACTCGCTTCTGAACAGAACCCAGACCATAAAATCCCTGAACTCTCCTTCAAAAGCCGTATTGACCCTCTTCCTAATACATTCCAGATTAAAACCGAGCTTTTTTGGGACATTCTGACTTTTCTGATTTTCGGGAACACATTTGATCTCGAACCTGTCTATTTCTTCATTCATGAAACCGACTTTGATCAGCGCTTTTGAAATTTCCGTGACTATACCCTTTCCGCATTCTTCCTTATCGATCCAGTATCCGATCTCGTAGGCATACTTACCGTTGTGAGTATGAAGTCCCGTACCGCCTATCACTTTAGATTCGTCCCTGTTAAAGATACCATACACAAAATCCTTTGAAGCATCGAAATTCGACCTGAACCTGCGCAATATCTCAATCCTGTCCTCAACAGTAAGAGGCTCTTTATGTACGAAGGGCATAAATTCTTTAAGATGATCCACATTCTTCGTGATCGAAGCGTGAAGCAGCTTCGCGTCAGCCGGATTCCAGCATCTTAGAACGCATCGCTTTGTTTCAATTCTATAAGATGGATATTTCATTTTTACCTCTTTGCGCCATTTTTTAACATGACTAGTCAACAGATTTCTTGTATATATAGACTGGTGTGATACACAATTTTATTTGTGATTGAACTTAGTAAAATATTCGTCAATTTCTGGCCTTAATTCAATTCCTACTCGCTCAAAGATGTCCAACAAATCATTATAAGTACCTTCGCCACCTAAAAAATCCCAGAATTCATGAGCTACTTTTAATTCATTCTCAAGATCAAGCATACCAGCCATAGTCCATCTGGTATACGGTTTCGGCTCATAAGGATTATATGGAATTGCAATTAAAGTATTTACATTGGCTTGAGGATTATCAGCAAGTACGCAAGCAGTCCATTGAAGTAATGTTCTTTTAAATTCAATAAATCCGCCTTTATTAGGCTTTGCAGTTTTTATATCGAATAAAAATAATTCTCCTGAAATAGTGACATTTGTCCCTTCGCGAAGTGTTATATTACAAATATAAGGCTAAACTGGAGGGGAAAATGACAAAAAAGGAAACAGAGCTTCAAAGATACATAGATAAGACAAGCGAGGGAGAGTTTCTGTACGAGTTGGCAAATTCGTATGAGCTCTCCCCGATTTTAAGTAAAAACATCCTTCAAACAGCCAAAACCTGCCTTCTCCAAAGCAAAGTACTTCAAGCCGGACAGATAGAATATCACTGCGTAAGTATCGATGAAAAAAGCGGGAAGCAGATGCTTGATATGAGCAAGATAAAAGTTATTCTGACTCTAAAGGACGAAATCGAAGATATAACTACTTTAAGCGTGGAAGGCAGAAGCGTATATCGTCAGAATAAAATTCAAAGGATGACTGATGAGGCTATAGCGCAAAACGGCATATTAAGTCAGGAAGATCTTAGTATGCTGCTGAATGTAAGCGTGAGAACGATCAAGCGTGATATTCGTAGAATAAAGATCAGGAATATTGAAGTGATCACCCGCGGGACCTATCACAATATAGGAAGGGGACAAACGCACAAGACACGAATAATCAGCCTATTTCTTGAAGGATGCACATATACTGACATCAAGTGGAAAACGCATCACAGCACAGGATCAATCAAGAGGTATCTTGATAGCTTCGGAAAAGTTCTGATGTGTGTGGAGTATGGTATTAAGGACAAGTCAGAGATACGATCTGTAACAAATCTGTCTGAATATCTGATATGCCAGTACCTGGATATACTCAAATCTGCAGAAAAAAGTAAAGTGAAATCAGAAAACTTGGATATGCTTAAACAGCAACTGTCATATAGATATGGTTCAAAAAAAACGATCGTTTACGATGGTCTGAGAGCGGAAGCTACGACAGGAGGCTGGAAATGAATCTGAACAATATACGGGACAGATATGAAAGCATAAACAAACGGAACTTCAGATCAGCTTTGATAAGCCTTTTAGAAAACGATTATAAAATTTTAGGATCAAGAAAAATCTTATCCATGCTTGCAGAGGACATTGAACAGCTTTATAACGAATTTAATCCTAAAATATCTGAAGTCGGCTTTGGTGAGATCGTATTCAGGACAACAAAAGATGATGGTCAAAGACAAAGTTACGGTAAGAAGACAGAAGATTATGCGTCAACGACAGTGATACTGCCATTGATAACAAAAGATGATGTTGAGCGCAGAATTTATTTCCGCAAAGGCGACAGAAACAGTAATTACGAGCACAGAGAGTCAAGGGACATAGAAACTATGGTAAGGCTAATCAAAAGCGCAAAGGAGCAAGGCGGATTACTCACCGGAGCGGAAGTAAGTGTTCTGATGAACAGAAGCCTCAGTACCATCAGAAAATATCTTGATGCTTACAGGAATAAAACAGGTGAAATACTTCCGCTGAAAGGATATGTGCTTGATCAAGGCAGCCTGCCTACTCATAAAGGCATAATCGTATCGCTTTATGAGCAGGGAATATCTCCGTCCGATATTGTTTTAAAAACTTCACACAGCCAAAGCGCGGTTGATCGCTACATCGGGCAATACGATCAGATTAAGAAGCTCATTAAAAAAGGTTTAAATGAGCGTGAAATTAAAGATATTACGAGAAGGTCATTGAAAATCATCAGAGAATATGTTAAATTGTATAAACAATTAAATCCGGAAGTGAAAAAATGAAGATTATTTACTACCGCGCTTCGCTTGCTTACTTCTCAGGGGACAAATGTCACTAATGTAAAAAGATTCAAGCATGACATCTACTTTTGTAGCCTTAACAACTTTCATCTTACCTTTCTGGCAAACTTTTCTTATCGCATTGATTTCTTCGGGTTTACAAGGTTTTACATTTGCTGCGGTTAAATCATCCATAATATCTTGAATTACTCTTTGAGCATCTTCACTGATATTAACACCAGCTTTAGCTTGTGCCGTTGCGTTTTTGAAATTTTTACTGGCTAATGCGAGTGCGACAGGTTCAAATATGCTGGTACCAAAATTTGTATTCAATGATTGAATAAAAGAGAACAATGCGATCCTGTCACTGCCTAGTAGTCTTGTATGGAACGGCATTGAAGCTGGTTCTGGATTATAATTTTTGAATTTATGCCTCAAGCTATTTCTTAAGACATCTTCTATTTGTTTTATTTGATTACTATCCATTTCAAGTTATCTCAAGTAAGTTAGGGTTTAGAATTACTTCCTCTTCAAGTGAAATATTATTTCCGAGTAGGCACTTTTATCTCTTTCGGTACGGTTGAGCACTGGTCTTTTGAACTGATTTACAATTTTCATATCTGCATTATCTGCGATAGTTGGATATAAATTATATTTATCGTTTGCTACGAGAAACACATCATAATCCTTTACAAAGTACTTTTTTACATTGTTCAAAACATCGCTTATGCCTTTAACATAGCTATCTTTAGCTTCTCGGCCTTGACCTTTGAAAAGAGGTCCGATTTCAAGCTCGTCATTCCTGTCGAATCCGAAAAGATCATAAGCGTAGGCATGCTGTTCATGATAATCAATTAAACCTACATAAGGAGGTGATGAAAATATCCCGTTTATTTTCTTTTTTGAAACAAGTTTTGAAAATTCAGGATCCAATTTTTTTAAACCGTTGACTATATCAATCGTTCTGCTGTCACCGGTCAGGCAAGTATGAAATGTTTCTTTTTTTAGCTTTGAGTAATCTTCTAAGCGCTTTACAGTGTCTTTAGCGTATCTTTCCCACCAGCTCAAAATTGAAAATAAAGGTTTGCATATTTTACCGTGTTTTGAACAGTAATATGTCGTCGTTACAGGCTCGAAAAGAGTTGCAAGATCTGCATGAGTAGTTGCTCTGCAACTTCTGATAGTCCTGCTTAATATTACGCTTACAATTTCTTTCGTATCCGAATTAGCTATTTTCTTTATCTCATTGTGCACTATTTCAATTTCTTCTCTGATGTGCTCAGAATACCATTTGTCGAGAAATGAGCCTTCTTTGCTTTGTCGCTGCTTGATTTTATACTCAGCTACTAATTTTTTGAAGATCGGTAAGAACTCTTTTTCTTTTTCAGCTCCATAAGTATCTTCATCTACCATTTTACGCTTAATATTGTAACGGTATTCTGGAGACGGAAAATGTTTTAGATTAAAATCATATAGCTCGTGTAATAATTTTTCTTCAAATTCTACAGTATGATTATCTTTCAAGAATAATTTTAGTTTTTTAGAAATTTCGCTTATAACTTTTAGCACTTCATCATAGTTATAGTCTTTAACTTTACATTTAGCTATCATAGAATTGAATGCTGAAACATCAATCCCTATTGAATGGATTCCAAGTTCGCAAGCTTGTACCATTGTAGTGCCGCTGCCTGAAAAAGGATCGAGTACTATATCACCTTGTTTGAAGTAAATCTCTTTTTTGAAATCATCAACATGCGCGTCTAAAAAATACTCAACCAGTTGAGGTATAAATTTTCCTTTGTAGGGATGTAATCTGTGAACATGTTTTGTTGTGTCTGATTCTTTATACTGATCAAATGACAATGCCCAATTAAGATCATTTCCAAGTTCTTTTTTCCATGTATCTACTCTGGATTCCTTAAAACCCGCATAATATTCGGCAAGCTCTTCTTTAACAACCATAGTCGATCCATTTTCGCCAATTTTTTTTATTCTACCGTACTGGACTAAATAAGATATATTTGAAGGTGTTACATTTTTCCCTAGTAAATCTGAAGCCCAATCGCTTGCTTCCTTTATTGACAATAATTCTGACATTTTCTTTACCTGCTTCATGTGCAATTTATCTGTCTTTTCAATCTTCATAAACGTTTCTAATTTACTCTAAACAAGTTGTTTTTACAAACAAAATTCCTTATTTATTTTCAAGTATTGTTTCATTTATAGAAGATTCTATAGCATCAAACCAATCTATTTTTTCTGCAATCACATCTTTTATCTTTAAAATTTCAGACGAATTTAATTTTCTTCCCAATACTTCTTCAGATACATTCTGAACATCTTCATCTGTTAATTCATAAACAACATTCTTTCTCATATAGATATTAACTCCTCATTTTTTTTCAATTTATTTCTTCCTTACCCCTTTCTCCAACATGACCACAGCCTGAGCGGCGATTCCTTCGCCTCTGCCTTCGAAGCCGAGTTTTTCGGTGGTGGTGGCTTTGACCGATATGTTTTTGATTTCAGTTTGGAGTAATTTGGCTATGACCGAGCGCATTTGGTCAATGTGGTCTTTGAGCTTTGGTTGTTCGCAGATGACTACCGCGTCGATGTTGTTTATTATATAACCTTCAGCTTTGATGAGCGCGTAAACCTTTTCTAAGAGTATTCTGCTGTCTATGTTCTTGTATGAGCTGTCGTTGTCGGGGAAATGTTTTCCGATGTCGCTCAAGGCTAAGGCTCCGAGCATGGCGTCCATTATTGCGTGGAGAAGCACATCCGCGTCCGAGTGGCCGAGCAGTCCTTTTTCATAAGGAATTTCGATCCCGCCGATAATGCATTTTCTGCCTTCGACCAGCTTGTGAACATCGTATCCTATACCTATTCTGTACATAGATCCCTCTTAAATTAAAATTACAGATCTTCCTTTACATACTTATCAAGATAAAACTTGAGCGACTGTTTTGACAGCGATATCTGTTCCGGTAGCGGGAAATAGACGAGATACCACGGTTTTTTCAGCTTTATCAGAGTATATATGAAATTATTTTTTATCGTGAATGAGAACAGATCGACCTTTATGCCCGGGAATGCGTTGAGGGTATTTTTTATCATCCCCGCAGTTTGATCGCCGGAGTTCTTATTGAGGAATTCAAGCAGATATTTTGCATCATCGCCCGAAAGCTTGGAGAGATTTATTTCACCGTTCAAATCAGGTTCATTTATGAAGTCGAGTCCTTTTGAATTCAGCTTCACTATAACATTGAGCTCTGTAGAAGGGCTGTGCTTTGTCTTTTTCCTGTTGAGATAGTAAGTGTTAAGACCGGTCATGGTCAGTCCCAGGTCGAGGTTCGCTCTTGTGATTATATCGTCAAATCCGCCTTCCCCGAGATCGAGCCTGATAAATCCGTCCGTGTTCCCGTCGAATATCTCATAATAGAATCTGTTCAGGCAGAATTTGTTGTTGTCGAAAAATACGTCGAGATCGATATTTCTTATAGTGTTCCTGAATAATTTATGATCGACAGCCACTGTATCGATTTTGAGGTTTGAAACAGGCACACCGTTCTTCCTGTAGTGTTCCCTCATATCCTTATATTCTATAAAATCGAATTCGTCAGGTATATCGTACTTTTTATAGCCGTTGAGCTTCATTTCCTTCAGATCAAGTTTCGCATTTAGCGGAATATCGGCGTTCAGATTTACTATCCTGACCTCATTGCCCAAAGAATCCAGCTCTATGACCATGCTGATGTTTTGAATAGTTTCTGTATGTTCGAAAGAAGCTGTTTTCATATTGCCTTTCAGCTTTGTAGCGCCGGAAATATTACCTTTGAGATCATAAATTCCCTTCAGGAACGGATACTTCTTCTGCAGTCCGAGCTTATGCGTGATCTCAAGATCGTACATGTTCACACTGTCCTTCAAATTCGCCGTACCTTTGACGTTAAGATCGGTTTCGAGCGCGGGCACAGACAGGCTGAGTTTGTTTATCCTGACTTCACCCGTTTCTGTATATCTGATGTTATTCTCAAGCTTTGCATTCCCGGTTATCCCCATTTCTTTCAGGATGCCGGCATAATCTCCGCCGCTGACATTTATGTCGCCGATCAGAGAAATATCCTTCGTTATCAAATTGACTTTCTGGCTGACGGTCAGACCGTTCTTTAAAGCTATATCATCGTGATATAAAGAATCAGCTTTTAGATCAAGCCTGAGTTCCGATGTTGATTCCTGCTTCGTAATATTCCCGCCGCCTTCCGCTGAAATATTCAGGCTTCCGTTGTACAGCCTTGTGTTCTGTATCTGAGGTATCCCGGTCGCTTTTCCCACCTTAAGCAGCTCGTCAAGATCCGCCGAAACGTCAAATTTCGCCATGCTGACATCGTTCGATCCGAGATCGGCGAAAAGGTCTTTTATATCCGCGGAGAACATATCGTTCAGCTTTGCTGTAAATTCGTATATTTTATATTTTGAAGACGGATGTCCGCTGATATCTGCGTACAGGTAAGTTTCGAGACTGGCATCTTTCGCTGCAGAATACATTGAGGCGGTTTCATTATTGTATTCCGTTGTCACATTGAGAGTGTTCTTAAGTTCTCCGCGCGAATATTTCAGATCTTCATCAAGGGTAATATAAAGTCCTGCCGGGGCTGAATCGATAATAGTGTGCGGATGGATCCTGTCCGCTTTTATGATCAGATCGGCTTTTGTGCGTTTTATCAGCGCGGGAAGTGAAGTGTTCGTCAGATCAAATGTAGCGTCGGCCTTAATATTTATATTTCCTTCAGCTACATCTTTGATGTCATATTCGAGTTTTGCGCTTTCAGGCAAAAAATCGCTTTTCAGCTTGGGCACAATTGAAAGCTTCTGCGCTCCGGTAGAATATTTTTTCCCGGAAATGACCGCGCTTATGCTTTCAAGCGCAAGATCCAGGTTTACTCCGCTGCTCAGAAGTTTATAATCCTTCATCTCTGCGGCGAATCCGCTTTTTATAGCCATCCCGTTGGCCAAAGCAGAAATATCTTTCTTTTTATAACTGACCGCACCGGCCGAAAGATCAAGATAGCCGACCGCTTTAATGATATTCTGCGCGGCATCGTAGTATAGCTCAAGATCGCTCAGGGTTAGTTCTGAACTCTTAAGACTTAGAAAACTCAGATCAGCAAGCTTATCGGCTTTGACGAACGATACAAGTTTATCAAGATCGGCATAAATTTCAGGAATGCTTATTTTAGCTTTCTGCGACGAAGAAAGTCCGGCTATCGTTCCTGTGATCTCTGTTCTGAACATATCAGAAATGTTCAGCGATAATTTCTGAAGATCTAAGGAATCCATATTAAGATTATAATTTGCTTTTAAATTTATGTCAACAGCGCCTGTGTGTTCGATATTCATCGCGCCTGTACGCAGCCTAAGCTCTCTTATATTATGCGTAAGTTCAGCTTCAATTTTCTCATTTTTAGCGCTGATCTTCAGAACCATATCCTGAAAGAACCTGATATCGTTCGATTTATCTGTGAATATAAACCCGTTCCTGTCGCCTGTACTGAATTCAACGTCAGCACTATAATTATCCATATCCTTAAAATTCACATCATTGAGTTTTAAAGTGTAAAGCGGCAGAACAGCTTTCATCGGATTTTCAGGCGATCTGTCTTCATAAATAGCTTCGAGATCGTTCAGTTCGAAATTTTTCAGATCTATTATGAATTTCGCACCTGAAGAAGGCTCTTCCGGCTTTTCCGGCGGAGGCGGCTCCTCTTTGCTTTTGAATTTCTCAATGATACCGTCGAAATTGAATCTGCCGTCCGCATCCCGCACAATATTTATTTTCGGGTGATCGATCTTTATGGTTTTAACTACAAGCTGCTTATCAAGAAGCGGCCACAGATCATACTTTAAAGTGAAAGATTCCATGCTGAAAAGCGAATCCGGAACGTCATTGTCCGTGAAGCTGAACTTGTCGATCTTTATCCCGCTGAAAAGGCTGAAATCAATGCTCTCGATCTCAACTCCGAGGTTATATTTCTCTTTCATATAGGATTCGATCTTTGAGATCAGGAAAGAAGATGGGAAAAAATACTGCAGCATTAAAATTATGCCTGCAATCAATAATACGATCCCGCCCGTTATGTATAACATCCATTTGAGTATTTTTTTCGGCTTGAATTTCATCAGGTTTATTTTTTCAGTAATTGAATTTTAAATTCAGCACCTTGATCAGAACTTGAGATCATGTGTTCATAATTTGGATATTTCTCAAGTATGAGCCGCAGAAAATATATATCCGGACATTTATCTGTTTCTTCTTCTTCGAGGCTGATCTTTCTTTCCGAATTGACTGAAAGCCATACGCAGTTGTCAAGGTTCCGGGTTCTGTAAACGATCCTGTTATCCTTATCACCTTCAGGGACTGAATCTATCATTTGCTTTGTAACAGCATATAATATGCAATAAATGTCCTTGTTTACCATTTTTATGAACGGATTCCCGTCAAGTTCGGTCTCTACTTTTGTTTCGTGTTTGAATTTCCTGTCGAATTTGAAAAAATCACAGAATGATCTCACTGCCCCGTTTATGTCTATCATCTGAATTCCGGGCGTATTCTCGTTGAATATTTTATCGTTTATCACTTTTATAAAGGCATTAAGCTCATTCATGGGTTCTTTGAGCTGCTCTGATATTTTGAGCATATCATCATATTCGACTTTTTTGAAATTATATTCTGCTTCGCTCATACCTTCTTTTGCGGCTTCGAGTTTTTTGATCTTCATCTGAATTTTCATATTGAAAAGCTGAAGTTTTGAATCTACGGCAGTGATTTTACCGTTTATGTTATGGACAAAACCGGGCATCAGAACCCCGTACTGCATATTAAAATATTGTTCCTTGAGCGCTTCTATCAGTTCCTTTTCCATAACTTGAGCCTCTTTATGTTCTTTTATAACTTAACTGTATAATATAGGATTGAATGTTATATTATTCAAGAAATAAATGCTGATATTCGCGCGGGTGGCATTATATTGCCCGGCATAAGTTCATCTATAAACTTTAATTTAGAGGTGTAACGGGATCCGTTCTTATATGAATTATGTCTCTCCGCATGACCGGCAGTGGTTATTTAGAAGAGTGATATATTTTGATAAGCAGAAACGCATCCTCGCTTTATCGTTTGAACGAGCCGTATATCCGGAGAAAAAATATCAAAGATCGTGCCGGTACGATTCAGATCCAAATTATCATATAATTAATGCTGATATTTTTTTGGAGAATGATATGCGAGTGATATTAATGCCGGCTTAGCCGGTTGCGGTCTGCTTAGAAAAATTATAAAAAGAGACCAAATTGAACGGATGGCTGCAGGATGAGATCCGGAATGAATTTATACCGGGCATGAAAACGATATTACAAGAACATATTGAAAGGGCAAAACAAGTGTATGAAATAAAAATGAGGGAATAATCCCTCACTTTTAAATAGTTATGAAAATTCCGTTTAGTAGTTATAGATATACGACAACTGGAACTGGTAAGGATTCACGCCTGAATCAAGTCTTCTGTGGATCGAGAACATATAGTTTTCGCCCAGAGTAAGACCGACACCGAATGAAGTTTTCATTGACTTAATCCCGAAATCCCCGATATCTTCCGTCAGATCATCCGAATCACTGTTATAAGCTTCGCCCATATCGAAAATAGCTCTGATCTCAGTCAGATCGATCCCGGTAAAACCGATCACGAACCTGTCGTAAAATCCCCTGTTGCCGACAAATTCATTCAGCCTGTAGCCGGGAAGCGTCCCTGTTCCGCCCATACTGATATATTTAAAATTCGGTGTAGTCCTTTTATCGGTATAATCGATCGGCGTGCACGATTCAAGCCTGAATAAGTTTGAAAATACCATAATGTCTTTGAACTTATTCTCGACAAAAATGCTGAAAAGCCCTTTCTTGAAAGAAAAATCCTGATCGTACTGGTCGAGCGTCTTTTCATAAGTAAAATAAGTGTCGACAAATGTTCCGTATCTTTTCAGATTACCTATATATCTGCCAGAAACCAGCAGATCCACCATATCCCCGGAATTTGCATTATTACCATCGTAAAATTTATTCTTAATAAAATCCCTGTCGTTAAAGAACAGCGCCCAGTTAGTTTTATTCTTCAAAGAGTCTATCTCTTCGCTGTAAACTCCGGCTTTAACTGCGAATTCGTGCTCCATATCATCATTTTTTATCTTATAGACCGAACCTGCGAAAAGCCCGAAACCTTCGGTCTTGTAGTAATTATAGAAGTCCTGGTGAAGCAGAAATGCCGATAACGAGTTCATAAGCACAGGAAGCTTTCTCTGATCTTCAGATGCCACTCCGCTGAATTCGCAGCCGCCGAGAATAAGCTTTTCATCAAAGAATGACAGCCTCTGATCAGCATAATATTCCCAGTCTTTCATCCTGAAAGCATATCCGCCCGAAGCGTACATATCGAAATCTACATATTCCGTATTGATCAAATCAAATTCGCCATTTAGACCTAAATACAACCCTTCCACCTTGGAATATGTCATAAAATCCTTTCTGATCAGAGAGTTATGAAAGAAGAAACCTTTTTTATCTTCGCTTGAAATACTTATCGTTATCCTGCTGTCTTCATCGGAATCCGTGCTGTCGGTCTTATTCAGAATAAAATTCTTTATCTCGTCCACAACATAATAGCTTGCTTCGTCATCCATATGATCGTTCTTAAAAACCTTTCCTGCGAAAGCTTTGACTTCGCCAGTCACTTTTCCCGCTTCACCTATCCTGATATCGCCCGCAAACACTTCAAGATTACCTTCAAGATAACCGTCTATCTGAGCATTCCCTTTAAAAACCTTTACATCTGATTTTAACGTATCTCCTGCCGCAAGCGTATAATCCGTGAACTTCGATACGGTCTCAGCGCTGAGCAGTCCGGCAGTTATTATTATTGATATTATTAATGATCTCATTTTATTTCCCCGCTTTTGCTATTTTACAGTTATGCTGCCCATGCTTTTACTGATCCTGAGGCATTTTTTATTTTTATTGCAGATCCTTATGTCCGAATCAAAATCCATTCCTGATTTATAATCGGCTTTTTCATCGTTGACCGAAACATAATAATCGTACGATGCCGGATCTTTCAGTCCTACCTCGATATCACCGAAGCTGACTTTAATATCCGAATCGGTTTTACCCGCTATCCTGTGATTTGAAAGTTCGATCTCACCCATATTGACTTCAAGATTCAGATCTGCCTCGGATCCGGAAATCTCCAGATCACCTGCATTGAGTTCGACATTTATCATATCCAGCTTAGAGTTGCTGATATCTATTCCTCCTAAAGATGATTTCACCTTTATTCTGTCGCCTTTCAGATCGCTGATCTTTACTTCGCCGCTCTGATTGACGATGTCGACCCATGTCACGGTCGATGAACTTATCTTTACATCTCCGACCTGGAATGAGCCTGAAAGCTTCCCGTTAAATCCGCTCAGGTCGAACTCGCCTGATTTATTATCGGCTTTAACAGAGCCGGTTATTTTTTTCAGATTGATATCTCCGGAGAATGTTCTAATATCAAGTACTCCTTCAAAATCCTCGACATTCAGATCGCCGGATTTACTCCTGTAATTTATTACTCCCGATACTCTGCTGATATCCGTGTCCATGTTCTTCCCGTTGAGCAGAAGTTCGCCTTTGATGTCTTTAACGTTAAGATCTCCGTTGTCAAGCGTAACTATGACAGAAACGTTCGCCGGTGTGAATATTGTCAGATATTCGCCGTCCCCGCTTTTTTTCTCAAGCCCTATCTTAAGCTCTTTATTAATTATAGTGACTTTAGCGTCCGGTTTTGAATTTTCATCTGCTTTAAGCTCTGCCGACCTAAGCTGGTCTTCGGTCATTGATTTCTTGGAAAAATACAGTTCAATGGCTTTATTTTTGGTTCCTATTACGCTCGCATTAAGATTTTTTCCCTCGCAGGTGATCTGCCTGATACTCTGATTATCGAGAGTGATCTTCTTTATTCCTCCGCCTGTCTGAGTCGTATAATCAGTCGCATACAGCCCGGCCGCGATCACAACCGGAATCATGACGGATACTATTCTTTTTATATTCATTTTATCTTCCTTTTTCGCTGTTTGAATTTATCTCTTCAGCTTTGAATCTGAAGTATTCGCTGTTTTCGGAAGAAGCGCTTCTTGCCGCTTTGCCGGCATATTCGGAATCGCTTTCTTCGAGAAGCGTAAGAGCCTGGATCCTGTTCGTCTCATCTCTGTCGTTAAGTACGACCTGATAAAGGGCTTCTCTTACGTCTTTTTCCTTGATCTGATCTCCGAGCATCTTCATAGCTTTTCTTCGGATGATGGGATCAGTATCGTTCTGCATCGTTTTTATAAGCGTCTCTTTGAACCTCGGATCGCTCGTTTTGTCTATGGCCTTCAATGTTTTCAACTTTACGCCGGTGTTGTTCTCATTCTCGACCAGATACTTTAGGGTATTGATGATTGCCGGATCATTCTTCAACCCTTTTATTACTTTATTTGTGCTTACGTTAAAATCTATAGTTATCTCATCGCCGGATTCATCTATTTTTAGATTTTCAACTTTATATTTATTCATATCTACATCTTTATATATCGATTCACCGCTTACAACAGCCACATTTTCATAAGGTATCGCCCCTGTTTTTATGCCGGATTCGATAGGCCCGTTATTATTTTTTTCCTGGCCTTTAAAATGAAACATTGTCGCGTAGAAAGTCAGAAGTATGACCGCCGCGTACTGTAAAAATCTTCTCCCGTAGTTATTAAGTATATCTGTAAAATTTATCTTTTTATTTTCATTTGATATTGCAGCTGACAATTTTTCTCTGTTCGACTCCAGAAGTTCATCTGAAGCTTTGGAGAATACATCTTTGTCCAGCATCGCTTTCTCTTTTTTCAACAAATTATAATATTTTTTTAATTCAGGATCGTTTTCGATCTTTTTTAAAATATTCTTTTTTTCGTCCGCGTTAACGATCTCATCGTAAACCAGATCGAAAATTTTATCTTTTATATTGTCCATTTTTTCACCCTCTCTTATATACTGATATTGTTTTTTATATTCTCGACCGCTCTGAAAAAATACTTTTTCACGGTGCCTTCATTCAAAGACATCGTTTCGGCTATTTCTCTAAACTTCATTCCTTCGCAGCTCTTCATATATACTACCGTCCTCTGCTGTAATGAAAGCTTATCGATCTCTTTTTTCACAAGCTCCAGCTTTTCTTCATCCGTAAGTTCGGGTTCCACGTCAGGTTCCATATCCTGATCTCCTTCTGATGAATGAATGTATTCATTAAATTCCGCATGATCTATCTTTTTATTATACTGTGTATAAGCCGTATTGACTGCGATTCTGTACAGCCACGTATAGAACGATGATCTTTTGTTGAACTGTCCAAGGTTGTTGTAGACCTTTATGAACGTGTTCTGATAAGCGTCGGAAGCGTCGTCTTCGTTCTTCAGTATGTTCAGTAATAGATTCATGATCTGCCTGTCGTATTTCCTTATGAGCCTTTCAAAAGCTTTTCCATCGCCTTTGACCGCTCTGTTTATCAGCTCGTTCTCTATTTCTTTCAGTTCGTTCATTCGCTTTTCCTTTTTTCCCCGGGGAGCGGTCGACCGCTTTTGCCAGCCTTCGAGAAGTTCCGGTCGGCCGGCACCTTCCATCGCTTCTCAACCCTTAGACCCCTGTTATTTAAAAAAGTTGTCATAATATGTTTTCTTGATTTATTTATTTTTGTAAATCTGTCTTTTCTCAAGCTCTTTCTTTACTTCGATCGAAGTATAGCCTTTGCCTGATGCGGCGAGCTCCGGAACGGATCCTTCGAATACGATCTTTCCGCCGGACGGCCCTCCTTCGGGACCCATGTCTATCACATGGTCGCAGTTGACTATGACGTCAAGGTTATGTTCGATTATAATTATAGTACTTCCGGCATCCCTGAGTTCTTTGAGCACATTAAGAAGTCTCTGTATATCTAAAAAATGCAGTCCGGTAGTCGGTTCATCGAGAATATATACCGTTCCGGCTTTTTTGGATCTCGAAAGCTCTTTCGCGAGCTTTATCCTCTGCGCTTCTCCTCCTGATAATGTCGTTGAAGGCTGCCCGAGCTTGATGTAACCCATTCCCACCTGCATCAGGGTCTGCATTTTGTTTTTCAAGAACGGGATGTTCTCAAAAAAAACAACTGCTTCCTGTACGTCCATGTCAAGAATTTCATTTATGTTCTTGTCTTTAAAAGTCACTTCCAGCGTTTCAGAATTATATCTTTTACCTTTACAGACATCGCATTCCACATATACATCAGCCAGAAAGTGCATCTCTATCTTTATTACCCCGCTTCCCTCGCATTTTTCGCATCTTCCGCCTTTTACGTTAAAGCTGAACCGGGATTTTGTATATCCTCTCATTTTTGACAGCTTTGTAAGCGCCATCACATCCCTTATCGCATCGAATGCTCCTATGTATGTTGCGGGGTTAGATCTCGGGGATCTTCCGATAGGACTCTGATCGATCTTTATCAGCCTGATATCCCTTTTCTCGTATTTCATGCCGAGTTTGTCTTCAAGATCAATATCCTTATATTCATAATCGGATTTAAGGTTTGACATATCCTTAAGCTCATCTTTATTTGACGCCATTGTCTTTAAAGCGTTGAACAAAGAATCCATTACAAGGCTGCTTTTTCCTGCGCCTGACACGCCTGTTACGACCGTCATTTTATTCATCGGGAATTTAGTCGTAATGTTCTTTAGATTATTGGTTTTACATCCTGTGATGACGATGTTCCCCGAACTTTCGGATTCTTTCAGTTCGATGTTTACGTTCTCGCGCCTGAAAACATAATCTGATGTATGTGTTTTCGCTTTTTCCAGACCTTTAAATGATCCCGTATAAACTATCTCGCCGCCGTATATTCCCGCCTCTTTTCCGAAATCAACTATTTCGTCGGCTGTCTCGATCGTTTCTCTGTCGTGCTCGACAACTATTACGGTGTTGCCTTTATTTTTAAGTTGAACGAGATTGTCAAGAAGTCTCTGATTGTCTTTCTGATGAAGGCCGATACTGGGTTCATCGAGTACGTATATTACTCCTGTCAGCCCGCTCGCGATCTGGCTAGCTAGCCTTATTCTCTGTGATTCACCGCCGGACAGACTTCTTGCGTTCCTGTCTAAAGTCAGATATTTTAATCCCACATTTACAAGAAATCCGAGTCTCTCCTGCATTTCTTTCAGAAGTTCTTTTATTATGAAATTCTCCTTTTCGGAAAGACTTTTCGGAATTTCCTTTATGAATTTTAATAGTTTATCTATTTCGAGCTGTGTGATCTCGTTAATCGTTATTCCGTTCACTTTTACCGCAAGCGATTCTCTCCTCAACCTTTTACCGCCGCATGAACTGCATTCTGCATCGGTCATGAATATTTCATAATACGTTCTCGCCATATTGGATGAAGTTTCGGAATATCTTCTCTGGATCATATTGGCAAGTCCCTCATAAGCGGTCGTAAAAGTACCGTTGAAACTCTTTGATGTGTAATTCATCGTAAGCTGCTTTTTTGTTCCGTACATAATAGCCTTTACGACTTCATCCGGCAACTGATTGAACGGTGTATTTGCATCTGATCCATAAGCTTCGATTATACCTTTTATCTTCCTGTACTCGATATTCTGTCCGGCTATAAAAGGTATGGCTCCGGCGTGAATGCTCTTTTTGGGATATTTAACAAGTTTGTTAATATCGACACGTTTGAAAAATCCGAGCCCGTGGCAGTCGGGACACATACCGGATGGAGTATTGAATGAAAATGAATTGGGTGAAAGGTCAGGAAAACTTATAGAACATTTCTGGCAGTAGTTTTTCTCGCTGTAGAGAGCTTCAGAATCCGTGTCAAGATTCTTTATGATCAGGTTTCCCTGAGAAAGCTTAAGCGCAGTTTCAATTGATTCAGCGAGCCTGCTTTTGATCTCGTTATTTTTTTTCAGCCTGTCAACTACAACGAACAACTTATGGAATTTTTTCTCATCAACTTTAATTTCATCTTCAAGCAGATGCTCAGTGTCGTCGATAATTACTCTGACATATCCTTCGGCTTTCAGATAATCGAGCTGGTTCTTCAGATTCCCTTTCTGTCTCTGGATATATGGTGAAACTACCGAGAATTTTGTATTCTCCTTCATGTTCTTCATAACATCGTCAATGATCTCGTCCACAGACCTGGATGTGACAAGGTCGCCGCAGTTATGGCAATACTGATGGCCGATCCTCGCGAACATCATTCTTATAAAATCGAATATCTCGGTTACGGTTCCGACAGTAGACCTGGGATTAGATGATGATGTTTTCTGCTCTATGGAGATCGCAGGCGATAGTCCTTCGATAGAATCTATCTTAGGCTTTTTCATCACGCCAAGGAACTGTTTCGTATAGTTAGACAGAGATTCAACATACCTTCTCTGGCCTTCTGTGTAGATCGTGTCGAATGCCATCGATGATTTTCCCGAGCCGCTGATCCCGGTAAAAACTATCAGCTTGTTTTTCTCAAGCTCTAAATTCACATGCTTGAGATTATGTTCTCCGGCGCCTTTTATAATAAGTTTTTCTGATGCCATTTTATCCTCTTCCTGATACATTAAATAAGCAACTAAATATAGTTAATCGCTTATAAATAATAAACCTGAATTTAATAATTATTAATTCACATTTCTTTCACAAAACTTGACAAAATCAAAAATATAGCATATATTATTGTCAGAGAAATTACAATTTAGAGACGAACTTCTATACAAAGAAAAGTCCCGTAAAAAACACGGGAGAAGTTTTGTCACCCTAAATAATTTCTCAAAAAAAATGTGGACCCGAAAGGGCTAAAGGAGGATAAAAAAATGAAGTCAGCAACCATAATAATCATCATGTTTTTAACACTCTTATCATTCGGAGCAGAAAGAATGAGGCCGCTCGAATCAATGAAGATCGTAATGACCAACGACTCCGGAATGCCGCTCGAAGACGGTTTCTACAATGTTACTTATAAAATTTACGACAAATCGAAAGACGGCAAACTTATGTGTGAACAGCAATCAATCGTAGAAGCAAAAAACGGCGTCTGCGTAGTCTGCCATGAACTTTTAAGAGAACTGGAAAAAAAAGGGTATAAAGAAGTCTGGCTGTCTCTGAAAATAGAGAACTACAAAGAGAACACATTCAGAACAAGGATATTTCTGGAACCATCTAAATAAGCTCCGCCCTAAAATATCTAAAATAATATTAATTTAACCTTCCTTTTCAGGAAGGTTTTTTTTATAATTCAGCAATGAAAAAAGGATATGATCTAATAGTAATTACAGGCCCTACGGCGACAGGAAAAACCGGACTCGCGGTTTCATTGGCTTCGGCTATCGACGGAGAGATAATCAGCGCCGATTCAAGGCAGGTTTACAGGGGAATGACGATAGGAACAGGAAAAGATCTCGATGATTACAGCGTAAACGGGAAAATGATACCTTATCACCTCATTGATATATGTGATGCGGGCGAAGAATACAACCTTTTCAGATACAAAAATGACTTCAGACAAGTTTATAGCGATATAAAAAACCGCGGCATACTTCCTGTTCTTTGCGGAGGTTCAGGGCTTTATATTGAAGCTGTTTTAAAGGACTACACGCTTCTAAACGTCCCTGTTAACGAATCTCTTAGAGAAGAACTGCGGTCAAAATCAGATATTGAGCTTGAGAAGATCCTGAATGAACATTTGGTCCCGCATAACATTTCAGACACATCTAACAGAAAACGGCTTATACGTGCGATAGAGATAGCAAAGTATCAAAAAGATAGCAGTCTGCCCGGTGAGAATTCGCAGACTATGAATTACATAATATTCGCAATTGATTTCGACAGACCGGTACTCAAAAAACGAATTACGGAAAGACTAAGACAGAGACTTAAGTATGGAATGATCGAAGAAACAAGGTCGCTTCTGGAAAAAGGTATAACTCAGGATAAACTAATATATTACGGACTCGAATATAAATTTCTCGCAGAATACCTTGATGGTCAGTACAATTACAACGATATGTTCCAGAAGTTAAATTCCGCCATCCACAGATTTTCAAAAAGACAGATGACGTGGTTCAGAAAAATGGAAAGAGACGGTATGAAGATAAACTGGATAGACGGGAAATTGAGTTTACAAGAAAAACTAAATACTGTGCTTGAGATTATGGAGAACAGGAATGAGTAAAGTTATAATACTCACCGGTGCAGGATTATCTGCTGAATCCGGAATAAGAACGTTCAGGGATTCGAACGGATTATGGGAAGAGCACGACGTAATGGAAGTATGCTCTGTCGAAGGTTGGCTCAGAGACAGGGAGAAAGTGCTGAATTTCTACGACCTGCGGAGAAAGGACTGCGAACATAAAGAGCCGAACGCATCCCATTTTATGATCGCTGAAATGCGGCATAAATTCGGAGATTCGGTCTCGATAATCACGCAGAATGTCGACGATCTTCTTGAAAAAGCGGGTTGTGAAAAGGTAATACATCTTCATGGGGAACTCAGAAAGCTGAGATGCGAAATGTGCGGTCATATTTTCGATATAGGCTACAAATCAATTAAAGACGTTCCTGAATGTCCTTTATGTAAAAGCCATGGTCTCAGACATCATATAGTCATGTTCGGTGAACCTGCGCCATTCTATCAAAAACTGTATTCAGAACTCATGAATACTGAACTTCTCGTTGTGATAGGCACATCAGGCGAAGTTCTTCCGGTAGATCAGTTCGCGTCTTACACAAAGTACTCGATCCTGAACAATCTTGAGCATTCAATGGCTATAAACCACATGATATTCACTCACACTTTTTACGAAAAAGCAACGACCGCAGCTCCTAAGATCAAAAAACTGATCGAAAAATATTTCGAGACCGGAAAAATATGAACCCGCCTGAAATCAGTTCAGAAAACAGCGGAATTATACTATATAGCTTAGATCGACAATAAATTCAAGCTATCCTTACTTTCTCCATATCAAAATGACAGACAGCTCTGAACTGGACATTTCAGGCTGTCTTTTTCTTTGATACTTTCTTTTCGGACAAGCAAAAGAAAGTATGAAAAACCATCATTGCGCTTGAATTACAACTCGATTCAAGGCGGAACGCTTATTAATTTAATTCTCTTTACTGTTTTCTTCCAATGCTTTAACGGCTTTTTCAATATCTTTGACCTTATAGATCAGATCCGGAAGTCTGCCGAGACATGCGTCGATCTTCCTCTGCTTTGCGATCTCCCTTGAAGGAGTACCTGTAACAATACTCCCATCCTTCAGATTCCCGGCTATCCCTGCCTGAGCTCCGATCATAACTCCGTTGCCGATCGTAATATGCCCGACAAAACCTACCTGACCGCCGATCATGCAGTGAGAACCTATCTTCGTACTTCCTGAAACACCTGATTGTGCCGCCATGACAGTATTTTCCCCGATCTCAACATTATGGGCTATCTGAAGCAGATTATCAAGTTTAGCGCCTTTTTTAATCACTGTCGAGCCTAAAGTAGCTCTGTCAACGCAAGTATTAGCACCGATTTCTACATTATCTTCGATAACAACATTGCCTACTTGAGGTATTTTGTCGTATTCCGACTGATTAGGAGCGAATCCGAACCCGTCGCTGCCTATAACCGCCCCGTTCTGAATGATCACATTATTGCCTATCACGCAATTCTCGCGTATAGAAACATTTGAATAGATTATCACATTATTCCCGATCTTCACGTTCTGCCCGATCGTGACGTTCGGCTGTATCTGGACATTGTCTCCTATCACGCAGTTTCTGCCGATTGAAACAAAAGCGCTTATAGAAGGATCTATTCCTATCACTGAGCCGTCTGAAATGAATGACATTCTGTTAACGCCTTTTTCAGCGGGCGGTACTGGAGGATGGAATGCGATTAGCACCTTTAAAAAGGACTGATACGGATTCTCCGATCTTAAAAGCGGAATATTCCTGTCGGTTTTAAAATCCTTCGGGACAATGACTGCTCCCGCGTTCGTAGTTTCTATCTGATGGAAATACTTCGGATTATGGAGAAAAGCTATTTCTGAAGCTTTAGCCGAATCTATCTTAGCTATGTCGGTTATATCGATTTCCGGATACTCGGTTGTACTTCCTATGATTTCAGCTATAATATTCAGCTTCATTTTTATCCCCTGTTTTTTCTTTTTAATATCATTACCGGAAGTATAACTTCCTCAAGGCTTACACCGCCGTGCTGAAATGAATTCTTTATCTGCCTGTAAAAATCGTTAAGTCCCTTTTCGAAAACAAAACAGTGATCTTCTTTCGCTAGTATTATATTCATCCCCTTAAATGAGGAAGGCATTTTATAATCCGCGGGTTTCTGCCAGAAAAAAGTCTGTTTTTTATTCGACGTTGTCAGATTCTTACCGAATTTCAGGCGCAATCCGCTGCTGATAAAACCGTCACCGGACACCTTGGTGTATTTATTGATAAGTTTTGCACCGTGATCCGTCGTGATGACTATCCTGAATCCCATTTCGCCGAGACTCGTTATGATCCTTAACAGAGATGAGCTGCTGAACCAGCTTTTTATTGTCGAACGGTACGAACTCTCGTTGAACATCATTTCGCTGACCAGTTCGCCCTTCTTTTTATCGTGAACAAGAAAATCCACCATGTTCACTACCAAAGCGAAAAGAGTAGTATCCCTGAGTTCATTCATGCCGGATTCGATCTTAGCGAATTCATCTATCCTGTAAGCTTTACTGTATTTCAGCTTTCTGCCCAGATCTAATCCTGAACTGATCAGTTTTTTTTCTAAAAGCTCTTTTTCGAACCTGTTGCTGCTTGACTCGTCATCGTAATTCACGTTCGAGAATTCAGGATGTTTTTCTTCTATTTCAGATGGAAATAATCCTGAGAATATTGCGTTCCGCGCGAACTGGGTCGCAGTAGGCAATATCGAATAGTATGACTCCTTGATAATTGAAAAATTTTCCTTTAAAACCTCCTCTATCACGCTCATCTGATCGTAAGGCAGACAGTCTATTACGATAAAAGCAGTTTTCTCAGCCTCAAGATCAGGAAGAACGAATTTATCGAGAACTTCATTTGAAAGAACCGGTCTCTCCGACTGATCCGAAATCCATTTATGATAATTTTCCTGAATGTAATTACCGAAAGTCATGTTCGCGCTGCGTCTTAGATCATCAAAAGTCTCCGCGAGATTAATGTCCTTTATCTCGTCAAGCCTTAAATTCCATCCGGTGATCATGTGATTTATAGTTATCCAGCCGTTGAAATCGGGATCTTTGTCTATCATTCCCGAAATGACTTTATAATTCTTTATGTAATTTTTCGACATGTTATCGCTGATCAGATCTTCTTTTTCAAGATTTTTTCTGATGCTGAGATATAGCTGGAGAGGACTGACCGGTTTAGTCAGATAATCGTCGATCATATTACCTACCGCTTCAAGAAAAATACCCTCTTCTTCAGATTTTGTCACCATCACAGCTTTGATATCTCCGTCAGCCGCTTTTATCTGCCGCAAGGTCTCGAGTCCGTCCATCCCGACCATCATTTCGTCGAGTATTACAAGATCGAAATCTTTCTGTTTTACAAGCCTGATCGCGTCGTACCCGTTAGTAGATGTCTCGAGCTCATAACCCTTGCTTACCAGATACAGTATATGTGGTCTTAAAAGAGATATTTCATCATCTACCCACAGGATCTTTCCCGTCATAATGATACCTCCGCGAACCCTGCAGGATTTTCATTTATATCCATTTTAGTATAAAATAGAGTAAGTTTAGTTGGCGGATTGAAAGTCCTGAACCTTATCCTTTTAGGCATAATATAGCCGTTATCCGAACTGAAATAATCGTATTCGCGCTTGAACATAAGCTCGCGTTCGTAATACTGCGAAACTTCCGTAATGAGAAAATTCTTATTGACCGTAACGAACTGATATTCTTTTTCGTTCAATTCTATTCTGAAATTTATCCTGTCTTTTTCCCTTCCCGTTATTTTAAAAGGGACTTCAGAAGGTTCATAGCATAAGAGCGAGTTCTTAAGTTGAGAAACAGTAATATCCATTCCCGTTATTCTTTTTACGGAATTCTCACCGCTTTGCCCGGTGATCAGGATTTTATTGAAGTAATTGACAGCCTTTACTGAGTCTTTATTAATAAACAAAACAGCTTCAGTCTCGCCGACAAGCCCGTTGATCTCTATATATACTGTGTCGTTCCTGGAAATATAAAGATATCCGCTCGACTGATTTTTATCAGAGGGTGTTGAGTAAGAAAAATCAAATTTCCCCGACACCGATCTCAGTTTTCCGTAATTTTGATTAATTACGTACAGGATCTGATCTTCGCTTGCAGTATCCAGGTCGTATTCCTTTAAATTCATTCCGCTATAAAAGCAGCCTGTAATAAATAACGTCAGCAGCAATACTATTAAAAACTGCGCTTTCATTTACAGAGCCGCCTTTAGTATAAGGCTGCTTTTTAAAATTATATCCGAAATCATTATCGCTGTCTTGTTTATCTGAATGTTATCGATCTCACCGGCTTTGTTTAGTGCTTTTTTAATAACTTTCAGATGCTCTAAAAGCTCTTCGGAACTTGGATCGTTCAGCACGTCGGCATTCTCAAAGATCCCGTCCATTATTTTCTCGGCTTCTTCGATTTTACCTGATTTATAGTAAATCCAAGCTTTTGTATCGAGAAAAGTAACGGATCCCGGCCTGTTTTTTAGAGCTTTCTCGATATATTCGGCCGCTTTATCCAGATCCTTAGAATTCTGTGCAAGCTGATATGAGTAATTATTAAGAAGCTCGGCATTCTCCGGGTCTTTTAATATGCCTTCCTTATAAGCTTCAAGGCATTCAGCTTCCATTTTGTATCTGCTGAAAACCGTTGCCATTATCTGATAGAGATAAGTTCCTTCGGGAAATCTTTTTTTCAGGCCGTTATAAACTGTTTTTGCTTTTAGAACATCTCCGGATTTCACGTAAAGCTCGGCCAGCTGAAGCAAGAGGGAGCTTTCCGGATATTCTTTAATGCCGTCCAATAGAGTGTTCCTGGCTTTTGTAAAATCACCTTTTTCAGAATACAGCTCGGCGATATCGGCAAAATATTCAGGCTCTCCGTAGGTTATTCTTGTCATTTTCTCCAGCATTTCCGCGGCTTTGTCGAACTTTTTATTGAAAATATACTCATCAAATGCGTAACGGTAAATAAGATAAGGCAATTCAGGCTGATCTTTTTCTAGACTTGCGATAATTTCCGATATCTTCTCCGTATTGCCGTCAGCTCTGGAACAGATCTGCATTTTTATCATAGAAAAATAAAGATCATACGCTCTGCCGTATTTATTCTCAAGAGCGCTGTTTATCATACTTTTAAATTCGTTGTTGTCGGAGAATAAATTCAGCCTGTCATTAATTTTCTGATTCAGAACTGCGGCTGCAGTAATGATCTCTTTATCTTTGAGCATCCCTGCAAGAACTGAATCAAGAACTGTTTCAGCACGTTTTTTATTTCCTTTCTTAAATTCATACAGATAGAGATATATACCCGACCTGCCGAGATCGAATCCTTTATCAAAAAGATCGTTAAGTATATTATATCCCTCCACGGGTTCATCTGACCTGATGAGCTCAAGCGCAAGATTGATCCTTATGTGATCCGATCCCGTTTCGCTGTAGGCTTTATCGAAATATTTCTTTACGCTTGCCGTATTTGCAGCCTGACTGCTGAGTATACCCCACAGATAATCGGACACCACAGGCCTGTTGTAATTGAAATAACTTTTTTTCGTCACGGCAAACGATGATGAAGCTATCAGGGCTAAAATAAATGCCAGCAATGTTCTTTTATTCATTTTTATCATATACCGATATCATTACACTGTTACCTTCGACAACCACTGAGGACGATTTAAAATCCTCTCTGAATCGTACCGTAATCTGTACCGATTCTTTGTATTCGATGAACTTGATCTTTGTCACATGTGCTTTATTATAAATATATTTTTTTACCGAAGGGCTGAATTTACCTTTATAAAAAGTTATATTGAAAAAATTATCCCCCGAAAAAAATGTCGTAATGTTGTTCTTAGGATTGTCGCCTTTAAAATTCAACAGCATGAGAATACCGTTGGTTTTCTCGGAAATCTCTAAACCCGAAACGGTATAGGCAGCCTTATCCGGAGCTACAAAGCTTACTTGATCTTCTGTAATATCAGGTTCGTCTTTTAGCTCATCTGACGCGGATTCTTTTTTCATATCGGTTATTGGCCGGGGAGCTGCAGAAGTTTTTTCGGGAATAACCTCTTTTTTTTCAACGGGATATTCTACTTTCACCTGTTCTTTTTTAGCGGGTTCTTTTTCCCGCCCGGTTATTTCCTGTTTATTATCTGGATGATCACCAACTGCCGGTTTTAAAGCCGAGCACGCTGTAAAGATCAAAAATCCCGCTGCAATTATCATCGCTATGTACTTCAATTTCCGCCTTCTACTTTATTTTACACAACTTAAACTTTTGTAATATACTAAAGTTTTTACTTTTCCGCTTTATTTTCTTCAATGCTTTTTAAAAGATCATTAACAGAATCGAGACCATGTTTATATCCGATCTTCTCGAAGACCTTTTTAGCCTTTACAGCATATTCTTCAGCCTTAAAATCATCCTTAAAATTGTCGAAATATGTATATGCTAAATTGTAAAGGGCTTTACCTTCAGAATGAATGTCATTATGCTTTTTTGAATATTCAATCTGGAGTTTATAATATTTGAGGCTTTCAGCAAGTTTGCCGGTCTCCGCGTAGCAGTTAGCCAGATTACCGTAGCTGTGGCCTACCATTTCTATGTTGCTTATCTCTTCTGAGAATTTTAGATTCGCTTTATATATCTGAATCGCTTTGCCGTATTCTTTTTTATAAAAATACGCATCTCCTCTGTTGTCATTAACGATAGCCAATTTCAGTTTATTTCCTGTTTTATTCAAGATAACTTCTCTCTGATCGCAAAGTTTTATCACTTCATCATATTTCTTTTTTTCAAGCCTTATGTTTGATAGAGACTGCAAAAGGCTTTCTTTAAGCTCTATTTTCGATGTCCTTTCCACGAGCTTTATTCCTTCCATAATGTGTTTCTCGGCTTTTCTGAAATCTCCTTTAACATAACTGACCTTTGAAAGCCCGTCTATCGCCCTCATGACAATATTATAATTATGTATCTTCTTTGCTTCAATAAATACTTTCTCATAATATGATTCCGCTTTCATCATATCTCCGGTCTGCCCATAAGACGAAGCAATGTTCTGTAAAGCAGTGAGTTTTTCATTGATCAGGCTGAATTCTTCTGATATCCTTATCATATCTTCGTATATTTTAACCGCTGATTTGAATTCTCTTTGTTTGAAGAATTTCATAGCGAATACGCTAAGAGCCCAGACTTTTAACCTGATATCTTTCGTTTTATCTGAAAGGTACTCCAACCTCAGAAGCATTTTTAAAAGTTTGTTACTGTCTCCCAGGTAAAAGTATGAAGTCGCTGCATCAATAAGTCCTTCCAATTCTATGTCGTCTGTTGCGAACGAAGTCATTTTTTCAAATTCAGCAGCTGCATTTTTATAATCCGAAGCCCTTTTTAGAATATTTACCTTTTTAACCTGTGCTTTCTGATATAATTCACTGCCCTGTTCGGAATTTTCCATAATTTTCTCTGTAATAGCTATTACTTCGCTTCTCTTTTCCATCATTTTCAGCAATTCGATATCAATAAAATAGCTTTCAAGTTTATCTTTAGTACTCATCTTATATTTTCTGAAAAGCTTAAGGTAATTGAATGCCTCTTTGTAACTGAATTTGTTTTTCGCTGATTCAGCTGATTTCAGAAGATAGAATTTTGCCTTGTCCTTGTCGAGAGTATTCCTGTAATGAAAAGCAAGCAGTTCGTAAGCGGCCGCCAGATTGTCTTTATGATTTTTTTCGTAAAGCTGAGCTATTCTCAGATGGTATTTTCTCCTAAGCGAGAATAAAAGCGTCTCGTAAGCGACTTCCTGAGTTATGGCGTGCTTGAAAAGATATTCGTTATCTGCAGATTCTTCGAATATCGTAAGATCGACCTTTGTAAGATCGAACAGGCTGTCTTTTATATCGAGCCTTTCAGATATTTCTTTAAGATTCTGAAGTTGCTTAAGAATGTCGAACTGAAAGATTCGGCCTATTACGGAGGCTATTTTCAGAATTGTTTTGCTGTTCTCATCAAGCTTATCTATCCTGGAAAGAACGATGTCGTTCACATTATCCGGTATCTTTATCGATCTGATCGAAGGCTTGATCCTGTATTTTGTTCCGACCTGATCTGATATTACTGGAACAAGATCACCGTCGTTCTTCAGACCCAGAAGTATTTCCTCCATAAAAAACGGATTACCCTTCGTTTTCTGATGAATATCTTTATATATCCTGTCAGGAATGTTAATAAGACTGAATTTATTTAAAAGAAATTCCCTGCCTTCTTCATATTCGAGATTATTGAGCTCGATATTATAAGATTTCTTATTTTCTTCAAACCTGCACATTATGGTGTCAGGCCTGAAAACAAAATTAATACATCCGGAGTTAGATCCCGGATCATAAATATTCAGAAGATCATGGAAAAAATCCGATGAAGATGAATCTATCCAATGAGAATCCTCAAGATATAAAACAGCTTTATCTTCAGAAATTATCTTATTGAATATAGATAGTGCTATTCCTGTAAATAAATCTTTTAATCCCGGATCAGGATCATCTGAACTACTTTCCTTCCACGATAAGAATGAGGAATACAGATCTGTGTTCTCCTCTTCTCCAATAGATTTCATCAGTGATCTCAACTTCTTTAACTTAAGATTCAGCGGATCCAGAATATTTACTCCGGCGAATTCAGCTATAAATTCTTTAACCGCAAAGAAAGGATTGTTTTTCGTATATGAAAGGCAGCCGACAAGATAACACCGGGAACTTTTCTCCCTTTCTTCAATAAGCCTGCTAACAAGAACTGATTTTCCCAGTCCCGCTTCGGCTTTAATGTTTATCAGAACAGCTTTTCTTTTTTTTACAGCTTCCCAATACATTTCCTGCTCTTTTTTCCTTCCGATCAGCTTTATTTTTTTATGCTTTTCTGTTTCTGTGAACGTATTGAAATCATACGCAGAAAAAAGTTCAGCTACGCCTTTCAGATTTAATTGTCTCTCAGGACCGGTATTTATTCCGGAGATCCTCTCTTTGATCTTTGATGAAATGATCACTTCATTTATTCGGGCTGAAGCCATCAGTCTTGCGCTGATGTTAACTGTATTTCCTATAACGGTAAATTCTCTTCTGTCTGAAGCTCCTACAACTCCGAAATAAATATTACCGTTGTTTATGCCCGCTTTTAAATCTATGCCTGAAGGTTTATTAAGCTTGATCTCCTGAATAGCTCTCAAAGCGTATTCTTCATTCTTCTCTGTAGCTACCGGAGCGCCAAAGAGAGCTATAATTTTATTCCCCTTATCGCCCATATCGATCTTATTTATAAAGCCCTGATATTTTTTTACTGTCGATGATGTTAAAGAATAGAACTCATTGAGAAGTCCGTAATTAAAATCGCTGTCATATTCTACTCCCGTAAAGTTCATAAAAATCACAGCGCAGTTCCTAAGTTCCCCTTTTTCCAATGCGCCCGCATCTTCCCTGACTATCAGTTCATCGTCTATAAAAGATTTATACCATTCGTACTCTTTCTTATCTGATCTTTTCAGGATAGTTCTGTTTGATTTCTTCCCTTTTGAAAACTCTTCAATATCAAGTTCGTAAAAACTGTCTCTTTTTTTACATTTTCCGGCAGCTTTTTTCATACCTCCCGCAATTATTATTTCACCCTGAACCGCGTGATGTTCGCATTCACAGGCTGTATCGAGAGTATCTCCGGCAATGAAATACTGTTTATTTTCATTTCCGAGCATTCCTATAATTGATTCACCGTAAGCGATCCCGATCTTCATTTTAATAGAACAGTCACCTGCTATGGTTTTTATTTTATAAAATCTCCTTACTGCAGCCTGCATATCGACAGCTGTTAGAACTACGTCCTCCTTATTTATCTGCTCAGGGAAAAATACTGTTATCGCGTCACCACCGAATTTATATACTGACCCGCCTCCGAGAGTAACTATACCGATCAGATCCTCGAATACTTCATTCAATATTCTCGATATTTCTTCAGATCCTTCTTTTCCTTTTGCTGTCAGCTTTTCCGACAGCTGCGTGAAACCTGAGAGATCTGCGAACATTACAGAACCTTCTATACGTAAATAGCCGTTCTTTTTAATTTCTTCGTAAACATCGGCGAAATGTTTAGGTACATATTTTGACAACATAGTCCGATCCTGTTTTTGTTTATTCATGAAAATACATTAATATTAGTGTCAATTCAACTTTAAAATATATAATATGCGAGACATAATTCATATAAAAACGGATAACGTTTACCCCTCTTTACCAGCCGGTACGAAATCAGCTATAAAGTGGCGATCGGCCTGATGAGGCAGGGTCAGTTTTGAGATGAAGTTATGTCGAGCTATAAACCTTATTGAAAAGGTCAGTGCGCATCAAGCCAGTTATCGCCTATCCCGATATTAACTTCGAGCGGAACCGACAACTCGACCGCATTTTCCATTTCGTTCCTAATGAATGCTGAAAATTTATCAACGATGTCTTCTCTTACTTCAAAAACCAATTCGTCATGTATCTGAAGCAGCATTTTTGCTTCGTAGCCGTCCATCTTTGAATCTATCCTGATCATAGCCATCTTTATAATATCAGCCGACGCTCCCTGAATAGGCGCGTTGACCGCCGCTCTGACCGCAGCACTCTTAATGTTTTTGTTGGACGATCTGATCTCGGGGATCTCCCTTTTTCTGCCGAACATGGTTTTGACATAGCCGTACTGCTCTATGAAAAGTGTTGTATCGTCAATATATTCTTTGATCTTGCTGAACTGTGAAAAATACAGGTCAATGAAATCTGATGCTTCCTGAAAGCTGATCCCCATGTCTTCGCTAAGCCCGAATTTCGTTTTTCCGTAAAGAACCGCAAAATTCGTGGTTTTTGCTCTTGATCTCATTTCTTTTGTAACTTCATCAATGCTGACACCGTATAATTTCGATGCGGTAGCCTTATGAATATCAACACCCTGCCTGAAAGCTTCGGTAAGATTTTCATCTCTGCACAGATGCGCAAGAATTCTCAATTCTATCTGGGAATAATCCGCAGAAATAATTTTATATCCGGGTTTCGGAATAAAAGCTGTCCTGATCTTTTCCCCGACCTCATTCTTGATAGGAATACTCTGAAGGTTCGGATTCGCCGATGAAAGCCTGCCTGTTGTGGCTATATGCTGCAAAAACGTCGTATGTATCCTTCCGGTCGGCTTGTAAACATACTTTAAAAGTCCTGCGGCATAAGTGTTGTTCAGCTTTGACAACTCCCGGTACTTCAAAAGATAATCAGCTATCGGCATTCCCTCATACGCGAGCTTTTTTAATACGGCGTGATCAGTTGAAAATGTCCCGCTTGTGCCCTTTCTCCCGCTTTTCATGTTCAGCTTCTCGAACAGTACCTGGCTGAGCTGCTTTGGAGAATCAAGATTGAACTCTTCTCCCGCAAGCATATAAATAGTCTTTTCAAGTTCCTTTGCCGCCGAAGCCATCTCTTTTGAAATATTTTCAAGAACCGGCTTTTCGATCCTGATGCCGTACCTTTCCATGATGAAAAGAACTCTTAAAAGCGGTATTTCCATATCGTAAAATATTTTTTCGATCTCTTCATCCGAGTGTATATCTTCTTTGATCTTAAATGAACTTCTGAAAATAAGCTCTGATTTCTCGCATTCAGTTATCTTTTTTTCAAAGCCAGTTTCTTTTTCTTCTATCGCAAAATGATTAAGGTAATTTCTTGCTATCCCTGAAAGGTCATGGTTATTAACGCCGCTCCTGACCAGAAAATCTCCAAGAAGAATATCGAATAAAGCGCATTTAACTTCAAATCCGTAATTTTTCAAAGCGTGAAGGACTCTTTTCAGGTCATAGCCTATCAGAGTGATATCGCTGTCGTCGAGTATTTCCTTAAAATCCGTGAGAAAGTCACCTATAGAATCTTTATCTTCCGAATCAAAAAGGCTCATCTGTTCATTTGCCTCTTTGAAATCTTTGCTGACAAAATAAGATTCATACTCTTTTAAAGAAATTGAAATGCTTTTAATTTTTAATTCGAGAAGATAATCTCCTTCAATATCCAGCCTCATTGAAAACTTTGCCGATTTTTTTATCCTCTTTATTAGCTGATCTACATCCTTTTTTTCCGCGATCGTATGGAAATCATATTTGCTGTGGTCATATCTGTCAGCCTTGGTGCGCTCTGTCTGAACTCCCTGCTTTTTTTCAAGATATTCGAGAAGACGCTTCATATTGAGCTTATAAAAATAATCTGCCAGTTTCTCAAAATCGTAGCTTTTGATGTGAAGTTTTTCCTCGTCAAGTTCGACTTCGAGATCTGTTTTTAAGGCTACCAGCTCCGCTGAAAGTTTGATAATATCTTTACTGTTAAGAAGTGATTCTCTTACGGCATTCCCGCCCACTTTATCAATATTTTCGAAAATTCCTTCAATAGTTCCGTGTTCCTGAAGCAGCTTTATCGCAGTTTTCCTTCCGACTTTAGGCACTCCCGGAATATTGTCTGATGTATCTCCGGTAAGAGTGAGAAAATCTTTTATCTGTTCGGGATAAAGCTCGAACTTCTGCTTAACCCCTTCCCTGTCGTATATGGTCTGATCCTTTGGGTCGTAAACGAAAACCTTATCGTTCACAAGCTGGGCAAGATCTTTGTCGGATGAAAAAATATAAACCGTGTATCCTAAATCAGGCGCGATTTTGCTTATAGCTCCAATAAGGTCATCAGCTTCGAAACCTTCTCTAGAGATGGTCTGGATCCCTGTGGCTTCGATCATTTCGTACAGAAGCGGGATCTGATTCCTCAGCTCCTCCGGCATTTTCTCGCGGGTAGCTTTATATTCTGGATATAGATCGTGTCTGAATGTGGGGGCGGCAGTGTCAAGAACGATCGCCATATACTCCGGAGCTTCATTCTCGATCAGGTTGAAGAATGATGAGAAGAATCCGTATAACGCGGATACATTAAAGCCTTCCTTAGTTATCAGCGGCTTTGCTCCAAATGCAAAAAACGCCCTGTATATCAGGCCGTAGCCGTCTATAAGATATAATTTTTTCTCATTCAAGATAATACCTTTTTTTTAACCTTGGTGGAAAATAAGTTTTAATAGCCTGTTTTGCAATCTAAAACAGAGTTTATTTAATGCTTCTGACCATTCTGAAGCCTATATAAAAATATTTGTCATTGGGATTGTAAAGATTTCTGCAGCATACTCTTGCGCATTTTTCGTAATTGAACCAGCTTCCTCCTCTTATCACTCGAAGAAAACCTTTTACCGGACCTGTAGGATTGGATAAATTCTTTATATCATCCGGATAAACATCATACCAGTCCCAGCACCACTCGCTGACGTTACCTGTCATATCGTATAATCCAAGTTCATTAGCCTTCATTCTGCTTCCAACTGAACATGTTGATTCTTTTGCGGTTTTCGTATAGACAGCCACTTCTTGTATCCTGTCGCTTCCGCTGTATAAATATTTATGGGATTTCTTTCCTCCTCCGGACGCATATTCCCATTCTGCTTCGGTAGGAAGCCTGTAGCCGTTCGCTTTAAAATCGCAGACAATATCGCTGCCGGTACCTGTATAACATTTCTGCAATCCCTCCGTCTCGCTCATTTTGTTGCAGAATTTTACTGCGTCGTACCAGCTTACGTTCTCTACGGGAAGACTGTCACCTGTAAATTCCGAAACGCTTTTTCCCATTATATAATTCCATTCGGCCTGAGTTGTCTCATATTTACTGATATAAAAACTGCTGACGGACACTTTATGAATTGGAAGTTCATCAGTGCAGCCCTGACTTCCACCCATTTCAAAAGAACCTCCTTCGACAAGAACGTATTCGCCTCCAATATCCGGTCCCGGTTTCAATTTCACGTTTCTTTTTACAGCTGTTCCCTGTTCTATTATGAACTCTTCACTGTAACTTTTATGGCCTTTCTTTTTTATTTTGAGCTTATAAACTCCGGCCGGCAGATTGGAAAAAGTCCTGTTACCGTAACATGAGTATTTATTGAACCCTTCCTCCCACAACTCCGTGAAACAGCTGTCAGGCGAAGTCGTGATCTGAACTGACCCGACGGGATAATCAGGATACATCATTATCGTTTTATCTTCTTTATCAGACAGACTGACGGTCTTTTCTAAGGTCTTTGTGCTGTCCATTTCCACTTTCAACCTGTATTCACCCGGCTGAAGTTTAATTCTTTCATATTCTTTTGTAAACTCTCCGTTGATAAATACTTTCACCTTCTTAAATGTGTTGATAGTAAGCGTCGCCCGAACATCTGCGAAAACATATTTCTTTCGTGTTTCAGGCGCTTTAACAACCAAAGTTTCTTCAATTTCTGGAAAACCTTTGATCGAAAGCGATACTTTATGCCTGCCCGCAGGATATTCGAATTCTACAGGAGTTATTCCTATCTCTTCATCAGCTATATAAACTTCCGCGCCTTCAGGTTCAGAAATGATAATGACTTTGGCTATCTGAACAGTAAATACCGGCTTTTTCATTTGATCCTGAGATGTATTTAACGAATCCTGCGCGGACATTGTCAAAAACATTCCCGATATTAAAAACGGCAACAATAATCTCATATTCGTACCAACTGGGCAATTTATATTAGTTCACTACTTTTAATATAATAAAGTCTTACGTTAAAACCTAATAAAATATTTCTTTTTTTCACTACATTTGATATATTGATGTCAAATTATGCAGGGAGCGTGGTGTCCAGGATTTTAGCTATAGATTACGGTGATGTGAGGATTGGTCTTGCACTAACCGACCCTTTAAAGATAATTTCATCGGGCTATAAGACAATAAAAAATGAAGGCGATGAAAAAATCATCGATGCTTTAAAAGCCATAATTCTTTCAGAAGAAGTTGAAAAGATAATACTCGGACACCCTGTAGGTCTCGACGGGAATAAGACGAAAAAGACCGTTCAGGTTGAGCAGTTCGGGGAAAAACTGAAACTCCTCGGAAAGGAAATTATTTTATTTGACGAGAGTTTTTCGTCAAAGAGGGCGCATCAGATTATCCACGAAATGGGGAAAAAGACGGGAAATAATAAGGAAATGATCGATATGCTGGCTGCTCAGGTGATCCTTGAAGATTATTTGAGGTCAGTACAGTGAAAGATATTTTTTCTCAATATAAAGCGCCTGATAACATGAAAAGTTCTGACGGATCATCGAGATACGCTTTCGTCACTTTTTTGATGATGAACGACAGCTATCTGGCCTCAGCGCTTCTTATGGCATACGGGCTGAAAAATCAGAACTCTCAGGCCGATACTGTCTGTATGGTGACAGAAGAGATAGATGATGATACCTTGATCCCTTTAAAAATGATCTATGATCATGTAATCCGGGTAAAAAGGATATTTATTCCTCATAAAGAAAGGAAAGGAAGAGAAGACAGGCCTCTCTGGTTCACCCGGCTGAACTCACTTCTGCTTGGTCCTGACGGAAATTACGGATTAAAATACGAAAAGGTCTGTATCCTTGACGCTGATGTTTATCCGATAAGGAATTATGACACCTTATTCAGTGTCCCGACACCTGCCGGAATGCTGAATGAAAAAAAATCCAACTGTCTCGAGTGGGATGATAACGGGAAGTACATTTATCCCGAATCAATAAAAAAGGAAGGCAAATGGAACTGGCATAAGATCTATGAGCCTGTCGCCCCTCACGGTTCGCCTATCCCGAAAGAGGTAACTGACCGTCCGCTTCATGATCCCTCTAATCTTGGTCTGAACGGCTCAATTTATGTTTTCGACACAGATGCGAAAGAGCTTGAAAGCATAGTTGAAGATGTTGAAAAACCTGAGATTAAAAGGCTTGTCGGCGACTTGTTCAAATGGCCGGACATGCAGTATTTTACGATTAGGTGGTCAGGACAGTGGCACAGCATCGACATAAAATTCAGTTCGTTCAACGGTTATCCTTCTTTGAAATATCTTTGCGGATGTCATTATTCCGGTTTTAAACCGTGGTATTTCAAGCAGAAAGGCCTGAAGAACTATATGGAGCATGAAGATTTCATTTTCTGGTATAAGAATTATATCTCCATGCTTGAAAATTATCCTGAAATGCAAAATATTAAAAGGCTTGTTAATATCAAAAAAAATATTTTGAGCCTCGGAGTAATAAATGATAAAAAAACCTAAGATCTTCATAAGCGGAGTAGCCGGATTTTTGGGCAGCCATCTTGCGGATATATTCATAGCTGAAGGCTACAAAGTTGCAGGCTGCGATAACCTTATCGGCGGATATCTGGATAATGTTCCGTCTGAAGTGGAATTTTACCAGTATGACCTGAATTTCCATAATTCCGTTGTAAAGATCACGAAAGACTGCGATATAATTTTTCACTGCGCCGCTACTGCCTATGAAGGTTTGAGCGTATTCAGCCCTTATTTTGTAACTAAGAACATAGTTGAATCCTCCGTCTCTCTGATAACGGCGGCGATCGCGAACAAGGCTGAACGATTTGTTTTCTGTTCATCAATGGCAAGATACGGAACTCAGGACAAAGTTCCTTTTACGGAAGATATGACGCCAAAGCCGCAGGACCCGTACGGGATTGGCAAGTTCAGTTCGGAGCTGTTCTTAAGAAACCTCTGCGAAACTCACGGTATGGATTACGTCATAGCAGTTCCTCATAATATTATCGGGCCTCGTCAGAAATATGACGATCCCTACAGGAATGTTGCCAGCATTATGATCAACCTTATGCTTCAGGGCAGACAGCCGATCATTTACGGCGACGGCGAGCAGAAAAGATGTTTCAGCTTTATTCAGGACGACATTGATATACTCTACAGGCTGGCTTTTGAAAAAAGCGCGGTCGGCGAAGTGATCAATATCGGTCCTGACGATGAGTTCGTAACTATAAATCAGCTTGCCGGTTGTATAGCTGAGATTATTGATTTTCAGCTTGATCCTATATATGAAAGGTCAAGACCGCAGGAAGTGGTCCTGGCAAACTGCTCGGCTGAAAAAGCGAGAATGCTTTTCGGATATACACCTAAAACAAGGCTGAAGGACGGGTTGAGATCAATGGTAGAATATATAAAAACCAGAGGACCTAAGCCTTTCAAATATCACATCGATCTTGAAATAATAAACAGTAAAACGCCGGACACATGGAAAAACCGGAAATTCTAGCTCAAACGGCTGATTATGCCGTTATTTTTAAACCGGCAGGCCTTCCCTGTCAGCTTAAATCAGCATTCTCAGGTTATACTCTTGAATCAGAATTAAAACTCAAGCTGGGTAAGAATAAAATATTCTTTCCTCACAGGCTCGATAAGATCACATCGGGACTTCTGATAGTAGCATTCGATAAAGATACTGTCGAATTTTTTAATAATGAGATCAGAAATAAACGACTCGGAAAATATTATCTTGCGCTGACTGAATCGAAGATAAATGATCCTCATACTCTTATAGGTTTACAAAAAAGATATATTAAAGTACACGATGACAATAGCGAGATCGTCAGAAGCGGAGGGCTTCCGTCATTTCTAGAAATTCTGTCTGTTGAACCCGCACCGGGAAATAATGAATGTTTTCATGTGCTGATCAGGCTTCTGACAGGCAGGATGCACCAGATCCGCGTTATGCTTGCGGATATGGGGATACCGTTATGCGGTGACAGGCTTTACAATCCCGGATCAAAATATAAAGAATTTTATCTTGAATCAATAGTGCTGAAATTCACTGATCCGGAAAATATTGAACAGCGTTTTTATTATAAAAACCCTAAGAGAATAATTGAAATAAGCGAAACTATAAAAGCTTTTTTAAACACTTTATGACGGGATTTTATTATCTCCTTACCGATCTTGCTATCCTGAACCCGCCATCACTGTCGGCAGATTCAGGTCCGGAGTGTGTGCGGGATTTATATCCTAAGTCGCTGAAAACCGGATCACTTTTATAGCTGCTGCCTCTCAGTACCCGGGAATATACATTTGGATCGCTTCCGTCCGCTCCTGTAGGATCGGTCTGATATTCGCTTTTATAATAATAACACCAGTCCCAGCACCATTCATAAACATTGCCGGTCATATCGTAAATTCCGAGTACATTCGGTCTTTTTGTTCCTGCGGGATGACTTCTTCCGTCTGAGTTTGAATAATGCCATGCGACTTCATCAATAATATCACTTCCGCTGTATTTATATCCTAAATAAATTGGTCCTCCGCCGGCAGCATATTCCCATTCAGCTTCGGTCGGCAGTCTGTATCCGTTTGCGGAAAAATCGCATTTTATATTCTCGCCACTGCCGCTGTAGCATTTTTTTAGACCTTTCTTTTCGCTTAGTTTATTGCAGAACTCTACAGCATCATACCATGTTATGCTGTCAACAGGGAAATTGAATTCAGACTGTTTGAAACTCCCCTCTCCGGTTACTGAATTATAGATCTCCTTTGTAACTTCGAACATGCCTATGTAGAAATCGCTCAGAGTCACTTTATGTAACGGTTTTTCTAATTCCTCATTATTGTTTCCCATAATGAAAGTACTGCCTTTTACCAGAACTTCCGAACCGTAATCCCTTTCAAGGTCCACATTGAACAACGTACTGTCCGTATTGACTTCGATCTTTTTGTTCATTTTATAATAACCCGGCCCTGATACCGACAGTTCATGCGTACCTGTTCTTAACTTTATATTTCTTCCGTATCGTATAGGTTTCCCGTCAACCGATATCTCAGAATTTTCAGGCTTTCCTGTAAAATTCACGGACAGTTCTGTGATCTTCATTTCTTCTCCCGTGCCTCTGATCTCAATACCGTAAACAGTATTAGAATTCAGACTGAAAGGAAATGCGTGTTTTTTTGTATCATAACCTTCTTTTTTGAAAATTATATCCCTGCTGTCCTGCTGCATATAAACAAAGTATATACCGTCCCTGTAATCGTGTTTTTCGTATCCCTGACCGTCGAACTGAAGATCTGAGATATCGCTATAGACCTTCAGGATCGCACACCACTGCCCGAATATATCTTTTTGACCGTATTTTTGTGCCGAAAGGTCACCGGTGATCTGCTCTATATTTTTTGCGATCTCGAACTGAGCCCCGAATGATACACCTGCCATTAATAATACAATACTGACTGATAATAGTTTAAAGCTCATTTTATGACGTCCGAAAAATTTCTTGCGACTCTGAAACCTTTTATCACGCTTCTGCTCTCGGGACTGCCCGAATATCTGCCGGTGCATTTTAAGTATCCGTCAGTAACATTATCCATCCAGTGACCGCCCCTCAAAACTCTTGGCGTTATATCCTTTGAATCAGGTCCTTTCTGGTCTGCTGATTCTGCATCTGAATAGTAATCATATCTGTCCCAGCACCATTCTTCCATATTGCCGCTCATATCATAAATACCGAGCTCATTAGGTTTTTTACCCGCAACCTTCTTTGTTGATTTATCATTATTCCCTGCATACTCTGCAACTTCATTAATGTCTTTGCTTCCCGAATATTCAAACCCTTCGCTTTTATTTCCGCCCCTCGCGGCGTATTCCCATTCGGCTTCGGTAGGAAGCCTGTAACCGTCTGCTTTGAAATTACATATGATATTGTCGCCTGAGCCGCTGTAACACTTTTCCAGCCCTTCTTTCTCACTCAGTTTATTGCAGAATTCTACAGCCTCATACCAGCTTAACTGATCAACAGGATTATTTTCACCTTTGAATTCGCTCGGATTCTTCCCTGTCAGCTCCTGATATTGAGCCTGGGTAACTTCTGTTTTGCTTATATAATAATCATTTAATGTTACATCGTGGGGCGGGCCCTCGTCGCTCCACATATTGCTCCCCATTTGAAATTTACCTCCCTCGACGAAAACAAAATCCTTTCCTGCGTCATAACCTTCTTCAAGTTTAATTTTCTTATTTATTTTAGCATCTTTCGTGACTATAACATCTTCAGCAGCTGTTTTAAAACCCTTTTTGCTGACTTTCAGCCTGTATGTGCCGGCAGGTACATTTGAGAAGGATTTTGACCCTGTGGACGTATATTTTTCTCCTCCTGCCTCAGAAAGTTCGATATTTGCGCCTTCAGGTATTACTGTTATTTGTACCGTTCCTGTAAAAATCTGAGGGAAAAGATCTATGGTCTTTTTTTCGTTCCTTTTTAGGCTTATTTTTTTTTCAACAGGCTGAACTTTACTCATTTCAATTTTTACAGAGTGTTCTTTTGGCGGCAATTTTATATTTTTATATTCTGTGATCTGTTGCCCGTTTAGATATACTTTCGCTTTTTCATGCGTGTTTATTGTCAAAGTTGCTCGTATATCGGCTAATTGGTAAGTTTTTTTCGTCTCCGGCCTTTTGATAATTACTGTTTCCTCTATATCTTCGTAGCCTTCAGGAGCATCAATCCTGATCCTGTATGTTCCTTCGGGATGATATGCCGGCAATGGAGTTTCGCCGATCCTGATGCTGTCGATATAAACAACAGCGCCGGGGGGATTTGAGTTTATCTCGAACTTGGCATTTTGGATTTTTTCAAGTTTATATTCGAACATTGTTTTATCGGTGCTGACTTCAATTATTTTCTTATAAGTTTCATATCCTTCGCTTATTACTTTCAGTTCATGTTTTCCGACAGTTGTTTTTATGCTTTTTACACTGCCTTTTTCACTTCCGTCAAGAAATATGTTCGAATTTTCAGGCTCACCGATAAGGTTTATGGTAATATCTTCGATCTTTTTTTCTTCCCCGACTCCGGAAACTTCCAGAATATAAACCTTGTTGGATGCAAGCTGACGGGGGAACTGGTGTTTGAGAGAAATAAAGTCTGTTTTTATGAACTCGAGCATGCGGCTGCCGGGCTGCATGTAAACATGATAAATTCCATTGCCCATGTATTCCGACTTATCTAATGTCATGCTCTTGAAAGCAAGATTTTCAATATCTGTCTTGACCTTTAAGATCGCCACATAGTCGCCGTTATGATCCTTATAGCCGTATCTTTGGGCCGTTATACTGCCTGTATCCTCGTAAACATCCTTCACGATCTTGAATTGTGCTGAGAAGGTCAATACTGTTATAAGAAATATTAGTATAAGCTTAACTTTTTTCAATTTTTACTTCCATAAACGATAAATTATAACTTTGAAAAGTTAATAAAAGAATTTAGATTTTGCAAATAAATAGATTAATATGTATTAAAGCATTGCCACCGGTACAGAATTGTTAAGTTCTATGGATCGCGCACTACGCGGAAGCCGATCGCGTTTGTCCTTAGATCAGGATTACCGTAGTTACGGCTGGTGACCGTGCAGCTAGGAATTTGGGCTGTCCAGCTTCCGCCGCGCATAACGCGGCTTGAATCGGTGCCTGAGCCGGTCGGATCAGCTGAATTACTATTATTATAAGACCTGTAATAGTCAGAACACCATTCATACACATTACCGTTCATATCGTAAATACCTAGTTCATTCGGCTTTTTTTTACCTGCCGGGTTCGTTTTTGACCCGGAGTTCGCTGCCCACCATGCCAAGTCGTTAAATCTACTGATTCCGGGAAACTCATTCCCCTTACTCAGCTTTCCGCCTCTGGCGGCATATTCCCACTCAGCCTCTGTAGGCAGCCGGTACACAGCACTCTCTTTCCTGCTTAATCTTTTGCAGAACTCAACGGCATCGTTCCAGCTGACATTTTCTACAGGCAGGTCATCACCAATAAAATTGCTAGGAGTAGTTCCCATCACTATCCGCCAGAGAGCTTGAGTCACTTCCGTTTTGCATATATAAAAATCATTAACATTAACATTATGAACGGGCCTCTCTTCCTCGTAACCGTTATTGTTTCCCATCTGAAATGTTCCGCCCTCAACAAAAATATAATCGCCGATATCATCCGATCCTTCTTCGAGTTTGATGATAACCTTTTCGACACCATCCGCTTTTAAAGCAATTTCATCACAAAAAGTTTTAAACCCGTTTCTGCTTACATTGATATTATAAGAGCCTGTTATGATGTTTGAGAAAGATTTCGAACCGGTATTAAAATATTTCTCTCCTGAGGCCTCCGTTAATTCTATCTCGGCATCCTGCGGAGTAACAGCCACCATGATCGTGCCTGTAAATAGCTGTGGATATAAATCCAATGTCTTTTTTTCTTTCTTTTTGAGTATGAATACTTCTTCAAGCGGTTTTGCTTTATTCATTTCGACTTTAACTACGCACCTTTGCGGCGCTAATTTCAGGTCTTTAATGCCGTCCATCCGTGCACCGTTAAGATAGACTCTTGCGCTGTCACACGTGTTTATAGTCAGCGTGGCTCTGATATCGGTAAGCTGATATGCTTTCTTCGTTTCAGGTCCGCTGATAACAATGGTTTCTTCAATGTCGTCATAATCGTAATTATCGCTTGTGAGTTTTATTGTGTAAGTACCTGAAGGGTAGAACGAGGAGACAGGAGTTTTTCCGATCTGTACTCCATCGATATACACCATTGCGCCGCTCGGTTCGGAGTCTATAGCCAATGCAGATTCCTGCAAATTATCAGCGTTCTCAGACTGCGCGAAAGTTGATAAAAACACGATCTGCAGTAATATCGCGCCTACAATATTTTTCATAAACATCTGTCCATATAAATTAGAACTTGCGAAACGGAACTATGGATGACGAACTACACGAAAGCCGGTAGTAAAGATCTTTTTGTCAGGAGGATAATAGTTCTGGAGGGTGATCAGGCTGCCAGACTCGTCACCGGCTGAGCATCCGCCGCGAACAACCCTGATAGAGCCGTCTGCGTACCCGTCCCAGCACCATTCTTCAACATTTCCGCTCATGTCATGAATTCCAAGTTCGTTCGGTTTTTTCGTTTCTACGGGTTGAATGACGCCGTTTTCAGTATTGTTAAAACACCATCCGACATCGTTTATTGAATTGCTTCCTGAATATTTGTATCCTCCGCTCCTTTTCCCGCCTTTCGCCGCATATTCCCATTCTGCTTCGGTAGGAAGCCTGTAGCCGTTCGCGCTGAAATCGCAAATAATGCCTGAGCCGGACCCGCTGTAACATTTCTGCCGCATTTCCGTTTCGCTCAGTTTGTTGCAGAACTCGACCGCTTCGTACCATGTAACTGATTCCACAGGCAGATCATCCCCTTTCGATCTGCTCGGATCATTTCCCATTAAAGTTTTCCACTGGGCTTGTGTCACCTCCGTTTTTCCTATATAAAAATCGCCAGCCTTATAGCCCTGAACCAACACATAATCTGAGCCGGGTTCGAGCTTAATGCCCTTTTTCTCGAACGCATCTGCAGTCAGGTTAATTTCCTGAGTTACGTTCTTAAAGCCTTTTTTGCTTACCTTAAGATTATATACACCGACTGGTATATTTGAAAAAGTTTTTGAACCTTTATCAGAATATTTCTCCCGTCCGTCTTCAGTCAGTTCTATTTTAGCATCCGGCGGAATTACTTCTATCCGAATCGTTCCGGTTGAGATGACAGGAAAAAGATCAAGTGTTTTGTTTTCTTTCTTTTTGAGTATGAATATTTTTTCAAGAGGTTTTGATTTGTTCATTTCAACTCTGACCACGCACCTCTGCGGCGTTAATTTCAGATCTATAAGCTCGGTCAGCTGCACGCCGTTAAGATATACTTTAGCGTTTTCGTTCGTATTAATTGTCAGTGTGGCTCTAATATCGTTAAGCTGATATTTCTTTTTCGTTTCAGGCGTTGTTATTTCAATAGCCTCCTCGATATCTTCGTAATTTTCGAATGAAAGTCTTATTCTGTATGTTCCCGGAGGATAAAATGTTGAGACCGGCGTTCTTCCGATCTGAACTCCGTCTATATACGCCTTTGCTCCGGCAGGTTCGGAATCAATCAGGAGAGAGGCTTCTTCGATCCTTTCCATTTTATATTTGAACAACGTATTTGCTGGTTTAACTTCTATTGTATCAACAACCGATCGGAAGCCGTCTTTTGAAATTTTTAATTCATGCCTGCCTACCGAAGCCGTCAGATTCGATATGCTGCCTTTATCCTCGCCGTCAAGAAATATGACCGCATTCTCAGGCTCAACAAGAATATTTATGGTTATATCTTCCATTTGCTGTTGATCGGCTACGCCGTTAATCTCGATCATATAAACCGTATTCGATTTCAGTTTGAAAGGAAATTCATGATTTTTTGGTATATAGCCGTCCTTTTTGAACTTGATATTCTTTGTTTCAGGCTGAAGATATACGAGGTATATACCTTCCTGGTAATAATCGTGTTTTTCATATCCCATGCTTTCAAACTGCAGCTCTTTAACATTCGTGTGAACTTTCAAAATCGCGCACCAGTTGCCGTTAACGTCTCTGTAGGCGTACTTCTGAGCTGCCGGATCACCTGAGAGCCCGGTAATATCTTTTACGATCTCGAACTGGGCGGAAAAAACCAGTGATACTATTAAGAAAATGAATATGGTTCTTATTACTTTCATATTTTAAGTTCTGCCTTTTTTTTCATGGAAGCCGCACTACACGAAACCCGATGTGGGAGCTTTTATATCGCATAGTGCTGCTGTCGCGCGATGTAAACCGGCTTTGAATTGCGTCCACCAGCCATGAACCGCCCCGAATAACGCGCGTCGCCCCTTCTATGTCCCAGTCCCAGCACCATTCCCACACGTTTCCGCTCATATCGTATATTCCGATCTCGTTAGGTTTTTTAGTAGCTACAGGTTTCGATTTTATTCCTGAATTCAGGTTGAACCATCCGACTTCTTCTATCGAATCGCTTCCGGAAAACTTATATCCCATACTCCGGCTTCCGCCTTTCGCAGCGTATTCCCATTCAGCTCCGGTAGGCAGCCTGTAGCCGTTCGCTTTGAAGTCGCATTTTATACTTGCCCCTGAACCGCTGTAGCATTTCTGAAGGCCTTCCATTTCACTCAGTTTATTGCAGTATTTTACAGCATCACTCCAGCTTATAGTCTCGACCGGAAGATCCTCCCCTTTGAACTCGCTCGGATCATTTCCCATCACAGCTTTCCACTGGGCTTGAGTCACTTCGGTTTTGCCGATATAGAACTCTCCTGTTCTAAAACCCCGCACAAGAATATAGTCTCCTCCCGGCTCATTGGTCTTATCATTACTAACGCTCTTTAAATCTTGTATATCTGACTGTGAGTCTGAATTTGAATTTTTGAGGACATATGATCTTTTTGTTTCAGGCCCTTTTATTTCGATAGTCTCCTCGAAATCTTCATAGCTGCCGAGTGATAGTCTTACCCTGTATGTCCCTTCAGGGTAAAATGATGAGACCGGAGTTTTCCCGATCTGAACTCCGTCAATATATGCGATTGCTCCGCCCGGTTCTGAATCAATTACGATTACAGCTTCCGCTATTCTGTCAAGTTTATATTTGAACAATGTGTTCTTCGGATCGACATGTATCGTTTCGGTTCGGGACTGATAACCATCCTTTGTTATTTTTAATTCGTGACGGCCTACGGATGTATTCAGACTTATTATTCCGCCCTTTTCATCTCCGTCGAGAGTGATGATAGAATTTTCAGGTTCAACGAGAATGCTGATGGTAATCTCTTCTATCTTTTGTAATTCTCCTGCGCCTTTGAGTTCGAGCATGTAAACAGTATTCGGTTTCAGTTTGAACGGGAAGTTATGGCTTTTTGTGATACTGCCTTCTTTTTTAAACTTGAGATTCTTAGTATCAGGCTGAAGATATACAAGATAAACTCCTTCACCTCTATAATCGTGCTTTTCATAGCCTATCCCTTCGAACTGAAGATCTTTTACATCAGTGTGAACCTTTAAAATTGCGCACCACTGGCCGTTGACATCCTTGTAGCCGTACCTTTGAGCCGTGAGGTCGCCGGGAAGTTCCGTAACATCCTTCACTATCTCAAACTGGGCAGAGAACGACAATGCTGCTATAAAAAATATTAGTATAAACTTAATCTTTTTCATATTTACACTTCTGCTCAAAAAAATCTAAAAACTGAAATCTGTAATTCCTATTATACTTCCGTCCGGATTTTTTTCCGGCTGCCAGGATCTGACATATATCTTCGGCTTTTTAGGATCGCCTAAATCCATCATCAGGAAGAGATAGCCTTCATCTGCGTAATTTGAGGAATAATAATTCTGCTTTATCTGGATGCCGTATATCCTTTCACCGTTTCCTGCTTTTTTAATATCCGTGCTGTCGAACTGAATGTTGATGAATTCGTTCGATTTGAATGCCGATCTCAGATTTTCAATATACTCGCTCTTGCTCAGCTTTGTATATCTTACTTTATCCTTGATCTGGTTCTGCATCTCGCCTATGTTCTTGGTCGGGTCGGGGTTGAGCATCTTTCCGATTATAATGATCGCGTTCTCGGCAAAAATATTATTTATGTAATCAAGCTGTTTAAGGCAGTATGCGGTCTTGTAGAACTCCATGAACTGAATGATCTGCATTTTCTCGGCGGCTGTGGCGAATGCGTCGCTTTTTTTAAGAATGTCGCCTATTGAAGTGTTTGACAGGCTGAACGAAAGATGGTCTATAAGAAGGTCTTTGTTGAATATGATGTTGACATCCTCCATCGTGGCTTTCGTATTGCCTTTGTGGGTGAATTTCATCGGAATGGATCTGACCGTTATCTGATCGTTGACGATAGCGGTTTTTAAATCGAAAGTATCGGACATCATCCTGGCGTTGCCGTATTTTATTATGGAATTGAACGTCTTTAAGCCTTCGGGAGTGAAGAATTTATCAATCCCTTCGTATTTGCATGACTTTATCGCTTTTACGATCTCGGCGGTGATTGAATTGCAATTGTCGATCTGATCCTGACTTAAGTCTGTTGCCTCGTAATTCTTCTTCTCGGCAGGTTCGATCTTAGGTAAAACACTGTCCTGTACATTAGAATTATTAACGGCAGACACATTATTGATCCTGAAATTCTCGACTTTTACAACAGGTTCAGAAACGACCGGCTTTGCCTGTTTTGCGTTCAGAGGGACGATTATTCTCGAAGTTTCGAATCGCGCTCCTGCCACGCCTTCTATCACCCGATTGAGCGATTTATTAATGCAGCTTTGCTTTTCGTACCTGTATTCGACATCGAATCTAATCCTGTCAAGATTCTTTGCGTACTCTCCGTAGAATTCGCAGCTTCCCGTTCCGTTCCTTACCGGCTGTTCTATGCTTGAGTCGCTACCCATAAAATACCTGTAGTCAAGATCCTGAACAGGGCTGTTTCTGAACTTTGCCGTGAAATACACCGTTTTTGAATCTTTTTCTTCCCTGATGTCATTGATCTCGAAACTTAAAGATTTCATTATCGAATTTATCTTATCGGGCAATGCGAGAGCAAGCATTTTACCGGAAAATTCTTCGGGAAGATCATTTATCTTTATGTTCTTGTAGTACGGATAGCTTCTTAAAAGAGACAGCCCCCAGTAATAATATCTGACTGCGCTTCCGACATTTAGATCCTTTTCGTGCTTTACGGCCATTCCGAGATACTCTCCGATCATTCTCACTCTTTGATCGAACATCTTCGGCAACTCGTCTTTTTTTATATATTTTAATACTGTCTCGCCCTCGGTCTTCCTTTTAAAATACTGGTCGAAATCTGTTCTGTATGTGCATATATTCGATCTGGTGTAATCGAAAAGATCTTCGCTTTCATCAATCAGATCTGCAAAATTATCTTTTATATCAACAGCGATATTCTCGATAAGCTTATCAGTAGCTCCGTCTTCGGCTTTTTTCGCGCTTTTATCCGACATCTCCCCGAAATAATACTGTCCGGACAGCTTAATATTTTCAATGCTGTCAGCGCTTTTTTTCTTGAGCTCTTCGGATAGTTCTTTCAATTTTCTAAGAACTTCATCCTCATTGATGTCGAAAGTGACAACACACTTAATATAGCCTTCGTTCCTGTCGAGAACCGGATATTCTTCTTTTACATTTCTAACATCTGCCTCGATCTTTGCGACGATAATGTCTTTCTGAAGCTCATAATCTTTTATAACAGTTTCGCTTGAAATGAACATCGCGAAGTTCTCAAGTCCGTTCCTTACAGCTTCCTTTTTAAACTTTTCCTTTGCTCCCGAAATAGAAAGATCATCCCCGAACCTGCCTTCAGCCGTACCCTGAATATTTTTCGGCCAGACTGAAAATAATAAGCTAAGTATCGCTACAAGTACCGTTTTTTTCATTTGAGTCCTGCTTTATAAATTAAAACTTACTTTAAAATCGCCATTACTCTGCATTCGCCTAAAAACTTCTGAGTTTTAGCAGCATCGGCTATCTTAGCAGCATCGGCATCCGACAGAACTATATCGGCCTTGTTTTCGCCTTTCACTCCGACCGCTTTGATTATTAAAGGATTACTGCCAATACGTGTATTCTCTTTAGCTTTGTTCATATCTTTTAAATAACCGATCATTCCCTGCTGAGTCGCAAAGCTTTCCGACACCATTGAGCTTCCGTAAACTTCCGTTCCGGCCTGGCTGAATACTTTAGGCGCAAGGGCAGGTCTGACATCAACGCCTTTACAGTCTATTATAAGCCCGGTATAAGCAGCTGCTCCGGTTGAAGAGACTATATCTGAAAGTTTATATGTCGCTTCAGGCACGATCGGATATTCTTCATCAAAATCCATGTTATCCATAAGAACCGACGCGAATCCCGGTATAGGCTGAAGATTGTCGCCGAGTTTTACTTCGCAAGTGATCTCCACGCTGCCGTCGTCAAAGTATTTTTCGCTGCCTTTTACGGTATGGGCATTTTTTACTATCCCTTCAGCAAGCGCATCGATCTTGTCCATCTCGACAGCTCCGTCCTTCATCATTGATGCTGAGGCCAGATAAAGTCCTTTTGTCCTTTCGAGGATCTTTCTTTTTGCGTCAAGTTCTGCCGCCCTTAAAGCCATCGGTCTTGCTTTTCCTGCGCCGATCCCGGTTACCTGAACGACTTTTCCCGCCCAGTCCAGATCGCCGAGACTCATTTCCACGGTCATTTCAACAGTTCCGTCTTCTTTATATACGGGAGCTCCGACAAGCTCATAATATTTCGCTATCCCCTCAGTCTTTGTTGTTATCACATCTGAAGTGGTCATAGCTTCGCTGACCGTCGTCTCGCTTGTAACATACATTCCTTTCAGTTCTTCGATTATTCTCCTTACCGCATCCATTTCGGCGGCCCTTAATGCCCCGAACCTCCTCTGGGCAGCATTTTTGTGATCAGGATTCGGCATTCCTACGCCTGTAGCAGTAACTTTTCTTCCGATCATGTCAACCTGTGCAAATGCCGCCATTACTGTCAAAAGCAGCACGATGTTAAATAACTTTTTCATAATTTTCCTCTACCTGATTATATTTTTATCCTAAATAAGCCCTGAGAGCTTTTGACCTAGACGTATGCCTAAGTCTTCTGATAGCCTTTTCCTTGATCTGGCGAACGCGCTCTCTCGTCAGCTCGAACTTTGCGCCGATCTCCTCAAGCGTAAGCGGATGGTCCTGATCTATTCCGAAATATAGCATTATTACTTCTTTTTCACGATTGGTCAAAGATTTTAGAGCAATATCTATTTCTTCCCTTAATGAATCGTCAAAAAGCTGTTTGTCCGGAGAAGGCTGTTTATCTTCTTTGAGAACATCCAGAAGCCTGTTATCCTCGCCCGGTGCGAATTCCGCATCTATTGAAAGGTGCTTACCGGATATCTTAAGAGTGTCTGTAACTTCGAGCTCTGTAGTCTCAAGAGCTTCTGCGATCTCCTCGGGTGTCGGTTCCCTCTCGAATTTCTTCTCAAGGCTTGTCATTGCTTTTGTGATCTTGCTGAGAGCTCCGACTTTATTTAATGGAAGCCTTACCACCCTCGACTGCTCTGCTAAAGCCTGCAGTATCGCCTGTCTTATCCACCAGACGGCGTATGAAATGAATTTAAATCCTTTAGTTTCATCGAACCTGTGCGCTGCTTTGATCAACCCCATATTACCTTCATTTATAAGGTCGATCAGGCTCATTCCCTGATTCTGATACTGCTTGGCGACCGATACCACAAAACGAAGATTGGCCCTGACAAGTTTTTCCAGTAATTTATCCTTGTCCGGACCATCCTCATGCATTTTTCGCGAGAGTTCAACCTCTTCTTCGGCATTTAAAAGATCTTCTTCACCTATCTCCTGGAGATATTTGTCAAGAAGCTGATTTGACCTTACCGGCCCGCTGTTCCCGTTTGTTGCGCCCAAATAGCCCTCCCCTCATCAGGTTATCAAGCGCCTTATTCATCAGGGTTTCACGAGCACATAATCCTTTACACCGTTCCTGATGAACTTGACGATGAAATTATCTTTTCTGCCCTTCAGCTTCGAGACCGCTTTTCTGAGATCATCTACCTTTGCGATCTGGAAGTGCTCTCCGGAAACTATGACCTTATCGATCACATCTCCCTCCTGCAGTTTTCCGGAAAGAACGGACTTGTCATCAATATCGGTTACAATTACGCCATTATCAATAGAAATATTATACTTTTTTTTGGTTTCGCCGTCAATGTTCTTTACGCTTAATCCGAGAAGGTCTTCCGATTCTTTTTCCGTTTTGACCTCCGGCTTATCGGCCGTCAGTGATGATCTGTCGCCCAGTTTTACAGAAATGTTCTTTTCTTTTCCGTCCCTTAATATCTTAAAATCGATCTTCTTGCCGGGGCTGTAAGCGGCAAGGTCGAATCTGAACTGTTCAAGATTCCTGATCTTTTTACCGTCCATTTCTATAATTATGTCGTCGGCTTTAAATCCCGCATCTTCAGCCGGTGTGTCTTTTTCAACAGTGGCTACAAGAACACCCTCCTGATTTTCTTTAAGTCCAAGGACTTCTTTTTCAGCCGGATTTATTTCTTTTGGCATTATACCCAGATAAGCTCTTTTAACTTTACCGTCAGTCATCAGGTTTTCTGAGATCTTCTTAGCCATGTTCACCGGGATGGCGAAACCTATACCCTGAGCCACGGCGTTAACTGCGGCATTGATCCCGATCACTTCACCTTTTATATTAAGAAGAGGACCGCCGCTGTTACCGGGATTGATCGCCGCGTCTGTCTGAATAAAATCCTGAAATACAGGTCCGTTCTGTAGTCCGATACCTGCTCTGTCTTTAGCGGATACAACGCCTACTGTTACGGTTTTCTCGAGGCTGTAAGGCGAGCCTATCGCTACAACCCAGTCGCCCACCCACAGTTCATCGGAATCGCCAAGCTTTGCTATCTTGTTGTCATCGAATTTCTTATCGACTTTTATAACAGCGAGATCAGTTTCAGGATCGGTTCCGATTATTTTTGCTTCCAGTTCATCGCCTGTGTTCAGCCTTACTATGATCTTATCTGCTTTTTCTACTACATGGTTGTTCGTCATTATAAAACCATCGGTAGTGTAAATGAAGCCTGATCCCTCGCCCTTCTGTATCTGCTTTCTTGTTTTCGGCTGCTGCTGCTGACGGGGCACTCCAAAGAAATTGTCGAAGAAAGGATCGGATTCAAAAAATCTGTCGAAAGGTGAGGTGTAATTGTATTCGAAGCTTCTTTCTGTTTTAATGTTTACGACTGCAGGCATCACATCTCTTGCTATTACCGCGAATCTTGAATGCCCATATCCTGTATCATATATGTCCTGAACACCTGAGGAAGGTCCGGTTGACGATCCTGTTATGCCTGACGCTGATACTTTATCGGTATAATCGAATTTTGCTGTAAGCAGAACTCCTAGAAGAAGGAAAACTCCCGCTATGATCAGATTCTTTATTATTTTCATTTTTCTCTCCTGGTTTATTTTTGCGTCATTTATACAATTCATTTTATATTTTTGTTCTTCCAATTTTAAAGTAATGTGCTCAGTTTTATTTCATCACCCGTTTTTATCTCCCCGCAAAGAAGCTTAACCGATAGATTATTAAGCACAGTTTTCTCTATAAGTCTTTTTAAAGGCCTTGCGCCGAATACAGGGTCATATCCTTTTTCTGTCAGGTATTCCTGCGAAGCTTTGTCTATTATAATTTTGATATCTCTTTCTGCCAGCCTCTTATTTATATCAGAAAGAAGCCTGTCGGTAATTTGAAGTATCACATTTCTGCTCAGCTTATTGAATACGATTATATCATCTATCCTGTTCACGAATTCAGGTTTAAGAACTCTTTTGACCATCGAAATCAGCTCTTCCTTTTTCTGAACTGAAACTTCTTCTATACCCACGAACTGGTCTGAACCTAAATTAGATGTCATAATTATAATTGTGTTCTTGAAATTAACAGTCCTTCCTTTATTATCTGTCAGCCTGCCGTCGTCAAGCACCTGAAGCAGAATATTAAATACCTGCGGATGGGCTTTTTCTATTTCATCGAACAAAACTATCGAGAAAGGTTTTTTCCTTACAGCATCGGTTAGCTGTCCGCCCTCATCGTAGCCGACATATCCCGGTGGAGGTCCGATAAGCCTTGTCACTGAAAACGATTCCATATATTCGCTCATATCTATCCTGATCATTGCGGAATCTGAATCGAACATGAATTCGGCCAGCGCTTTGGCGAGCTCGGTTTTTCCCACGCCTGTTGAACCTAAGAAAATAAATGAGGCGATCGGTCTGTTCGGATCTTGAAGTCCCGCTCTGTTCCTGCGTAAAGCTTCGGAGACAACTTTAAGCGCTTCATCCTGCCCTTTTACCCTCATACCGAGCAGTTCTTCCATCTTGAGAAGCTTATCCTTTTCGCTTTCTAGAAGCTTATTTACCGGGATATGCGTCCAGCGTGAAATGATCTCCGCGATCTCGTTCTCTCCGATCTCTTCTTTGAGCATTTTTCTTCCGGACTGAAAACTTTCCATTTTAGAAGTAGCTTCATCAAGCGTTTTCTTGACGGCAGGGATTTCCTGATACCTTAATCTTGATACTTTTTCAAGTTCGCCGCTCCTTTCTGCCGCTGATTCTTCATTTTTCAAGCTGTCGAGTTTCTTCGTATTCTCCCTTATGACAGTAATGAATTCCTTCTCCTGTTCCCAGTGAACCTTGAGTTCATTCACCTGAGACTTGAGTTCGGCGATTTCCTTATTGATGTCTTCAAGTCTTTCTGCGGATTTCTTGTCCTTTTCTTTGCTGACGGCCTGCTTTTCGATCTCCAGCTGAATTATCTTTCTCTGAAGCATCTCGATATCTTCTGGCATAGATTCGATCTCAAGCTTCAGTTTCGCTGCAGCCTCATCAATTAGGTCGATCGCTTTGTCAGGCAGAAATCTATCGGAAATATATCTTGAAGACAGCTTCGCGGCTGAGATCAAAGCTCCGTCGGATATCCTGACCCCGTGATGAACTTCGTACTTATCCTTGATCCCCCTCAGGATAGATATTGTATCTTCGACCGACGGCTCTTCGATCAGAACAGGCTGAAACCTTCTTTCAAAAGCCGCGTCTTTTTCAATATACTTTCTATACTCCGATATAGTGGTCGCGCCGATCACCTTGATCTCTCCTCTCGCAAGGGCGGGTTTCAGCATGTTCGAGGCATCCATAGAGCCTTCAGCCGCGCCTGTCCCGACAAGCGTATGCAGCTCGTCTATGAACAGTATCAATTTCCCTTCTGATGCCTCCACTTCTTTCAGGACAGCTTTCAGCCTTTCTTCAAATTCTCCTCTGAACTTTGCTCCGGCAATTAGAGCTGCGAGATCAAGCGCAACAATTCTTTTGTTTTTCAGATTTTCAGGCACATCTTTTCTTACGATCCTGTGCGCTATACCTTCGGCAATAGCCGTTTTTCCAGTTCCCGGTTCACCGATCAGAACAGGATTATTCTTCGTTCTTCTGGTCAATATCTGAAGTACCCTTCTGATCTCTGCGTCTCTACCGATGACAGGATCAAGTTTTTCCTGCTCCGCAAGCTCGTTCAGATCCCGCGTATATTTCTTCAATACTTCGTATTTCGCTTCCGGGTCGGCATCCTTTATCTGCTGATTTCCCCTGACAGACTTTAAAAGTTTAAGTATGGTGTCATGGTCAAGTTCAAGCTCATTGAAAATTCTGTAGAGAGATCCTTTTTTCTCTTTCAATACCGAGATCAATATATGCTCAAGGCTCAAATAGTCATCACCCATATCTTGAGCTATTTTGAAGGATATCTCAAGTATTTCATTAAAACCTGTTGAAAGATACAGATGAATTGCGCCTGAATTAACTTTCGCAAGTTTTGACAGTTCCGTCTCGACCTTTGACGATACAATCGCAAGCTCAACTCCCGCCCTTTTCAGAAGAGTAGTGATAATATTCTCATCTTTTAACACATTAGATATAAAATGAAGCTCGTTGATCTCCGGGGACTTCCTTTCCCTGGCAGTATTCATGGCGTCATTCAAGTATTCCTGCACTTTTATTGTCATCTTTTCGTAGTTCATGTCAGACTCCTTTAGCCTTAGTTTACCATTCGGAGTAAATAAGTGCAAGTTGTATGCCAAACAAAAAAGATTTTTGATTTGCTTTTATCGGGCAAAATCTATAATTTACAGGTATCAAATAATCTAAAACTTGCGGAGTATGAAATGAAAAATCTAACAGTTTACACAGCTCTGATAATTCTGCTGATCTTTGCTTTAATTTCGCCTTCCGAATACCTTAATGCACAACAACTAAATCTTAACATTATGGATACATATCTAATGTCTGATTCTGGAGCAAATATAAGAGGTCCTCAAGGAACAACTCTTGATGTTATGTTAATTAATAATAATGATACTATAAGACACACTAATATATTTCCTGAAAATGGAATGATTTTCATTAATAATGCTTTAACAGGCATAAATGATGATAATTATACTCCTTCTAACACAGATTTCATTAAAGTTGTAGGAAATAATGTTGTTTATAGTCCAAAAGTTAGCGAAACAAAGGGCAATAATAATAACAATTATACTGTAAAAGTTTTTAATTCTAAAGGAGAACTTGTATCAAATGTTGTTCCAAATAAACATGAAGGTTATATTACTGCTCATTTTGATGGTAATGGTGTTTCTAGTGGAAAATATTTTTTTCAAGTTAATGATGGAAATAAATCAATTTCCCAAGGATTTTTATTTAATAAAGATAATTCTTCATCTGTAATTCCTTCTAATGTAATTGAAGAAATGAATAATAGTAAAGTTGAGAATAATTATGGAAACTCAAAAGGGTCTTCAAAATTTAGAGGAACTGTTGAAGCTCATTTTACTTATACTCCAAATGAAGCTGTTGATGCTCCTATAGAATATCAACATGAACCTAAAACTTTTGTTGAGTATATTGATGTTGCTGAAAGTGGAGATACTGATTATTTTCCTTATCACATACTTTCATCTTTAGAACAATATTTAGATGCATATTTTCAAGTAAATAATGTTCATACTAATTTACCTATTGCAAATGCTAATGCTAGATTATTAAACGGAGAAAAAGAAATTATTGGTTATGTGACTGCTGATAGTGAAGGAAAATTTTCTATTACAGGATTACCTTGTGATTCTACTTTTTGTGTTCAAGTTTCTGATGAAAATTTAAGAGGGATAGAGTATGATATTAGGATTCCTCCAAGAATAAGAATTAATGATGTATGTAATCAACCTTATTTAGGAATTATTCCTGGTGATGGTGTTCATAAAATTGGTTTGGTTGTTGAACCTAGTGATTTTGTTGGAAAGTCTAATGGAACAAATATTAATAATCCAAGTTTAACAATAGAAAGAGCTTTAGAAGGACAAATTCGTGTTGATACGATTAATGGAGATGGACTTGTGTTAAGAGATTATGTTATGGGAGATAAGATAAAAGTTTATAATCCAACTTCAGAGCAAGTAAATGCTATGGAAAAAACTGCAAAAGAAATATTTGGTGGAACAAATATAAATGATTATTTTACAATTGTTGACACAGCAAGAATTGAACCTGGAGATATTTATAATTATATTACAGGAGATGAAAATGCAGGAATTAATTGGATTGGTAATGATGAAGATAGAACTGCTACTTGGGAGAAAAATATGTATAATAATAATGGAAAGATGTTTGCCAACATGTGTGTGGGTGGAGAAAGTAAATGTACTGGTTCATCAAGTGGTGTACACGAATTAATGTGGTATTTATACACTGATTGTGTTTTTAGTGAAGATAGTCCAATAAATCCTGAAGGTGGAAATATTGGAATAAATGACCCATTATCTGTACAATATAGAAATGAAATAAATAAATCAAAGTATAAATTTGGAACTAATACTGGTGAATGTAGTGATTATTATATCAATGTTGAAAAATTTGATAGTTCATCAAATCCAACTAATGTCCTTATATTAAAATAGACTTAGATCTCAGAAACGATATAAGAGGAAACCGTCGAAGAAGGCGGTTTTTTTATTTTGGATCAATTCTATTGACAATCTCTAATATATTTATTACATTGTATTACAAATGATTACAAAGGAGTTAATATGAATACCACTGTGACCGTAAGACTGCCCGACAACCTCGCGACTTCACTCGATGCGATCGCCAAAATTACCGAAAGATCAAGGTCTTTTCTTATCAAAAAAGCGATAGAATCATATATTGAAGAGCAGGCCGATCTTCAGATAGCTCTGGACAGGCTTAGAGACACTTCCGATACGGAAATATCCGCCGAGGATCTCAAGAAAAGTCTGAATGTATAAAATAACTTTCAAGAATTCCGTTACTCAGGATCTTAAAGGAATAGATAAAAAACAGATCAAGAGAATTCTGGATAAGATAGCGAAAGACCTTGCAGATAAACCTGAAAGCTGTCCTGAACTGAAAGGCAAGTTCGCAGGCCTAAGAAAATTCAGGATCGGAGATTACAGGATAATTTTTACGATCAAAGATATGCAGACGGTGTTGGTCTTGAGAATAAGGCACAGAAAAGAAGTGTATGAGTAAATTCTCGAAAAAGAATTACCATTTAACGGAGCAAAAATGATAGAAATACAAAAAGCGCTTGAACTGATAACCGAGAACTGCCGGACTATGCCTAAGATCGAACTGCCTGTTCATGAGTGCCTCGGTTATGTCTGTGCAGAAGATCTTTATGCTAAACTCGATATGCCGCCTTTCGATAAATCATCAATGGACGGATACGCTTTCAAATGGCAGGACAGTAAAATCGAATACATTAATGATGGGATCATAGCCGCGGGAGATTCTTTCGACGAGCCGATTGAGGAAGGCCACTGTATAGCGATTATGACAGGCGCGCCTCTGCCTTTCGGGGCCGATACTGTGATCCCTGTAGAGATCACGGAAAAAGCCGGTGATAAGATCAGATTTACTTATCCCGCAAAAAAATGTGCCAATGTCAGTTATAAGGCCGAGGATATAAAAAAGGATGCTCTGATATTTCCTAAAGGTAAGATTATAAGAACCCAGGACATAGCCTTAATTGTCGCCTCGGGATATTCTAAAGTTAAAGTTTCTTCGCTGCCTGAGATCGCTATTCTGAATACAGGCTCGGAGATAATTGAACCGGGAGAACCTCTGGACTACGGGCAGATCTATAATTCCAACGGAACAATGCTTTCAATTATGGCTCAGAATATCGGCATAAACGCTGAATATTTAGGCATTGCAGCCGACGACGAAAAAAGCCTTAAAACGATGCTTTCTATCGGTCTGAAAAGCGATATACTACTTATTTCAGGCGGAGTATCTATGGGAGAGTTCGATCTCGTTCCGAAAGTTCTTCTCGACCTCGGCGTAAAACAGATATTCCACAAAGTCAGGATAAAGCCCGGCAAACCCGTTTTCTTCGGTAAAACGGACAAGTGCCTTGTTTTTGGTCTTCCCGGCAATCCGCTTTCGAACTTTGTCGGCTTTGAGCTGTTCGTGAAAACGGCCGTCAGAAAAATGACAGGATCGGAAATTGTTCTTCCGGTTTTCAGCGAAGGTATCATATCTTCACAATTTAAACATAGAGCCGATAGAAAGAACTTTTATCCCGCTGCGCATAAGAATAATGACGGTAAAATTATTGTCACTCCGGTGATCTCGCACGGCTCCGCCGACATTTCATCACTTTCCAAATCAAATTGCTTTATGATAGCTGATATAGATAAACTGGAATATTCACCGGGCGATAAAATCCAATTTCTGGAGGTTTAATATGAAAGGGAAAATTGTATCTATCAACATTTCCGATGAAAAGAAGAAACCCAAGAAGCCGATAAGTTCAGGCAAACTTATCGAGAATGTAGGACTAGAGGGAGATGCATACAACAAATCGGGACCGAGACAAATATCTATTACTTCAATGGAACTTCTAAAAGAGCAGACCCAATGTCCGCGCGTTGGCAAGGGCGAGGATTTTATTGTCGGACCCGGAAATTTCTCAGAGACTCTGACAGTCGAAGGAATGGATCTTTCGGCTATTAATATCGGCGATGTTTTTACGGCTGGAGAAACGAAGTTCAGGATCTCGATGAAGGGAATGGAATGCTGGGAACACTGTCCCTGGAATAAAGAAAAAGGTGAATGTCCGCTGCCCAAGCACTTCCTGTTCGCCGAAGTGATAAAATCCGGCGAGATCAAGGCTGGAGATGGAATTTCAAGTTAGTCTATGATTCGTGCGAGACATAAGTTCACCTATAAACGGACCCTGCCTCATCAGGCCGATCGCTAGTTTGCAGCAGTTCGCGCACCTGCAGGTAAAGATAGTAACGGGATCCGTTTAAATCTGAACTTATGTCTCGCAACATTACCGACTGAGGTTATCAGTCGAGTTATATATATTGAGAAACGGGAGTGCATCCTAGCCTTGTTGTAGGTACGTGTTGATCTCAAACAAGCTATTGAACGGATGGCTGCAGGATGAGATCATGAATGAAGTTATATAAGGTGTATTCCTATCCGTTTAGAAAAATTATATGACGAGACCCTATTTAGCGGAATAAACAAACCGCATCATTTTCTCACTTGCAAAATTCACATAATTTGACTATATTTTCAGTCCTTTAAAAAACGGCAGGGAAGATAATGAGCTATCTCGTTATAGCCAGAAAATACAGACCCCTAATATTCGAAGATGTGATCGGACAGGAACACGTAACGACCACGATCACGAACGCGATAAAGAACAACAAAGTCCACCACGCCTATCTGCTCACAGGACCGAGAGGAGTGGGAAAAACAACTATCTCAAGGATCCTTGCCAAATCGCTGAACTGCGAAACCGGAGTAACACCGCGGCCGTGCTGTAAATGCAGGAACTGTCTTGAAATAGACCAGGGGATCAGCCTCGATGTAAAAGAGATAGACGGCGCTTCCAACAGAGGGATCGACGAAATAAGGGACCTAAGAGACGATATTAAATTCTCACCTGCTTCGAGCAGAAAGAAAATATATATAATCGATGAAGTTCACATGCTCACAAATCAGGCGTTCAACGCTCTTTTAAAGACGCTTGAAGAGCCTCCGGAACACGCGGTATTCATATTCGCCACAACAGAAGCCAACGAAGTTCCGGCTACAATACTATCCAGATGCCAGAGGCACGATTTCAAACGAGTGGAGATACCGGTATTAACAAAAGCTTTGAAAACCATCTGCGAAAAAGAAGGCGTCTCGATCGATGATGAATCATTGATAATGATTGCAAAAAGCGGTGACGGATCTGTAAGGGATTCACAGTCGACACTGGATCAGGTAATAGCCTACGCCGGAAATAGCGTAACCGCTCAGCTGACCTACGAAGCTCTCGGACTGCCCGGACTCGATATGTTTTTTGATTTTCTCGATATTGCCATATCAAAAAACACAGGTTCACTACTGACATTTATTGACGGGATATTCGGAAAAGGTCTGCACATAATCTCGTTCGTAAAAGGTCTGATGGAATTCTACAGAGACCTGCTAATCTTAAAAACAGTAAAAGACGCACGAATCCTCGACATGACCGGCGAGAACGTGATCCGGCTTGAAAAATATACTCAGAAATTCGGTGAAAAGGACATGCTGATGTTCTTAGACATACTCAGCCAGTCTGTTTCCAGACTCAAATCATCGCCTTACCAGCGGATGGAATTCGAGCTTATTCTCTTAAAAATACTTCATCATGAGCCTGTAACCGAAATAGAAACTATACTACAAAAACTTTCTCTGATAGAAGGCGATCAGGAGATAAGCATAGATGAAATTGTAAAAGATGTTTCTTCTCGCCTGAACCTTCAGTCTGTTCAGACCCCTGCAGAAATTTCCGCTAAACAGGCAGAGATCAAAAAAAAAACTCCTGAAACAGTAGCGGAATCTGCCACACCGGATTCAGAAATAAAATTCGGATTGAAAGAGATCACAGACAGATGGAAAGAATTTATCGCTTACGTTTCAGAAAGCAATTCGAAACTCAATTTTCTTGAATATGGAGTGCCTTTCAATCTCAAAGACAACCGGAAACTCGAAGTAAAATTCGATCCTAAAGATAAAATATTCATGAATCTCTGCGACTCGAAAAAAGAAGAAATAGAAAAGGAATTCGCAGCTTTTTATAAAGTTGATGATTTCAAAATAACTCTTATTAGAAGCGATGTAAAGGACAGCGAAAGAATAATTGAGATAATACCCAAAAAGAAAAAAACCGATGATGAAAAAAAGAACGACCTTCTAAAAGAAGCTCCGCAGCTGAAATTTTTATTTGAAGACCCGTTCAATTGTAAATTTGTAGATTAACTCAGGAGTAGTAGTATATGGCAGGAATGAACATGGATATGAGCACCCTTTTAAAACAGGCTCAGAAAATGCAGGAGGATATGCAGAGATCGCAGGAACTTCTGGAAACACAGGAAGTGGAAGGAAAAGCGGGCGGCGGAATGGTAAAGGTTCGCATGAACGGCAAAAAGAAGATACTTTCTATTAAGATCGATCCTTCAATAATCGATCCCGAAGACGCGGAAGGTCTTGAAGATCTGATCACCGCGGCGGTAAATCAGGCGGCGGAAGAAGCTGATAAACTTTCAAATGATGAAATGACGAAGATCGTACCTAAACTTCCCAGCGGATTCAAGATCCCCGGATTCTAATGACTGAAACATCTGAAATACTTGAAAATCTAGTAACTTCGTTTGCGAGACTTCCCGGGATCGGAAAAAAATCCGCTCGCAGGCTGGCTTATTATATAATAAACTCTGACGAAAAAGTAGCAAGTGAATTCTCAGCCGCTCTTATTGACGCAAAAAAGAAGCTCGGCCTATGCAGGATATGCTACAATCTGACCGAAAATGAAACATGCGATATCTGCAGGGATCCGAAACGAAGCGGCGGTGTGATCTGCGTAGTTGAGAACTTCAGCGATCTTTATCTTTTTGAAAGAACAGGAATGCATAAAGGCACATATCACGTGATAGGCGGGCTGATAAATCCGCTCGAAGGGATAAATCCCTCGTCTCTAAAACTGTCTCAGCTTTTCGAAAGAGTTGAAAAACAAAAGCCCGATGAAATAATTATCGGACTCAACAGATCTGTCGAAGGCGATACGACCGCACTTTATATCGCTGAGAAACTGAAAGACAGCAGTGTCAAAATTTCAAGGCTCGCTACAGGGATTCCGGTCGGCGGAGAGATCGAATATACTGATGAGATCACTCTCAAACAGGCATTCAGGGACAGAAAGGATATTTAAAACCTGGTAATCAGATGACTTGACTTTAACCAAGTCCTTAGTTATTTTCCGCTCATTATAAATTAACTGTTTACGGAGTATAGAATGGGAAAACTGAAAATATCATCGAGAAATGAAATAATGCAGGCAAGCCCGATAAGAAAGCTTGCTCCTCTGGCTGTAAAAGCAAAAGCCGAAGGCGTTCACGTTTATCATCTGAACATCGGACAGCCGGACATAAAGACGTCTCAAAAAATGATAGACGCATATCATAACATTCCTGAAGTGATCGAGTACGGTCCGAGCGAAGGTCTTCATTCATACAGAAAAAAACTCGTGCAGTACTATAAAAAAATGAAGATAGATGTAAACGAATCGAATATTTTTATAACTACGGGCGGAAGTGAAGCAATAATATTTACGCTTTTATCAGCGCTCTCACCGGGCGATGAAGTCATAATTCCCGAACCGTTCTATACAAATTATAACGGATTCGCAGTAATGGCAGGAGTTAACGTGGTTCCTGTTACAACAAATATCGAGAACGGATTCGACCTTCCCGATATGAAAGAATTCAAAGCTAAACTTACTCCGAGAACAAAAGCGATAGTTATATGTAATCCGGGCAACCCGACAGGTGCCGTATTCAAAAAGGAAAGGCTTCAGGAACTCGTCGATTTTGCGAGAAAGCATGACCTTTACGTCATCTCCGACGAGGTTTACAGAGAATTCACATACGACTGTAAAGCAACATCTATACTTCAGTTCGATGATTTTGAAGAGAACGCGGTTATGATCGATTCGACATCGAAAAGATATTCAGCCTGCGGTTCAAGAGTAGGATGCATCGTCACCCGCAATAAGGAACTTCTCGGTCTCGTTCTTAAATTCGGTCAGGCCAGACTTTGTCCGCCAAGTGTGGATCAGCAGGCTGCTGAAGCCGCTGTCGATACACCGGATTCATACTTCGAAGAAGTTCACAAAGAATATACGAAAAGAAGGAATGTCGCATATAAAGAACTGAAGAAGATCCCCGGAGCCGAGGTCCCTATGCCCATGGGAGCTTTTTATATGGTCGTCGGGCTTCCTATTGACGATGCCGATGATTTCGCGAAATGGCTTTTAACGGATTTCAGACATAATAAAGAAACCACTATGGTAGCTCCGGCTTCAGGTTTCTACGCTACGCCGGGTCTTGGAAAAAATCAGATAAGAATAGCTTACGTTCTAAAAGAAGCAGATCTGATAAAAGCCATCAATATACTTAAGATCGGACTTGAAGAATATAAGAAAAAGAAATAGATTGAAAGGGTTAGATGTTCGGAAATAACAACCCGCAGAGGCAGTTTTCATACACTTCGTCAAAAAGCGTGAAGGTCGATAGAAACAAAGATATTCGCGACAGGATGAAAATTTCCTCGTTTTCGCTGCAGGATAAAAAACCTGATAAGAAAAGACTGATTCTTTTTGTAATAATGCTGCTTTTAGTAGTCGGGTTTATAATTTACATCGGATATTCTCCCGCTGATACCGACAGCTTAATAATACAGGAAAACGAACTGGAAAAAGTTAATGGACAATAATCAGTACTATTTTGACGCGTATTTTGATTTTATAAATTTTGTTGACGAGAGAATAGCGGAACTGGAAAAGATCCATTCAAAGAATCTTGTCTGCAAAAAGAAATGCTGCTTCTGCTGTATGAACACAACCGTGCTGCCCATTGAATTCTTTTCTATCCTTTCCAAAATAAAACTGTCAGGGAAAAAACCTGAACTTACAAATGAAAGCTGCGCTTTTTTGAAAAATTCACTGTGTCAGATCTATCAGATAAGACCCTTGATCTGCAGGACCCACGGACTTCTGCTTGCATACGGAAAGGACGATGATCCGCTTGCAAAAGACGTAACTTTCTGCGAACTGAATTTCACAAAAAGCATTCCTAAACTGACTGAAAAAAATGTTCTCGATATGGATGAACTGAATATCGAGCTTGTCAGGCTGAATGAAAAATTCTTAAAATCCTACGATGGGGAATTGCCCGAGCGTATGGAACTTTCCGATATAATAAAATACCTATAATTCTTTCTCAACTTCAACCGTCGAGTCATCCTGTCTTTCCAGAAGAATAAAATCCCGTTTTTTGAATAAAGCTATCATTCTTTGATTATCTGAAGTAGTCTGAGCGTATATTTTCCTGATCCCCCATTTTTTTGCAATCTCTATGCAGAAATCAGTTATTATCCCGCCGAGATCCTTGTTCTGCCACTTATCAGTTATTAGAATAGCGTACTCAGCTGTATTATGCTCCGGATCCGAAATAAGCCTGCCTACGCCCAGCAGTTTCTTCCTGCCTTCTTCTTCGATCTCCGCTACAATGGCTATTTCCCTGTCATAATCTATATAACAGTATCTTGTAGCAACATCATGGGAAGACCACTGGAAAAAATATCTGAAACGTGAGTAAATGGATTCTTTAGAACAGCTGCCCAGCAGTTCAAGCCATAAAGGTTCATCTTCAGGTTTGATCGGTCTTAAAATAATGTTCTTATTATCGGCTTTGATCTTATCATTAACGAATTCTTCCGGGTATGGTTTCAAAGCCAGATGCGAATATTTTTCGATATTTTTGCCCGACATTTCAAGATCTACAACAACTCTCGAATCAAGAGCGTAAACTCCTTCAGGTCCGGCAATAAGAGGATTTATGTCTAACTCAGTGATCTCGGGATAATCGGCGGCAAGATATGAAAGTCTTATCATTACTTCGATTAGCTTATCTATATTTACGGGCTGCTTTCCCCTGTAGCCTTTAAGAAGAGGCCATATTTTGAGGTCTTCGAGCATCCTTCGCGCCAGTCTTTCGTTCAAAGGTGGAAATCCGAGAGACCTGTCGCTGAATAATTCGGCAGTAACTCCGCCCGAACCTACTAAAATTACTGTGCCGAAAACCGAATCTTTCTTGATTCCGAGGATAAGTTCGACCGAATCCTTCATTTTTACCATCTTCTGGACTGTAACTCCTTCAATGTGCGCTTCAGAACATTTTTCTTTTACGCTGGAAATTATCTTTTTATGCGATAAACGTGCCGTCTGATCAGAATTTATATCTACGATCACTCCTCCCGAATCTGATTTGTGAGTAATATCCGGTGAATTGATCTTGAATACAACGGGATAACCTATCCTGTTGGATATCTTCACTGCTTCATTTTCGTCTTTTGCGTTAACGGGCATTGTAACGTTAATGTCGTACGCAGAAAGCAGTTTTTTTGAATTTTCTTCGGACAGAATTTTTATTTCATTCTGCGTTATTGCCCTGAATTCTTCCCTTATCTTTTTTCTATTCAGAGAAAAACTGACAGGGATATCTCTCGGTGTTTCATATAAAGTTTCCAGATTCCTTGAATATTCCACCAGTGTCATAAAAGCCCTGACAGCCTGCTCAGGTGTTTTATATGCCGGTATTCCGTTATCATTAAGTATTTTGACGCCTTCGCTCATGTTCTTTCCGCCAAGCCATGACGCGAGTATAGGTTTTTTTGTTGTTTCCTGAAGTTCACCGATAGCCTTTGCCGTATTTGCAGGATTGGTCATTGCCTGAGGAGTTAGAATAACAAGGACAGCATCGCAGTTTTTATCTTCAAGAACGACTTTTACTGCTTTTGCGATCCTTTTGGATCTTGCGTCTCCCAGAACATCTACAGGATTTCCGTGCGACCATTGTTCGGGCAGGTTCTCGTTCAGAACTGCCATAGTTTCTTCACTTAGTCTGGCCAGTTTACCCTTTGAATCTATAAGGGCATCAGTAGCCATTACTCCTGGTCCACCCGCGTTCGTAATAATGCCCAGTCTCGATCCTTTCGGGAATCTGTTCCTGGCTATAAGTTCTGCGCAGTCGAAAATCTCTCCGATATCATAGACCCTCGCCAACCCTATCCTTCTGAAGGCCGCGTCATAAACGTTATCTTCGGATGCAAGAGCACCGGTATGCGATGCCGCAACAGCTGCGGATTCGGGAAATCTTCCCGCTTTATATACTATTATAGGCTTTGAACGGGCGAAGGCTCTTGCTGCAGTCATAAATTTACGCACGTCGTTTACGGATTCTATGTAAAGAATAATCGATCTGGTGTTCTCATCCTCTCCGAAATAATCAATGAGGTGCCCGTAATCGACGTCGATCGTATTTCCTATAGAAACAAAACTTGAAAATCCGATCTTTTCCTCTTTTGCCCAGTCAAGAACCGAAGTGCAGAGAGCTCCTGATTGAGAAATAAAAGCGATATTTCCCTTATCGGGCATATTTCCTGCGAAGCTTGCGTTCAGGCCGATCCCGGGAATGATAACACCCAGGCAGTTCGGTCCAATTATTCTCATATTTTTAAATCTTGAACGTTCATTTTTTATCATTTCCTCGAGCTGTCTGCCTTCTTCGCCTGTTTCTTTAAATCCTGATGACATTATGATTATCCCGGATATTCCCGCCTCTCCGCATTTCCTGACCCATTCCGGAACGGTTTTCGCGGCTGAACAGATTATTGCAAGATCGGGTTTTTTCGGAAGGCTTTCCAGATCAGGAAAACACGGCATTGCCATTACAGCCTCTATATCCTGATTTATGGGGTAAACAACTCCCTTATATCCGCTTCCCGCTATGTTCGTCAGAACTTTTCCGCTTACGCTGTTAGGATTAGAAGATACTCCTATAAGAGCAATTCTTTTCGGGTTGAATATACAGTCGAGATTATGAACGTTCATTTTTTTCATCTCCGTTTTGAGATTTTTCTAAAAGACAAAAGGCTTTGATCTCTCAAAGCCTTTTTATCTTCTGGTGCCTCCTCGCGGAATTGAACCACGGACACAAGGATTTTCAGTCCTTTGCTCTACCGACTGAGCTAAGAAGGCATCAATTATCGGTACGGGGTCTAAATATACAATTATTTCAATACCTTGTCAAGCAACTTTTCGCTCATTTCAAGGCTCGGAGAATTAATTTCTGTAACCGTCCTCTTCGGGTTCTTCTTCTACTGATTCCTCTTCGAATTTATTCTTTACTGTTATGTAGTTATACTTTGCTAGTCCGGTTCCGCAGGGGAGAAGATTACCCATTATCACGTTCTCCTTAAGTCCTTCGAGGTAATCGGTGGAAGACTTGATGGCAGCATCTGTAAGTACCTTCGTAGTTTCCTGGAATGATGCCGCTGAGATGAACGAATCCACCTGAAGGGCAGCTTCAGTTATACCGAGAAGAAGAGGCTTGTACGTAGCGGGTCTTGCGGGTCTGAAAACTATCTGTTTCTTGCCTTCTTCGGACAATTTTTTATTCCTGTTCTCGACTTCATAAGTAATTAGCATCTCGCCTGTTTCGAATTTTGAGTCTCCCGTATCTGTAATTATTACTTTATCATATATCTCGGAGTTGTTCTTTGAAAGAACGAATTTACTTACTTTATCACCTTCAAGGAAAGAAGTATCACCAGGATTTACTATCTGAACCTTCTGGAGCATCTGCCTTACGATCACCTCGATATGCTTGTCGTTCGGATTCACTCCTGAGCCTCTGTAAACCTCCTGGATCTGGTTGACTAGGAAGTGCTGAACTTTCGTAGTTCCCAGGATCTGAAGAATATCATCCGGTTTTATCGAACCTTCAGTAAGTTTTTCTCCCGCGTAAATAATATCGCCGTCGTGAACCAGAATATGCTTTCCTCGCGGAACGTTGTAGGTTCTTACTTCGTTTCCGTTTAGATCTTCGACCATTATGATCTGTGAAGTTCCTTTAAAATCTCCGTATTTTACAACGCCGTCGATCTCAGACAAAATCGCGGGATCTTTCGGATCACGGGCTTCGAAAAGCTCACTTACCCTCGGCAGACCTCCGGTGATATCCTTGGTCTTACCCTGGCTTCTCTGCATTTTGATCAGGATCTGGCCGGCTTTTACCTTGTCGCCGTCGTCGATCTGGAGAGCACCGCCTGAAGGAGGCAGATATTTCGCGATCTCGTTCCCGTTCTTGTCCACTATGAAAATAGTCGGTTTCAGTGATCTTTCCTTAGGCTCGATCATTACTTTATACTTCAGTCCGACCTTATCATCAACTTCGGTCTTGAAAGTCGAACCTTCGACTATATCCTTGAATTTAACTTTTCCGTTCTTCTGCGATAAAATCACGTAGCTGTAAGGATCCCATTTGAACAGGATCTGGCCTTTTGTGACCTTTTCTTTGTCAGAGACCAGAAGTGTAGCTGAATACGGAAGTTTTTCGCTCATTACTTCTTTTCCGAATTCATCGATAAGCCTTAACACTCCGTTCCTTCTGATAACTATGTGACTTTTTTCATAATTTACGGTTTCGACATCAACAAGCTCGATGATACCGTCGTATTTCGCGAACTCTTCAGATTTTATAGTAGCGATATCAGCAGAACCCCCGACATGGAACGTTCTCAGAGTAAGCTGTGTACCGGGCTCCCCGATTGACTGCGCTGCCATGATCCCGACTGCTTCTCCGATAGAAACAAGATTTCGTGTAGTCAGATTCTGGCCGTAGCATTTTGCGCAGATGCCTTTTTTCGATTCGCATGTAAGAACCGATCTTATTTTTACTTTCTCAACATTGTGATTTACAATCTTCTTAGCTATGACCCTGTCGATCAGCGTTCCGGCTTCGCAGATTATCTCTCCGTCGGGATTTTCGCTGAAATCAACAACATCTTCAGCTAGAACCCTTCCATAGATCCTGTCCTCGAAGTTCTCGAGAACTTTATCGCCTTCTTTCAGATCTGAGATATCTATTCCCATGATAGTATGGCAGTCCTCTTCTGTAACAACAACATCGTGAGCCACATCGACAAGTTTTCTGGTAAGATAACCGGCGTCTGCCGTTTTTAAAGCTGTATCCGCTAGACCTTTCCTTCCTCCGTGAGTCGAAATAAAGTAGTCAAGTATTGAAAGTCCATCTATAAAGTTCGTCTTTATAGGATTCTCGATTACAGAGTCTGACGACACTTCAATGTTTTTCTGAGGTTTCTGCATTAGTCCCCTGATACCGCAGATCTGTTTGATCTGTGTTCTGGAACCCCTTGCTTTCGAGTCCATCATCATGAATACAGGGTTGAATCCGCCTTTATCCAGCCTGAGGTTATCGTACATGTCCTGTTCTATCTTATTTGTGGCTTTTGTCCATTCGTCAACTACCTTATTATATCTTTCCGTATCAGTTATCTGACCTTCATCGTATGATTCCTTGATCAGTTCGATCTTTTTCTCAGAAGATCTTAACACTTTATCTTTTAGGGGAGATATCACGAAATCGTCAAGTCCAATTGATATTCCGGATTTGGTTGCGTATTTATATCCGAAGTCCTTAAGCCTGTCGAGGAACAGGGCGGTTTTACTGAATCCGACCTTTTCTATCGCTTCCTCAATTATCTTCTCGACCTTTGAGCTTATCATAGTTTCATTATAAAATTTGCTCTTTGTAAGTTCCTGCGGAAGCACTTCGTTAAAAAGTATCATTCCGGGCGTAGTGTCGATAAAATCGCCTCTGAAAAAATATTTTATGTCGCTATGATAACTTATCGCGCCGAAGTCGAGAGCCAATTTAATTTCATCGATGTTGGAGAATATTTTCGGGTTTTTATCTCTTTCTGCGTTTCTTTTTGTCATATAATAGATCCCGAGAACCATGTCCTGCGTAGGATAAGCTATAGACCTTCCGGTAGCCGGATGAAGCAGATTGTGTGATGCCATCATCAATAGACGGGCTTCGAGTTTCGCCTCTGGTGAAAGAGGAAGGTGAACAGCCATCTGGTCACCGTCGAAGTCGGCGTTGAAAGCTTTACATACGAGCGGATGCAGCTGGATCGCTTTTCCTTCTATCAGAACAGGCTGAAATGCCTGAATACCAAGTCTGTGAAGAGTCGGAGCCCTGTTGAGAAGTACGGGATGACCGTCAACCAGGTTTTCAAGAAGTTCCCATACTTTATCGGTACCTTTCTCGATCTCTTTCTTCGCATTCTTGATCGTCGTAACATTAGGATCGTATTCGATTAGTTTTCTAATAAGGTAGGGCTTGTATAATTCAAGAGCCATTTCTTTCGGCAGCCCGCACTGGTGAAGTTTAAGCTGAGGACCTACAACGATAACGGAACGGCATGAATAATCCACCCTTTTACCAAGAAGATTGCTTCTGAACCTACCCTGTTTTCCTTTAAGTGAATCGGAAAGCGATTTTAAAGCTCTCTTACCGTCACTTCTCACAACATTGTTCTTTCTGCCGTTGTCGAACAGAGAATCTACGGCTTCCTGTATCATCCTTTTCTCGTTCCTTACGATCACTTCAGGCGCTTTGATCTCGAGCATTTTCTTCAGACGCTTGTTCCTTATAATAACCCTTCTGTAGAGATCGTTCAGATCCGATGTGGCGAACCTTCCGCCTTCCAGAGGTACCAGCGGTCGAAGTTCGGGAGGGATCACAGGAATAACGTCCAGAACCATATATTCAGGCTTGTTAGTTTCCATGTTGTTTTTAAAGGATTCAACAACATTGAGCTTTTTAAGAATATCCTGTTTGTTCTGCTCAGATGTTTCTTCCTCGATCTTTTTTCTCATTTCGGCTGAAAGCTGCTTTATATCCGTATCTTTCAGCAGCAGCCTTACTGCCTCAGCGCCGATCTCCGCTTTGAACTGGTCATATGAAGAATATTCATTTTCATACAGCTCTACTTTCTCGATCAGAGAGTTATAATCGCTTTCTGACATCAGCGACTTGTATTTCAGGTCTTTGACGGTGCTGACGAACTTGAGATTCACTACGTCTCTAATCAGTTTATCGAAAATAAGCACATCTTTTTTATCTTTGACAGGAATAGATCTGATATCCTTGTCATGATCTACGAATTCAGCAAGGATCTGCATGAAGTCATAATCATCGTAAAGGATCGAATATATCCTTTCACGGATGTCTTTTTCTCTGTATTTATCAGCTACGAACCTTTCGATCATATCCTCTATTTCGTTTACTCTTTCAGACAGTCTTGTGTAAACTTTTTTCGTATGATCGTTCTCTTCGAAATTTCCGTAAAATTCTTTCAGAACAACGTTTGTCGCTTCTTTTTGCGAATCGTCCTTAATAGAAAGATATAACAGCTTTTCAAGTTCGGTAATGAATTTGTGGTATTTTTCGAGATAGCTTTTATTGTATCTTTCGATTAAAAGCTGGTAGTCTTCAACGATTTTTCCCGGTTTAATGACTACGTACTTTTCATAATATATTATCTGTTCAAGCGTTTTAACAGTATAGTCTAAAAGATTACCTATCTTAGAGGGAAGCGAGCGGAAGAACCAGATGTGAACGACCGGAACTGCAAGCTTTATGTGACCGATCCTCTCTCTTCTTACGCTTCTTCTGTTGACTTCGACATTACATTTATCGCAGACTATACCTTTATATCTTGAACCTCTGTATTTTCCGCAGGAACATTCCCAGTCTTTCTGAGGCCCGAAGATCCTTTCGCAGAAAAGACCGTCCCTTTCCGGTTTATATGTTCTGTAGTTCACAGTTTCGGCTTTAGTAACCTCGCCTTTACTTGTTTTTAAAACTTCATCGCTTGATAAAAGTTTTATCGAGAACTTTGAAAAGGCTTTATGAAGAACATCTCTTTGACGCAATCTTGGCATTCTTAACTCCTGTTTTTAGTACCGATTGAGTTTTGGTTTTCACGATTTAACTGGTTTATTCCAGTTTTACATCGAGATTCAATCCGTAAAGCTCTTTTATCAGCACGTTGAAAGCTTCAGGTATACCCGGTTTGGGAATTTCCAGTCCTTTGACTATAGCTTCATAGACTTTCGTTCTTCCGTTAACGTCGTCGGACTTATATGTTAACATCTCCTGCAGAATATGAACTGCTCCGTAAGCTTCTAGAGCCCATACCTCCATCTCGCCGAACCTCTGACCGCCGAACTGAGCTTTTCCTCCGAGCGGCTGCTGGGTTATCAGCGAATACGGTCCTATAGATCTTGCGTGAAGTTTATCTTCAACAAGATGTGAAAGTTTGAGCATATAGGTTACGCCTACAGTGATCTCCTGATGGAATTTTTCTCCTGTGAGACCGTCGTAAAGAACGGTCTTTCCTGATAGAGGAAGCTTTGCTTCTTTGAGTTTTTTCTTTACATCCTCCAAAGTAGCTCCGTCAAAAACCGGGGTCGCGTATTTCTCTCCGAGCATCCTTCCGGCCCATCCCAGATTCGTTTCGAATATCTGTCCGGGATTCATCCTTGAAGGAACACCGAGAGGGTTAAGGATTATATCGACCGGAGTACCGTCTTCCATATACGGCAGATCTTCTACCGGAACGATCCTGGAAACGATACCTTTGTTCCCGTGTCTTCCGGCCATTTTATCGCCGATCTGTATCTTTCTTTTTTTAGCGATATAGACTTTCACTAGCTGAATTATTCCCGGGGGAAGCTCATCGCCGTAAAGCATTCTCTGCCTGTCTCTCTGATAATCCACGTTCAGCTGATCGACGATCATCGAATAATTGGTAATGATCTCCGAAACCTTTTCGTTGATCTCATCGCTGTCGGTCCATTCAGTTGATATATTCGAATCTTCAATGTTTAATTTAAGGAAAGACTTCTGAGTCACCTTTTCATTCTTCCCGAGAACGACTACTCTTGTTCCCTTTTCTTTCTGAAGACATACAACGTCGCAAAGTATCTGCTTATCCTTTAAAAGCGCGTAAAGTTCGGCGGATCTTTCTTCTTCGAGAAGAGCCAGATCGTCATCGTACTTTTTCTTAAGCTTTTTCATTTCGTCTTTTTCTTTGCTTTTGCGGACAGCGTCCTTTTTCTTTCTCGAGAAGATCTTAGTCTCTATGACTATACCTTTATCTCCGGGAGGAACTTTAAGTGATGCGTCTTTTACCTCTCCTGCTTTTTCACCGAAAATAGCTTTTAGAAGCTTGTCTTCGGGTGTAAGATTGACCTCTCCTTTCGGAGTGACTTTACCGACCAGTATGTCGCCGGGATAGACCTCTGCGCCGATTCTGATTATTCCGCCGTCGTTAAGATTCTTGGTCGCTTCTTCGCTTACGTTCGGGATCTCTCTGGTAAGTTCTTCTTCACCTCGTTTAGTTTCTTTTACGCTTGTTTCGTATTCTTTGATGTGTAGGGATGTGAAAACGTCCTCTCTTACCATTCTTTCGCTTAATATGATCGCATCTTCAAAATTATATCCGTTCCATGACATGTACGCGACAAGCACGTTTTTTCCAAGAGCTAGCTCTCCGTTGTCCGTAGCTGCGCCGTCCGCGAGAATATCGCCAGGTTTTACTTTATCGCCCACGTTCACGATGGGAACATGATTAACGCATGTATCCTGGTTCGTTCTGAAGAATTTAATGAATTTGTAATATATTTCATCGGGATCTTTTGGATCTTTTTTCTTTGTGACTTTTACCGTACATCCTTTTGCGTCGATCCTGCTTACAACACCTTCAACTGTGGATTCTACCATCGCCTTGGAGTCAACAGCGATCTTTCTTTCCATTCCTGTACCTACGATAGGAGCTTCTGTCTGTAGAAGAGGAACGGCCTGTCTCTGCATGTTCGAACCCATCAGTGCCCTGTTGGCATCATCGTTCTCAAGGAATGGGATCAGATTGGCTGCTGCTGATACCACCTGTGTAGGTGAACAGTCCATATAGCTGATCTGGTGAATATCATTTCCTAATTTTACGCCTTCTGTAGCGTGTGCCACCGGAAAATCACCCCTGTATCTTGATAAAATAGATTCTGGAGTTATGAAACTGCCTTTTTCATCTAAAGGTGCATTCGCCTGGGCTATAAGATTTCTGTCTTCTTCGTCAGCCGTAAGGAATTCTATCTCGTTGGTAACTCTTCCCTTTTTCACTTTCCTGTAAGGCGTTTCGATAAATCCCATCTCGTTGACTCTCGCATATGTAGCAAGTGAGGAGATAAGACCGATGTTCGGTCCTTCTGGGGTTTCTATCGGGCAAAGCCTTCCGTAGTGTGTGTAATGAACGTCCCTTACTTCGAATCCGGCTCTGTCTCTTGTAAGACCTCCGGCTCCAAGTGCGGAAAGCCTTCTTTTGTGAGTGATTTCGGCAAGAGGATTAACCTGATCCATAAACTGAGAAAGCTGGTTGGTACCGAAGAAAGCGTTTAATACGCTTGAAAGTGTTTTTATATTTATCAGATCTGCTATGGCTAGTTCTTCTTCAGGTTTTGCCAATGACATTCTTTCTTTTATCGTTCTGCTCATTCTGGAAAGTGCAATTCCGAACTGATTCGCCAGCTGCTCGCCTACGGTTTTGATCCTTCTGTTTCCTAGATGATCGATATCGTCAACTATCTTTTTTCCGTTCTTGATCTCTAGAACTTCCTGAACTATCGAAATTATATCGAAGTCCGTTATCAGGATTGTATCGAGATAAGACTCTTTTATCATGTTGAAAATGTCTTTTTTGTCAGCGTCTTTAGTTTTTTCGAGTGCCTTGATTACTTTTTCAACGGGGAACAACTGATAATTATCGGAAGCAACTTTCAGCCTGACCATTCTCTTCTTGTTCATTTTTCTGAAGTAGTTCAGAAGTGCGTCCATTCTGTGGTCCATCTTCTGATTGATCCTGTACCTTCCCACATCGCCGAGATCGTATCTTTTATCGTCAAAGAACATTCTGTCAAAATGCTTTCTCGCCGTGTCAATATCTGGAGCCTCGGTGGATCTCAGCTGCTCGTATATGAACATCAGGGCATCATCCTGATTGGTTGTGATGTCTTTACTTAAAGTGTTCAGAAGAAGGTTGAATTTCAGCCTTTCTTTCGGTTTAACGATAGATATCTGGCTTACTTCGTTCTCGTAAAGAACATCAAGCTGCTGAGCAGTAAGTTTGGTACCTATCGGGAGAATGAGCGGCTGTCCAGCATGACCTTTTTCCGGAGTTTTGGGGTTTGTGATGATAATTTCTTTAAAAAGTATCTTGCCTACAAGCTCGGGCAGATTTTTTTTATTCAGCTTAATCTTTTCTGACAGATCGAACATCGAATAGATCTCTTCATTCGAAGAAAATCCCATCGCTCTAAGAAATATGGTTACAGGGAATTTCTTTTTCCTGTCGATATATACCTGCAGAGAGTCATTTATCGTCGTCTCGAATTCGAGCCACGAACCTCTGAAAGGTATTATTTTTGCAGAAAATAGCGTGGTCGAATTTGGGTGAACTCTTGATGAAAAGAACGCTCCCGGAGATCTGTGAAGCTGAGTTACTATAACCCTTTCAGCTCCGTTGATTATAAATGTGCCTTTCGGGCTCATCATGGGAACTGTTCCGAAATATGTTTCGGACTCTATGGTCTGCTGATACTCGTCAGAATCGTCGGCTTTCTTTGAAAGCCTGAGCCTCACTTTTAAAGGTGCACTGTATGTAGCGCCGATCTCCTGGCATTCTACCACGGAGTATTTCGGCTGGCCTACGGAATAATCGATATATTCAAGCAGATATCTTTCTCTTGTGTCAGTTATCGGAAATGTGTTCTTAAAAGACTGGTGAAGGCCGGAATTTCTTTTTTTGTTTCCCTTGATGCTCTTTTGAATGAACGTGTCAAAAGACGCCAGCTGAAGCTCGAGAAGGTTCGGCATTTCAAGAACTTCACCGATCCTCGAAAATGAAATTCTTTTACCGTTTTCGCTTTTCTTCAAATTTAGTCCTCCTGCTTTTTTAGATTTTTATTCAGGGACTTTCCCGCGCGCAAATAAAAAAAAGCCCAACATATACTTTAAAGTAGTTATGTCTGGCTTTGATTTAATGAACATTTTACGCCCGGTTTAATGTTATGGTTACTGATTACGGATAACAGCGGTTTTTATAAGACAGAAAAAGTTATTCCCGCTTTGTCGAGAATAACTTTCCCTTTATTAAAGGTCTATACATGAAATGCTGTTATTTAAGATCAGCCTGTCCGCCTGCTTCTTCTATTTGAGCTTTCATTTTCAGAGCTTCTTCTTTCGGTACTGATTCTTTTACTGTGCTCGGGCATTTGTCGACCAGGTCTTTCGCTTCTTTCAGTCCGAGGCCGGTCATCTCTCTGATCACCTTGATGACCTGGATCTTTTTATCTCCAGAAGAAATAAGCATTACGTTAAAATCTGTCTTTTCTTCTTCCTGAGCAGCTTCTGCGGCCGCTGCAGGTCCGGCAACCATAGTAGGCGCTGCCGCTGTTACACCGAATTTTTCTTCGATCGCTTTAACAAGCTCGGACAGCTCCATTGCTGTCATTTTTTCCAGTTTACTTAATATTTCCTGCACGAAATCCTCCGTTACGGTTTTTTATTATAATTTACATATTCTCTTTTTTCGTTTTTACTGCATCCAGCGTACGGGCCAGTTTTGCCATAGGTTCGTTAAGCACGCTTGCTATCATAGATAACAGAGCATTCTTCGACGGCAGGTCTTTGATCACGGACATTTTGCCGGCGGGATAGAATTCGTTTTCGAACATACAGCCTTTTATGACGAGTTTTTCATTCTTTTTGGCAAAATCGAAAAGTATCTTTGCAGGCGCCGACGGATCTTCAAAAGCGAAAGTCACGGAATTGGGTCCTTTAAGTATCTTCTCAAAATCCGCGCTGTATTTGGTTCCTTCAAGCGCTTTGTTGACGAGAGTATTTTTGAATACTTTCATCTCCGATTTTGTCGATCTCAGGTCTTTTCTCAGACGCGATATGTTCTCAACATCTATGCCGTCGTACCTGGTGATATAGAAAGCGGAAGAGGACTGCAGTTTCGTTCTGATCTCGTCGATAACTTTCTGTTTCTCAATAACCTGTTGTTTTACGATTGTAGCTTCAGTCATTTTTTTCTCCGATAATAATGTTAGCGGCCCGGAATTAACCGATCAGAGCCGTCAGCGAATTTCTGTCAATTTCGTAACCTAAACCCATCGTTGAAGATATTGTCACCTTCTTAAGATAAGTTCCTTTTGCCGCGCTCGGTTTAAGCGCTAATATCTTTTTAATGAATTCAGTAAGATTTTCTTCGATCTGGATCTCTGAAAATGACGCTTTTCCGATTCCGACCTGAACGATACCTTTCTTTTCTGTTCTGAAATCGATCTTACCGGCCTTTACTTCTTTTACAGCCTGGGCAACGTCGTTAGTAACTGTTCCGCTTTTCGGGTTGGGCATTAGTCCTCTCGGCCCGAGAACTTTTCCGAGACGGCTGATCTTCGCCATCATATCCGGTGTAGCTATTACTACATCTATATCACTCCAGCCTTCCATGATCTTATTCATATAAACTTCAAATCCTGCGTAGTCTGCTCCTGCTTCCAGAGCTTCTTTGGCTTTTTCTTCCATCGCGAATACGAGAACCCTTACGGTTTTACCTGTTCCGTGCGGAAGGGATACAACGCCTCTTACGATCTGATCGGCGTGTTTGGGATCTACTCCCAGATTAACTGCAACCTCGATCGTCTCGTCAAACTTGGCCGTAGCGTTTGCCTTGCAGTATTTTACGGCGTCTTTTAACTGAAGACCCTTTCTTTCTTTTACCGCTTCGAGCATCTTGGTTATTCTTTTCGTGTTTTTCATTTCTTCCCCGTAGATCTAATTTTATCTGTAAAATGATCTGCGCTCCGGCTATAGCGCGCTTTTCATTTATTTTTTTACGATTACGCCCATGCTTCTGCAGGTTCCTGCGATTATAAGTTTTGCGGCTTCAACGTCGTTCGCGTTAAGGTCTTCCATCTTTTTCTTTGCGATCTCTTCAAGCTGTTCCTGAGTGATGGTACCTACTTTTTTTACGTTGGGTTCCGGAGATCCTTTTTCCAGCTTCAGCGCTTTTCTGATCAGCATCGAAGCCGGCGGTGTCTTCATTATAAACGTGAAGGATTTGTCCTGATACACAGTTATAACGACCGGAATTATATCGCCTTTCTTATCCTGGGTTCTGGCGTTGAAAGTCTTGCAGAACTCCATGATGTTGACTCCTTTCTGACCGAGAGCAGGTCCGACCGGAGGAGCCGGGGTCGCCACGCCTGCAGGCAGCTGGAGTTTTATGAATCCGATAATCTTTTTTGCCATTTGATAAACCTTCTATTTTAATTTTTTATTCATATTTAACCTGAAGGAAATCGAGATCTACAGGTGTGCTTCTTCCGAATATCGTCACCATTACTTTCAGTCTCTGCTTCTCTTCATTTATTTCGCTTATCGTTCCGCTGAAATCAGTGAAAGGTCCGTCGACGATCTTTACGAAATCCCCGACTTTATAAATGTTCTCGACTTTTTCCTTTCCGAAAGACGCCCTTGCTTTTTCGAGCATTCTCTCAACTTCTTTTTTTGATAATTCCTGAGGTTTGTTCTTCGGTCCTACAAAATTCAGCACTTTTGAATTGCTTAAAAGAAAATGCTCTATCGATCTGCTCAAATGGCAACTGATAAAAACATAACCCGGATAGAAAAGTCGCAGTTTTTTAACTTTTTTACCGTTCCTCATCTGAACAACTTCTTCGGATGGAACAAATACTTCGGTCACTTCATTTTTATAACCGAGTCTTTCTATTTCGCTTTCAAGGAATTCTTTGGTCCTTATTTCCTCTCCGGTCAGAACATGCAGTATGTACCAGTTAGCGCTCAATTTGGTTTTCCCGATTTTATTAGATTAATTAATGAAGATGCCTATCAGCCAGTTTAAAAGCTGGTCCGATCCGAAAATGAACAGTACGAGAAGAATGGTAATGCCTATTACGACTTTTGTAGAACCCCATACTTCCGGTTTTGAAGGCCATGATACCAGTTTCATTTCTTTTACGGTGGATCTGAAAAATTCTATTATGCTGTTCATCCTTACTCCCGTTTTCTTGGCAGGCGTTGAGGGATTCGAACCCCCGACACTCGGTTTTGGAGACCGATGCTCTAGCCGGGCTGAGCTAAACGCCTGTTATTTTACTTAGTTTCCTTGTGAAGCGTATGTTTTCTGCAGAACTTGCAGAATTTTTTAAACTCAACCCTGCCTGAGTGTTTTGATTTGTTCTTATCGGTGTTGTAATTTTTTCTTTTACATTCGCCGCAGGCAAGAATTACCATATCGCGCATTTTATGCTCCATTATTTTATTTCAACATGCTTACTAGCAGATTTGAACTGCTGACCTCTTCCTTACCAAGGAAGTGCTCTACCGCCTGAGCTAAGTAAGCCTATTTCAGAATAAAAAGAGCAAGCTGTAATTTCAAGCTTGCTTCTTTTTATCAGAGCGGGAGACGAGACTCGGACTCGCGACCCTCAGCTTGGAAGGCTGATGCTCTACCAACTGAGCTACTCCCGCTTGTTGTGGGCCAGGATGGGTTCGAACCACCGTAGGCTGACGCCAGCAGATTTACAGTCTGCCTCCTTTAGCCGCTCGGACACTGACCCGCAAATGCTAATAGAGGGACTTGAACCCCCGACCGGCTGATTACAAATCAGCTGCTCTAGCCAACTGAGCTACATTAGCATAAATCCGGACAGCAAAGTTATTAAAATTTTAATATGAAGTCAAGAACTTTTTTAAAGATTTTTAATCTTTTTTACCGAAGATCGATTTTAAAAAACCTGAAGTTTTTCCATTCTCTTTTCCTTTTTCAGCCTTACTTGAGATGATTCCTACTATATTGCTTCCGATGTTGGGATTTATCTGTTTCTGAAATTCGTAAAAATCATTCCTGTATCCTCCTTCATTGAAAAATCTTTCGGCTCTGGAAATTAACGAAGAATAGTTGTTAGAATTTTTCGACTTTATCAATGTGATCAGCTTTAATACTTCATCTTTCTTCTCATAGATTTTTCTATCCAGATGCTATCTGTCGAGATTAAGGTTCAAGAGACTGCCTGTTTCTTCAGCTTCTTTGATCATAACCGATACGTTCTTTTTCAGTATTTCCCAGTCTTCGAGCCATATAGACGGTTTTAACTTGTCTATCTGTCTATTCAGATTTATGATCATATTCTGTTTTTTCGCATTCACTATCTCTGTTATTTTAGAATCCGTTCTATTGATAAGTTCTACAGCTTTATTCATAAGATCGTATCTTCTGCTCTGAAAAAGCTTGTCGATCAGAAGATACTGCTCCTGCAGTGTTTTTATTTCTTTCGGCCCGATATAATCTTTATATTTTGCAAAGAAATTTTTCGAAACTTCGTATTTTTTTTTTGCGACAAGGTATATATTGGTGTATTTTTCCTTATTATCGGTGTTTATTCTATTCAGTTCATCGAACATTTCATCGGATCTAAGCTCATAAAACACATAACTGTCGCGTCTGAGTATATCTTTTAATAGGTTCAGTTTGTTATGAAATTCAATAAAGATCTCGGGATCGACCATACAGGAATCTTCTGCATATTTTTCAATAAGACGCTCTGCTTCGATTACTTTCGCGTTATATTTTTCAAGAGAAGACGTTTTTTTAGCGTTCAAATGATATCCGATCTCATCCATGACCGGCAGTATTTCGGCTTCGAATCTGATGTACGGTTTTTTTATAGTCCACGGGATTTTGTTTTTCAGTATTAGGAATTTGTCGGTATCTTTTTGGGAAAAACGTACATTTTCAGGCATATCTTCAGTAATTCTTAATGCACAGAGATAACTGAAAAAAGAATCCGGCCTGATAAGGTTCTCGATCTGAGTTATCTTTAGAAGAGTGTCTCTTCCGTCTGAAGTATCCGAATATTTACTTTTAATAAAAGTGATCATCTGACATTATTATCTTCAATAAATTCGATTCCCAGATCTTTAAGCTTTTGGAGCAGGCTGTTCTTCTTATCATTCCTCAGTTTTTTAAAATAATCGGTAAGTTCATATCCGATATTTTTAAAATCATCGTCAACATCGGCTTTTACAGCGTAAATGAAATCAAATCTTTTGACAGCTTCATCGAGATATTTTAGGGAATTTTCAGGATCGTTCAGAGCCGCGTAATACTTGGCTGTGCTGAAATATAATTCAGGCATGTTTATGAATTCCTTGTCTATAGCTGACAATGTATATTCGACCGCTTTTTTATAGTCCGATCTCAGGTAAGAGATCCATCCCATCAGAAAATCGCATAATGCCGAAAGATAACTATTCCCGAAATCCGCCGCAGTCTTTGCGGCTTCGATTATTGACTGTTCTGCTTTGTTCAGATCGAAATAAGCTGCAGGCTTTAAATATATCAGCCCGAGCAGGAACCGCGCGAACAGATTACCTTCATATTCTTTTACGCATTCCTCAGTTTTCTCCTTTATTTGTGTCAAAAGAACAAAATCTGCGGGATTCTCCAGATATTCTAAATAATCTTCTGCTGTCCGAGTCCATTTTTCAAAAAGTTCGATCCTGCCGGTCGATCTCAGCGCTTCTTTTACAGAATTGACGGCATCAGTCGAGTCTTCTGATCTTAATTCAAAGAGCCATATAATATCGAACATCTCTATTGAAAATGCAGCTCCGAGATTGTAGAAGGACACATCCTTTTGTGCGTTCCTTTCTATTTTGGCCAGCCTGGCTGTAATTATTTCTTCTAAAAAAGGTTTTTCTTCTGCGGTCATTAACTCCGGAGTCAGTTCCATTTCAGCAAAGCTTCTTCTGATTATGTCGTTCTCTTTTATCTCATTCGAATTCGCATCGCATGCTTTAGATATGATATTCATACCTTTCAGATTGACCTTTTTTAATCCTTTACTGTTTACGCTGATAAAATAATTCTGTTTTAGAAAATCCTTGTAGCTGATATTCATTTTGTTTGAAAAAGGTTTTAGTAGCATCAGAGCCTCTAAGAATTGTTTTAATTCCGTTAACCGTAAACGCGGATTATAGCATATTTATTCTTATAAATCAACCCATTATTTTTTAAACATATTTTCTTTGCTTTTTTTTCTGTTAAATCTTATTTTGCTTCCTGCTTTGGAGAGCAGGCTATGAAAGGAATTACAACAATAATATTCAATGATACCGTAATTGGCTCAACAGATCAGCCCGTGACCTATCAGCGCGAGACTGATACCCAGATCGAATACAGGGTCACTGATATAAAAAGAGACCATACGGTTTCGATCTTTTCTGAAACCTCGATAAAGTTTATAGCCGATCCGAATTTTAATATCGAAAAGATCTAAAAATCCGACCTTTTAAAAATAACAAGAGATATCCATACGGCTATTACTCCCGAAATGAGCGAGATCCAGATTGAACCGAGAGTGAATTCCTGTGACATGATAATATTGCTTAGAAGAACTAGAGTTTCATTAACCTTGGGCAGCATAAAATGAAGGATACTGACAGAATTTTTATAGAAAGAATCGTTCAGAACACCGAACTGTGCGATAGTTCCGATTATCGGCGCAAGAATAAAAACAATAAAATATGTGAGCAGAAGTGACACAACTCCGCTTCTTACGAACAGGGCGATCAGTGTCATTAATGCGAAAATGTTGAAGAAGAATACTAAAATGATCAGGCCTGAAAACAGGTACCTGAAGTTCCAGATACCGAATTTTACCGAAAGTATTATCCACGAGAAAGCTATTAAATACAGCACTGTAGCAGCCACAACGGCTAAAGCTCCTGAAAATCTCTGATAGAAAATATTGTCTCTCGACAGCGGTTTGGAGAGGATCAGGTCAATGTTGCCTTTTTTTAGCATATCTGGAAACAGACCTGATGTGGCGAAGAGGGCGATGAAAAGCGAAATGAAGAAAACGGTTCCGGCTATTCCTGTCTGAATATATCCGAGGATCTTTTCCGCTGAAGGCATATTCGTGTCCCCGTTGACCTGATTACCGAAAAGGTTTAGGATAACCTTTGAATCTATACCGCCGATCCTGATATTCAGCGCGAACATCAGAGTCAGGCAGAATATTGTGGCCAGTATAAAAACCGTAATTATGATCTTTTTCGAAAGAAGCTCTTTTATTGTAAGCCGAAATAAACCGTTCAAATCAACTCCGTTATTTAAGGACTTTAATGAAATAATCTTCCAGCGAGTTCTTTAACTGCTCGATGTTTTCAATTAATATTCTCTCTTTTCTGATCTCATCAATGATCTCATTCAGCTTCTCGGGACAGCTTATTGCTGCACTAAATCCGCCCGCTGTCTGAATGTTCTCGATACTGAATTTTCTGAATATTTCAGAAACCTGACCGTTTTTTGATTTTTCAACGCATATCTGATAGCGGCCCGTGCTTTCGAGAAAATCCGAAGTTTTTCCTTTTCTGATGAGAACGCCCTGCTTGAGAATGGCGATATCATCCGATATCCTTTCGACCTCGCTGAGAAGATGCGAATTGATAAATATGGTTTTTCCGCTGTTCTTCAGATCTAATAATATTTCTCTTATTTCTATCCTTCCTATCGGATCTATTCCGTCGGTCGGTTCGTCCAGAAAGATTATTTCGGGATCGTTTATGAGCGCTTGAGCCGTTCCCAGCCTCTGAAGCATGCCCTTGGAGTATTTTCTAAGTTTAAGGTTCTTTCTTTCGTCGAGTTTGACTTTTTTTAAGAGATCAGGGATTCTTCTTTTGAGATCATGATCTGAAATGCCTGACATTTTTCCGTAATAATACAAAAACTGCTCTCCGTTCAGATAACCGGGAAATCTGTGGTCTTCCGAAAGATATCCGACTTTTTGTCGCGCTTTGGGATCGGAAATATGGGTTCCTAATATCCTGCCTTCGCCTTTTGTGGGAACGGCAATTCCGAGCAACAGCCTGAAAAGCGTTGTTTTCCCTGCGCCGTTCGGACCCAAAAGACTGAATATGGTGCCTTTTTCAACATTGACCGAAAAATCAGAAAGCGCCTGGACTTTGCCGCGCGGATAATACTTGCTTAGTCCTATGGATTCAATAGCCGGCATTATATTTTTTCAATTAAATTTTTTAGATAGTTCCAGAAATTTCCGACCGATCTTATCGACACTCTCTCATCGGGTGAATGTGCTCCGAACACGTCGGGGCCGATGGAGATCATATCCATGCCGGGATATTTTTTTCCGATAATGCCGCATTCAAGTCCTGCATGCACCGCAAGGATCTTCGGCTTTTTTGAGAAAAGTTCTTTATGGACATCAACAGCTGTCTTCAACAGTTTAGATTTGGGATCAGGTGTCCATGCAGGATAGGGGTCTTTACACTTGTATTCAAATCCTGCAAGCAAGGCGTGGGCGGCTACTTTGCCTGAAATATCGTGAATTGATGATTCTACCGAGCTTCTCTGGCTTGTGAGAATAAAAATCTCGTTCCTTTCTGTTTTAACCGCAGCCAGATTCGTGGATGTCTGAACGAGCCCCTTTATCTCGCCGCTCATTGAATGAACTCCGTGGGGAAAAGAATGGATCATGTTCAGAAGATTATTCTTCTCTTCATCAGCGAACGCATCTTCGGACGATTTTATCTTCTCGTATCTTATCTGAATTCTCTCTTCGATATTTTTATACTCGTTCAAATAGACAGCAGAACAGCGCACAGTCTCTTTTTCAACAGTTTTCAAGTCTTTTTCATTTAAAGTGACAACCGCGTTCGCTTCTCTAGGTATCGCGTTATGCTTTTCTCCGCCGTTAAAACCGACCATATCAAAACTCACGGATTTATTTATATCCCATAAAAATCTCGCAAGGATCAGAAGCGCATTTGCGTGTCCTCTGCTGATAGCTATCCCTGAATGCCCCCCCTTAAGCCCTTCGACAGTAATTCTGCAGGATATTTTCTTATCGTTCTTTTTTCTTTTCACATTCTTTTTTGACAGAGAAGTTGTCATTCCGCCGGCGCATCCTATAAAAATGGATCCTTCTTCTTCAGTGTCCAGATTTAATAAAAATTTTCCGGTCACGAATCCGGGAGTAAGAGCATTCGCTCCGGTAAGTCCTGTCTCTTCATCGACTGTAAAAAGGCACTCTACCGGTCCGTGAGAAATATCTTTACTGTCGAGAACGGCAAGCGAAGCCGCAACGCCTATTCCGTCATCAGCTCCAAGTGTCGTTCCTTTTGCTTTTATAAATCCTTTATCTTCATACAATTCAAGCGGATCTTTCAGAAAATCGTGTTTCGTTCCTTCGTTTTTTTCACACACCATATCTATATGTGACTGCAGAACTACGGCGGGGCTTTTTTCTTTTCCTTTCGATGCATTTTTAAATATTACAATGTTTCCGGCTTTGTCTTTTTTATATTTCAGTTTTCTTCTTTCGGCAAAATCGACCAGATATTGAATTATTTTTTCTTCGTGCCCAGATGGCCTCGGTATTCTGCTTATTTCAAAAAAGTATTTCCATATAAGTTGTTTTTCAAGATCTTTCAGCATGACATCTCCTAGAGTTTGATTTCCATTCCTTCGTTGGATATTATGATTTCCAGATCTGATCCCGGATATTTTTCCGACCTGTATTTAAGGGCAGAATAATAAAGAGACGCGATCTTTTCGTCATTGTTTTCGTGATTGTGATGATATAGAACGAGCTTTTTTACATTTGAATTTACCGCAGCGTCAACTCCGATCTCGGCTGTGGAATGTCCGTAATTGTATCTCTGAGCCAGTTCGTTGAAATTATATTGGCTGTCAAATATCAGAATATCAGCTCTATTGAAAAATTCGAAATAATGGTTCAGTACTGAATTAGCCGTATATTCGCCGTCTGTGGCATATACAACGGACATTCCTGAAGCATCGGTAACTCTGTAGCTGTACGATCCGTTAGGGTGGTTCAACCTCATCGAACTGATCTTAAAACTGCCAATACTTACATTTTCCTTTTCTTCAAGTTCGTAAAAATTCATTTTGCAAGGTCTGCTTTCCAGGCTGATCGGGAAATAACTCCCGTTCTGCTGAAGTTCCAGCATTTTCTCGAAACCTTTATGATGCGAATAAAAATTAATTTGTACATCTTTAAAATGAACGGGCGAAAAAAAAGGCAGGCCGTTTATGTGATCCAGATGAAGGTGTGAAAAAAAGATATTGTATTCTTTTTTTTTTTTGTTAAAAAACCTTCCGGCTAAAAGATCTCCTCCGAGTTTTCTTATACCGGTTCCGGCATCGAATATCAGAAGGTCTTCTCCGTCATCTATTGTCACGCATGATGTATTGCCGCCGTAAGTGGTTCTGAGGCCGTCCGGAAGTGAATCTATGAATGACTGTTTTCTGTCGGCAGATGAAAGATCTTTTCCGGCCGATAACTCCAGTATTTTTTCGATCTTCTCTCTATACTGATCAGGATCGAGCGGAGAACAAATGCTTCCTCTTACTCCCCAGAACTTTAAATTCATTCTTCACCGTTTTTTTATTTCAACCTTGAAAATATATCCATTCAACAGTGATCTTGCAAGAAATTTATTTAATTATTGCTCATAGATCGAGTAATCTTCCTTGATTTTATAATAAAATGCATTTAAATTTACTTCAACTCATAAACAGAAAATGGAGGACGGGTCAATGAAACGATTCTTAACAATAACGCTGGCGTCAGTGCTTATCTTTTGCTCAGGCTGCAGCAAGCAGGCTGAAACTAATGCGCCTGATACATCCGTAATAGCTCAAAAATACGCGCCGGAGTCTTCCATTGCGGTTTTGAGGTTCTCTTCGGTAGAAAAGCTCTTTTCTACTTTTAACATTAAACCGGAATCAGTTATGGGTCAGGAAGTCTCTAACGACAGATCAGAGATGACGCAGATATTAGGATTCGACCCTATGGATCTTACCCAGTACGATCAGAAAGGATTCGACATTAAGAAAGAATTCGGTTTCGTACTCAGCAGCTTTCAGGCGGACAGCTCCGGGATCGATAATTCGAAAGCTGATATCGGATTTCTTGTTCCCGTAAAAGACAAAGATAAAGCCTATAAATACGTAAAAGAGACTCTCGAAAAAAATAAAGAAGAGGGTATGAACGTTTCGGAAGCGAGCGGAATGATAAGCATAACATCAGATCAGGAACCGGGTTTTCTTGCTACGATCAAAGCTGATAAAGAATACATGGCTTTCAACATCTCGATGAACACTCAGCAGACAGCCGGAATTTACTTTGACTGCAAAAAACATCTTGCAGACACGCCGAATTACGCAGAAGTCGCGAAATCGCTAAATCTTGGAACAGACGCGTCTTTCTACATGGATTTTAAAACTTTTTTCAATGCTGAGAATGAAAAATCTTTAAGCTCGATATCTATAAATCCGATGATTCCTCAAAATGAGATGAAAGCTCTCGGGCTTTTAAAATCCTACAGAGGGATCGGAGCGGCTTGCGATCTGTCAAAATCGGATCTTATCGTTAACATGGCAGCTTTTATCGATAAGGACAATCCTTTTAACAAGCTCATCGAGAACACAAAATCAGATAAATCAGTTATTCTCGGTTTTGAGAAAAGACCGGCTCTGCTTTTCGCTTTTATGGTCAACATTAAAGAATACCTGAATTTCTATCTCGACACTGCTACCGAAGAAATGAAAGGCGAATTTGAAAGCAAAACAGCCGAGATCAATCAGGAATGGGGTATCGATATAAGAAAAGATTTTATCGACATTCTTGCAGGCAGCGTGAATCTTGGTCTTTATGACGGCGGAAGCATAAATCTGATGCAGTATAATGCAGTCGTTAACTTTAACGTCACAGATCCTGCAGCTATTATCAGCCTGATCGAAAAAACAAAAGCGAGAACCGGTATAACCGAGATCGAAGCTTCTCAGTTCGAACAGATGTTCCAGATTCAGGGTGACGGAAAAGTAAAAGTTTATCAGTTCTATGCCGGAGTTCCTGTATTCATAGCAATTGAAAATGATAACGTTTCGATAATTTCAACAAAAGATTACGTAACGGATATATTGAATAAAAGCAATGCGAAATTCATCGACAAAGCCAATAAGGACATAGCTCCGAAACTTAAGAACGATCAGAATTTTTTCTTTCTTGACATAGCTGAAGCTTATCTCGCAGCTAAGAACCTGTATATGTTCTATGCCGGAATGTCCGGGCAGGATAATATTCTGAACGCTGAAGCCGATAAATTCGTGTCTAACTTTGAGTACATTTATTCAGGCGGTAATTTCAAAGGAGAAAAAGCCGTATCGGAATTCATCGTCAAAACCAAATTCACTAAACCTTTCTTTATAGCTCTTCAGGAAGAATGGGATAAAGTAAAAGCCTCTCAAACGGCTGAAGCAGAAAAATAATATCAGGACCGCTCCGGCGGTCTTTTTTTTAAACGGGAGAAGATCATGATCCTTGTAACCGGAGGAGCCGGATTTATAGGCAGCGCGGTAGTTTGGGAACTTAACCGCAGAGGAATTGAAGACATAGTCATCTGCGACCACCTTGGAAGTTCCGATAAATGGAAGAATCTTAGAGCGCTGAAATACGCGGACTACATTGAAAAAGACGAATTTCTGTCCCACCTCGTTTACGGGACGGTCCCTTTTAAGTTCAGTTCGGTTATCCACATGGGAGCCTGCTCATCGACGACCGAGACAGACTGCTCATATCTGGCTGAGAATAATTTCGCCTATACGAAGATCCTCGCCGAATTCTGCATTAAGAACAGGATCAGGTTCATATACGCATCGAGCGCTGCGACCTACGGAGCCGGAGAAAAAGGTTTTAAGGATGATCTGAACTCGATAGAAAAGTTAAGACCTTTGAACATGTATGGATATTCAAAGCAGATGTTCGACCTGTACGCGAAAAGAATGAAATGGTTCGACAGGATCGCGGGAATAAAATTTTTCAATGTTTACGGCCCGAACGAATATCATAAGGGCGAAATGAGCAGCAAGATATATAAAGCCTATTACGAAATCCTAAATACCGGAAAGATCAGACTTTTCAAGTCGGGCGATCCGAAATGGAAAGACGGCGGATCCGTCAGAGATTTCGTTTATGTTAAAGACTGCGCGAAGATCATATGCGATATGATGAATGACAAGTCAATAACAGGACTTTTCAATCTCGGCAGCGGAAAGGCGCGAAGCTGGAACGATCTCGCTGCCGCGGTTTTTAAAAGCATGGACAGAAAATTAAAGATCGAATACTTTGATATGCCTGATAATTTGAAAGGCAGATATCAGTATTTTACCGAATCAGATAACTCCGGTCTTAAGAATTCCGGCATTAGATTAAAATTCACTTCTCTTGAAAAAGGTGTCGAAGATTATATGAAAAATTATCTTATCCCGTTAAAACACCTCGGAGACTGATCAGGCGTCTCCGCCGTAGAGAAACTCTCTTGATTTTCTTATATATTCAAGCTTTTTGAGTTCTGCTTCCGAGATCTCGCCCCTGTTCTTCTTTTCGATAAGTTCGAGCATCTCCAAAAATTCGGCATCCATAAGATCGTTGAATTCCTCGTCGATCTGATCCTGTTCATTCTTCTGTTCTGGATCTGTCATAGCTGAAAAGTTTCTCCATTCTTTTTTTAAGATCATCCGCGTTATCGATCCTCAAAAGATCACCGTCATAAGCTATTCTCACTTCTCCGGTTTCTTCCGATACAATGACGATTATCGCGTCGCTTTCCTCCGAAAGTCCGACTGCCGCCCTGTGTCTGGTGCCGAACTGCGGTCCGATATCTTTTGTTGAGGCAGGCAGAATGCATTTTGCCGCTACGATCTGATCGTTCGAGACAACTACAGCGCCGTCATGCAGAGGAGAAGCGGGATTGAAGATCGTAGCCAGAAGTTCCGGGCTTACATCGCTTTTTATCTGTATCCCGGATTCGATCACAGATTTTATTCCTACGTTCTTGCTTAGTACTATAAGCCCGCCGATCCTTTTCTCGCTCAGCATAAAAGCTGCTTTCGAGACCTCGTCGAATATCGTCTGCGTTTTTATCTGAAGCAGCCTGTTCAGTACTCTGTTCTGCCCGATGTGAGTCAATATTCTTCTTAATTCAGGCTGAAAAAGAATGAAAAATCCGAGCCAGAATATCGTTCTTAATGAATTAATTATCCATGACATTATAGTCAGATTAAGAAATTCTGCGAATATCCCTATTACAACGACCGAAAGCATTCCTAAAAACATTGTCGTCGCTCTGGAATCCTTAACGACGCTGTAAAGTTTATAGAACACGAAAGTAAATATCAGAATATCTGCCAGATCGACTATCGTAAAAGATATGAACCCTATTCTGAAAAGCTCCATAATGATCTTACCTGACCTTAAACTCCTTGTAATATTCCGGCTCGAACCCGTAATCTTTCGAAGCGGAATCTTTTCTCATGTATGCAAGCATACCAACGTAAGCCGCATCCGGACTGTAGCCGGATTTGTAACTTTTATGCTCTATGAACTGCTTCTCGACATTTCCGGCTGCCAAACCATTAATATAATCATAATCTCCGTAAGGACGAACAACTATTTCATTTATTTTTCTAACATCTTTACCATCATAGCTGTAACCGGCGCTGAAAAAATCCTTCTGCCGTCCTTCGAGCAGAATTTCGATCCTTTTTTCATCGGGAAAATCTGAAAATGCCTTTAGCGCTGCAGCATCCATCGATGAAACTGCGATTATTTTTTTGCCTGACCCTATCGCCATTCCTTTGAATGCGCTGACGCCGACCCTGAGACCTGTGAACGATCCAGGCCCGGACCCGATCGCGAAAATGTCAATATCTCTGATTCTTATTCCTTCATCTTTCAATACACGGTCTATCATATCAAAAAGTTTCTGATTATGAGCCTGTTTGCCAGAATCTCTCAAGTCCGAAACGATCCCGCTGTCCTTAATAAGCGCGACCGATGCGAATTCGGTTGATGTGTCTGCTGCTAGAATATACATTATCCTATCCGTTCAATTATGATTTTTCTTCGGCTCTCATCAGTTGACGTTATCCTTACGTCGATCCTCTTTTCGGGAAGTTCCCCATCCAGCATTTCGGCCCATTCCACTATCGTTATGCTTTTTTCCTGACCTGCGAATTCATAAAACCCTATTTCGATAAGCTCTTCTGTCGAACCTATCCTGTAAAGATCAAAGTGATAGATCGAAAACATTTCCGTTTTATAAATATTCATTACAATATAGCTCGGTGAGTTCACGTATCCCTTAAACCCGAGCCCTCTGCATAACCCCCGGGTAAAAACTGTCTTACCTGCTCCCACATCACCGAAAAAACAGATGATGTCACTTTCTCGGACATTTTTTGAAAATTTTGAGGCTATCGATTCTGTCTCTTTTTCGGAATTACTCTCGAAATTCAATATTTCTCTTTCGCTTTTCATCGCGTGAAATTTAATTCAAAACGGACCTATATGCAATTCCATAAATAAAAAAGGGAGCGCGAGGCTCCCTTTTTGTGAAATACAATTCATTGATGGTCTATTTCTTTGCTCCAAGTTTAATCGGTTTAGAAGAATTAAGACGTTTTATCTTTATTCCGTCCATTGCTGATTTGTTTACCGGTCCGATTTTAACATTATCGAATTCAGAAACATATCTGCCCGTATTGTCATATTGGAAAAGTCCGACCTCACCGCTGCTAAGCCTGTTGTCCTGATATGATCCGATGTAAACATCGTTAATAAAGAGATGGTAAAAATTTGTTCCGTTATCAACTATAACTTTGAGATTATTCCATTCGTTAAGTCCCTGATTAATAGCAGCGGAATACTGATATGTAACTGATACCCAGTTGCTTACCCCGTCGCAATAAGCAAGGTAAAAATATCCCGGCTGGCCATAGTTGATCATAAACTGCATTGATTTCCATATATTATCAGAGCTTTCTATTAGAGTATGATCAGCGTTTAGATATATTCCTGCATAAAAATTACCTGAAACTTTTCTGCAGTCAGCTTCAACATAATAGTTTCCTGTCAAAGGGACGTTATAATATGCCGATGATGCTAACAGAGCAGAATCCTTTTCGCAGCGGTATAAGCTGTCAGCAATAGTCCATGTACCGTCATACGCTGTCCAGTTCTGCGCCAGCCCGTCATCGAAATTCTCATCTTCCTGAGCGGCAGGAGCTAATGCTTCGATTGTGAAGTAGTTGTCGCTTTCGTCGTAGATGTCCTGATCTACCGCGCTTGTGATCCTGACCTTGTATTTTGTGCTTGTTGTAAGGTCGGCGGGAACAGTCCAGTTCTGGTCATTGTCGTTTATCGTGTTTGAAAATATTGTTCTTGCTAAAACATCGTTTTCGTACAGGTCGATTTTCACATACTCTGCAGAAAGGTTTTCTGTCCATGTGATAGGTACAACATCTGCCGGCTGATATACATTACCACCGTTCGGAGCTGTAACCGTCAGAATTCTGTTAGCATCCCATATACCTGTATATGTCGGAGGCTGCTGCGTAGTTCCCTTTATTTTATCACCGGTCACTATGCCGATGTAAACGAAATCTGAATAATCAGGATCAATTAGTAATCCATTTCCTACTAGTGTCCATACACCTGTAAAAGTAGTATTGTCTACAATCTCCCATGTATTGTCATTTTTGAAGTTTAAATACATTGTACTCTTTGACCAGAAGTAATTCACCTGCCATTCGCCAACAATATCAACTGTCTCGTTTGCTGAGATACAGAAATAATTATCGCTTTCATCGCTGGAAACAGGATTTATTACCTGAGCGATCTTGATCTTGTAATCGGCATTCGGTGTTATAGTATTCGGTACAGCCCAGTCATAAGTTCCGAGACTGTCGGCTACCGTTGCGATGTTCTGCACAACACCCGTAGAATCAGCCAGGCTCAGAGTTACATCACCTTTTGATACCGGAGTCCAGGT
>JAKQBN010000040.1 GCA_029559475.1 bacterium
GGCAGAATTTCTCCTTCCGATGAAAACGGCAAGATTATCATTTACCTCAATCCCGATCATGCTGAAAAGGAAGAACTTCTTAACAAATACAATATTGACGAACACAATCTAAATTCGGCACTTGACCCCGACGAAATCAGCCGTCTCGAATTTGAAGAAGACCATACAGTCGTTATTTTCAAAAGACCGAAAAACTATTCAACAAACGATAATCTTCTTTTTAAGGTAACATCGTTCGGTGTCTTTTATTTTAAAGACAGAATAATAATCGTCCAGCCGGACGAAATACAGATGTTTGAAGACAAACAGTCTCAGAAAGTCGACTCACTTAACGAAGCTTTTCTAAAACTGATTTATGCGACTATTTCTCATTTTCTAGGGCACCTGAAAGTCATCAATATGATTTCGGATTCGATCGAGCAGAAAATCGAATCCAGCACAGACAGCAAATACATGATGCATCTATACACACTCGAGAAATCACTGGTCTATTACCTGACAGGGATTAATTCCAACTCCTCTGTAATTGAAAAAATTAAATTCTATTCAAACAAGTTTTCATTCACTGAAGAAAACATTGAATTACTTGATGATATGATCATCGAAAACAATCAGTGCAGAAATCTTTCACGGACATATTCAGAAATTCTGACCGTCATGATTACTGCAAGAAACTCGATCGCAAGCGATAAACTGAGTTCAGTAATGAAGCGTCTCACTGTCATTACCACAATATTCATGCCGTTGACAATGATCACAGGGATAGGCGGAATGAGTGAATGGTCAATGATGACGGGAGGTCCGGAGAACTGGCCGATCTCTTATTTTCTATTCCTTGTAGGATTAATCGGTCTCGGCGTCGGAACATACTACATCTTCAAATGGAAAGACTGGATCTGATTCTTAATCGATCAGATCGCCGATTCTTTCCTTAAGAAAAAAAGCATCCTTTTTAAAAAAAGCGTCAGATATAACTTTCTTAAGACTCGAAAGTTCCATTTCCGCACGCTGATCATTCTGTTTTTTCTTGCGTAATTCTTCATCATCGAAACCGAGATTTCTCGAAATTACAGATTCATTAATAGAATGAATACTCGCGATATTGTTAATATGCTTCTGAGAAAGCGATTTCGCAATTTCAAAAAAAAGCGGACTTTCGCTTCCGGAAATATCCTTGAGATCTTTCTGAGAAATTTTAGTAAGAACCACATTATTCATGGCACGGAGTGTCGCGCTTCTGTTTTCGCCGAGAAGAAGAGCGATTTCGCCGATCGCGCTGCCCGGTTCATCAATAACAGCAACACGGGTATCTCCGATCAGCACTTCAACAGATCCTCTTTGAAGAATAAACATTTCACGTCCGAGTTCTCCCTGTGAGAAAATAACGGCTGATTTGGGATACTCTATCATCTTGTCCGAAAATGATGCGGCGGACTCTATCTTAACAGGCTGTGCCGTTTTGAAATATATTTCACCCTTTTTAAAAACAAGACTGGCATGATATTTAGAGAGAATCTCCTTAAGCCATGGAAGTTTGCGCTTTTCGTATTCTTCCAGAATCACCGATATTATTTTATAATACTCAAGACAAACCTGCTGAGGAGATTTTGATTCCGCAGTCAGAAGCTTCCGGTTTTCCTGTATTATCTTATTGGTCAGAACTACCTGGCGGGCTATTACCATTGAAAGATTCATTATAAAAGAAAACTGATCCAGACTTTCGTAGAACTTGTCAGACGGGATTTTTTTCACACATGCGTCTTTGTCCAGAAGAACAGTTTCCTGCCTGAGCACGGGCTGACCGATTGCCTTTGACATTATCAGCTCGGAAGCTCCGATAATAAAATTCTGTCCTTTCAGGGAATATTTATCAGAGTTTGAGATATAATAATATATTCCGCCGTGACTCAGATAATAAGCAGCATCAGAATCCGAATCCTTTTCATAAAGTCTTAAATAATCTGTACTCATATAAGACTGTTTACAGCAGATAAAAGCTGTTCTTTTGTAAAAGGTTTTGTAAGATATGCCTTGG
>JAKQBN010000044.1 GCA_029559475.1 bacterium
ATTGAGGACAATAACCTCGAGGAGGCTGAAAGGAACATTGAGCGGGGGATCATTTATTCTGATGAGAACAATCCTGAAATAAAGGATGAATACGCCGACATTCTTGTGCTTCTCGGTTCAAAGCTGATAAAGACAGGCGACAAAGAGGGCAGCGTCGACCTAAAGAAAAAGTATGAGAAGGGTGTTTCGCTCATACGTAAGGCTGTCGGGCTGTCAGAAAATAACGAGGCGGGAAAAGCGATCCTCAACACATTGAAAAAGGAAGAGGCGCAGAGATATTTCGACCTGGCTCAGGTGGATTTCAATTCATGGTCGAAAGAAAGACGGAACCTGACTCTTTTGACTGAAAGCTACAAAAATCTTATGCTTTCAATTGACATTATGGTTATACCTGAAGCGGAACAGCTTAAAATGAACCTTCTTGAGCATCTTTTATCGCAGAACATTAAAACCAATCCTTACGATATAAGATATCTGGAGGTCTTCTTCAACAGCCTGAACGGATATACGGCTTTCAGGATAAGGTTCCATAATAATTCCAATCGGGACGTCGTTCTGTCGCCTGCGCAGTTCACACTTTATGACACCGAAGAAAAGTCATACAAATTCGATGTCGTCGCGGCTAAAAAAGGAAACTATAAGGGACTTCTCGAAAGCATGAAAATAAATCCCGACAGATTCGCGACGGGACTTTTGGTTTTCGATACGGATCATAAAAAACCTTTTTCAGCATCTAAAATGGTATGGCAGGACGATCTCGGCAATACCTATACAAAACTTTTCCCGAAAATCCTTGTAACGGAGTTGAAATTCGAATGATCTACGGCATAGGCGCGGATCTGATCGAGGTGACGAGAGTTAAAAACAGCATAGAGAAGATCGGCGGATTTAAAGAAAAAATATTCAGCCCTGACGAGATCGTGTACTGCGAATCAAAAAAGAATAGATTCGAGAGCTATGCGGGAAGGTTCGCTGCCAAAGAAGCCTATTTCAAGGCTCTGGGAACGGGCTGGAGGAACGGACTGGCTTTTAATGAGATCGAAATAGTTAACGACAGCCTCGGGAAACCGTCTGTCAGGCTTACAGGAAAAGCGGCTGTCCATGCAAAAGACATCGGATTCGTGAACACTCTGGTGACTATCACGCACATAAAAGAGACCGCCGCCGCTTTCGTAATAATAGAAAAATAATGGAGAATCATATAAATGCTTGATGAAATAAAAGAAGAACTAGCAGGAATAAATTCGAAATACGATCACATCAGGGAGTATCTTTGATCTGGATAAATTCAGATCAGACATCGCAAAGCTCGAAGAGGAAACATTAAAGGAAGGTTTTTATTCCGACAAGCAGAAATCCCAGGCGGTTTTTTCGGAGATATCGAAAAAAAAGTACTGGATAGAATCAGCAGGTAAAGCATCGGCCCTGCAGAAAGATATATCAGATCTGTTCGACATGCTGAGTGAAGACGAAACCGAGAATAAAGAGATCGTTTCCGAGATAAAAGCATGCTTTGAGGAGTATAAAAAGACAGTCGAGGAACTGGAACTGAGAGGAATGCTTTCAGCTCCCGAGGATAAAAAAGACTGCCTCTTCACGATCCACGCAGGTTCCGGAGGTACTGAAGCTTCAGACTGGGCGAATATGCTTCTCAGGATGTTCACGAGGTTCTTCGATATTATGGGTTTTCAATGGGAGCAGGTGGATTTTATACCCGGAGATACGGTCGGAATAAAATCGGTTACTGTGGAAGTGAAGGGAGAATTCGCATACGGGTTCTTAAAGTCGGAAACGGGTGTTCACAGGCTCATCAGGATATCGCCTTTCGACGCGGCGCATAAAAGACATACATCATTCGCTTCGGTGTATGTGCTTCCCGAAGCAGATGACATAGAGATCACGATCGATCCTTCTGAGCTCAGGATCGACACCTACAGATCTTCAGGAGCCGGAGGTCAGCATGTGAACAAAACCGACTCGGCAGTCAGGATCACGCACATCCCGACGGGAATAGTCGCGCAGTCGCAGAACGAAAGATCGCAGACGTTCAATAAAGAGACTGCGATGAAGATGCTCAAAGCGAGGCTCTATCAGAAAAAGCTCGATGAAGAGAAGGAAAAGCTTGCCCAGATCGAGGACGCAAAGAAAGACATTTCGTGGGGAAGCCAGATCAGGACTTATACTTTTCAGCCCTACAACCTTGTAAAAGACCACAGGACAGGGATCGAAACCGGAAACGTAAACGCTGTCATGGACGGCGACCTGATTAAATTCGTCCGGGGGTATCTGTTAAAATTCGGTAAATTTGAATAAAGGAAATTATTATGCTCAATGAAATGTTCGGAGGGATCATCACCAGCGTATCGGCAGGTGTCAATACAAAAAAAGTGGACGGCGTAAAAACTAGAGAGGGCGTTTACAGATTAAAACTGGAATCTTCCGAAATAGATTATGATTCCGTTACAAAATTCAACTCATCAATATCATCGACTTTACTTAATATTCAGCCGATGCCGTTCAGATCGGTCAACTTCGGCGACCAGACGGTAATGAACATGGACCTCTATTTCTGGGGAGCCGAAGAAGAGGATGATCAGAACAGAGGTACTTATAAAGACCTTGAAGCGAGACCGGACGCGAAATTCGTTCGCGTGAAGATTAAGAACCTGACTGTAAACAATAAGCTCAACGTTCCTCATTATATTTTTACCTTAGAAATACCAATGGAAACGGACGCGAAATTTCTGTTCTCGCATCTGAAAGCAAATGTCAACTTTAAATTTGAAAAAGCATAAAATATGGAATTCTTTCAGCCTGAATACTACCGTAAAACCGAATCCGGAGCTATAAAATGCCTGCTGTGCGAAAGAACCTGTGTTCTGAAAGAGGGCGGAAAAGGTTTTTGCGGAGCTAATAAAAATGAGGACGGCGAGCTTGTAAATCTTGTTTACGGTCATCCTGTAGCGCTGAACATCGATCCTGTCGAAAAAAAACCGCTCAACAGGTTTCTGCAGGGTTCGTTCACTTATTCATTAGGCACTCTCGGCTGCAATTTTAATTGCCAGTGGTGCCAGAATTATCAGATAAGCCAGAAACATTTCGATGAAAAATTTCCGTCGGATATCGTGCTTCCCGACGAGATCGTTACGGGTGCTATTCAGTCAGGCTGTATGTCAGTGTCATATACTTATAATGAACCTGCTATTTTCTATCCCTACGCCAAAGATATCGGATCGATAGCCAAGGAGAACGGTCTTAAAAATATTTTCGTAACCAACGGATATCAGACCGAAGCTATCATAAAGGATATGAAGAACTGGGTGGACGCAGCCAATGTCGACCTCAAGTGCTTTAATAGGGAAAACCATCTTAAATACACCGGCGGAGATCTTGATATCGTTTTAAGAAATATAAAATCTCTTGCCGATTCGCCCGTTCATATAGAGATCACCTCACTTATAATCCCCGGTTTTAACGACTCCGATGAAGAAATTTCCAATATCGCGAAATTCATTTCGTCTGAACTCGGAACAGAAGTTCCGTGGCATGTTTCCGCTTTCCATCCTGACTACAAGATGACCGACAGGAAATCCACTTCCCGCGAAAAAGTTTACAGAGCGGTGGAGATCGGTCTGTCAGCAGGTTTAAAATTCGTTTATCCCGGAAACGTTTGGTAGATGAAGTCAGGTAAGATCAAGATAATCATCATTTCTGTCAAGATAGTCCTGTCAGTAATAATCGCAGCGCTCGTTCTTTACAATATTGATTCAGTAAAGCTCAAAAATATCGTTAAAAATGCCGATATTTCATTTATAATCCTTGCCTGCGCGCTTCTTCCTTTAAACCTTTATCTGCAGTTCGTCAAATGGAAATATCTTGTCAAAAAAGCCTCATTTGTCCGCGTGGCTTCAGTTCAGATATGGGAATCGGTTATTCTCGGTATTTCGTTCGGTTTCATCACTCCGGGAAGGGTCGGCGAACTCGGCAAGGTGATAGCTATCGAAAAGACCGATAAATACAAACTTCTCGGAATGAGCATTCTGGAAAAATTATATGATACTTTTCCCGTAATATTCTTCGGTATAATCTCGGCCATTTTTCTCCCGGAACTCTTTTTCTCAGATTCCGCTCTGATGAAAGTAAATATGCTGATCTTTGCCTTATTAATACTTTTTTCAGCCTATTACGTTGCCGTACATCCCGGCATATTACGAACTCTGTTAAATTATTTTAGACATAAGGTCTTTAAACAAAGCGTAAAATTCTCAAGATTTACCGACAGTCTTCACGGTTTTAAAAAAGGCAGCGCTTCAGTACTTCTTTTATTTTCGATCCTGCTTTTTCTTATCTATACGACCCAGTTCGTATTTCTGATACTTGCGTTCGGCGAGATCTCCATCCTGCACGCTTTTCTAGGAGTATGGCTTTCGATACTTTTAAAAACATTCCTCCCTTTCAGCATAGGCGACATAGGAATAAGAGAGGGAACGGCGGCATATATCTTCGCTATATTTAATTTTCCGGCCGAAGCTGCCGTATCCGCCGCATTCATGCTTTTCGTAATAAATATCCTTATTCCATCAGCTGCAGGAATATTTACCGTACCGTTTATTAAAAATTTTATTTCTGAGAACGGGAACTGATCCTCACTTAAAAAAATGCCCTCCGATGACTTTCGCACCGAGGTCTTTTCTTATCTTTAGTTCGAGCGCCTCTTTCAGCCTTTTTCCGGTAGAAGCATTCGTAAAATAAAGATCCGTTGTTTCATCGGGATCTTTTTCAATGTCAAAAAGCTTATAATGCATCCCGTCAGTACCGGGAACGGCGTCGAGTTTCATTTCGGCTGAGATTATTGACCTTGGCAAAAGCGGGAAAATTTCAGCCTGAACATGCAAATTCTTTGACTTGGATCCAAAAGTATCGCTAAAGACCGGATCCGAAGCCGACTTTAGCTTATAAATATCTGTCAGAACCACCTCTCTGTGTATAAATTCAGGATCGAAGAACGATCTCCCTTCAAAATCCTGATACTTGATTTTAACTCCTGCAGCTTCGAGAACCGTCGGCAGAATATCCATTGTAGTGTAGGGATTTTTAACTTGCCTCTCGATCGAATACTCGCTGCTGCTCAAAAAGAACGGTATCCTGTAGTCCTTTGCCTTTAAACCCTCCTTAGCAGACGGAATGCCGAACAGGCATATTACGGTATCGTCAGCTTTGCCGTTCTTTTCGAGCTCCTGATAGATCATACCTATTTCATCGTCGAGATAATTCAAATATGAACCGGTATCGCCGCTTTCTGATGATCTGTAATACGGATACGGAAGCTTATCCTTATATTCCGGTATAGTATAAAGCATGATGAATTTCTTGTTCCCTGCCTGCACAATATCAGATATCTGCTTTTTCAGAAGCGTTCTTTCCCTGTAGCCGTTCATCAGAAGCACTTCAGGATAGATCTGTAAACCTGTTCCGTTGTTAAATATTACAGGCGCGAAAATGAATCCTTCAAGGATTTCTGACCTTCTCTGTTCTGTTACAGACGGGCAGACAGGCAGATCGCCGCCGGATTTTCTTCTGCGTTCGTATCTGAATTTAAGGTCAGAAAGGTTTACGGCATTGTAAAGACTGTCGCCAAAATTATCAAAAAGCGTTTTGCTTTCCGGATACTGCCTAATTATCCCGTCCCCGAACATATTTTTCTCGGGAGAGGATGAAGTGATCACCGACAAAAGAACAGCATCTGGATCAAGAACCGGCGTAAAGCAGTTTCTAAAATCGTAACAATGCTGTTTCAGTTTTTTCAAATACGGCCTGTCTTTTATGTTCGAACCCGACATGTGTTGTCTCTCAAGGTTCTCCGCGCCTATCATCACTATGTTCTTTATGTCTTTTTTCCCCGCCGCATTAAGATAACCGTAATTAAATATCAGCAGTGCGGATAGTATCAGCGCTGTAATATATCCTGCTGCTCTCTGCTTTCCGTGGTACAGCGAAAGTGTTTTAATTAAATTATGAACGCTCATAATAATAATAATAACGAAGAAGATCGTAAAATATAAAGGCGAGAATTTGTCCCTGATGAACATAAAAAAACCGCTGAACCAGAAAGATCCGTTCAGCAGTGTAGAATTATAGAGCAGCGGATTATTGATGATCTCTCTCGATGTAAGAGAGAAAAGAGCCAGAAACGAGATGGCGATGTTTTTAAGAAAATATACTGAATATTTTTTTACGTCGTTCTCGAAAGTATATGAATATTTTTTCTGCTTTTTAGCCAGTATCCCCGCGCTTAATCCGCCGATAATAAGGCCGATTAATGTGTAAAAAAAGAACAGCTTAAGGAAAAACATTCCGTTTTCTTTCCTATACGGGATAGCTGTTCTGAAATATTCAGTCAGAAAGACCGTCCATACGATACTCAGCGCCGGAAAGGTATTTTTTAAGATCGAAAAGATCATTCGGTTTCTGATTCAGGTTGTCTGGTTTTAAATTTTGAAGCAAAAAGCTCCCAGGCGACAATTGTGAAAGCCGCAATTAACGGACCTGCGATAAACCCGGTAATTCCAATCCACGCGATACCTCCTATGCTTGATACGAGCATAACGACAGGATGAAGACCGCTCTTATCGCCGGTAAGTTTCGGCTTAATCACATTTTGATTGATAAGTATTGCGCCTGATCCGAGTACTAGCAGAATTATTCCTTTAGCGTAACTTCCCGAAATTATCATCAGGACAGCTGCAGGCACGATGATGGTATTCGCTCCCACGACAGGCAGCATGGACAGTATAACCATTATCACGCTCCAGAAAAAAGGCGAGCCTATCCCCATAATAAAGAAGAGGAAACCTCCGTATATTCCTTCCGCAACTCCTATAAGAAAAGTGTAAATGACGATCGTATCGGTGATCTTTACGAGCTCTTCCGCCGCTTTTTTCTCGTCCTCTCTTTCGAAAGGCATCATATTCCTGACTTTAGACATCATTGTCTTTCCATCAAGGAAGAGGAAAAAAAGAATGAACGGCGTGAAAAAAAGATGCATAAAGAACGAAGTAATATTAAAGAAAGCCGCTTTAAGCATTTTCATAAGAAACGCGCTGACAGCGGATATGATGTTCGCGCTAAGTTCTTTGACTTTATCAAGGTCGATTTCTTCAAGACTCTTGGAAAGCTGATCGCCTATCAGAGGGGTTTTGTTGGCGTATTCTATCAGAGATCCGGCGTCGAGCATATTATGTATCTGCGGGATCTTGTCGCTTATTTTATTATAAATTTCGCCGGCCTCGAAAGAAACCATAAGACCGATGAAAAATAAAGGTACCGCAACTACAAACGTAACTATGATTATTGTGATTATTGAGGCTTTTTTTCTGTTTTTGGTTTTTTTAAGTAAATACGCGAAAGGTTTTCTGAAGATGATATACAGAATTACAGCTATGAATATGTCGATTATGAAAGGAATGAGAAGATTGATAAAGCAGTATGAGATAACGATCAGAATACCTAAAAAAAAATAATCGTTTATTGTGAGTTTTTTCATTTGCACTCCTTTACACTATATATATTTTCTGTCGAGGCTTCTGTATTGAACCGCTTCCGCCAGATGTTCGGCGGCTATTATTTCTTTTCCGTTCATATCTGCTATCGTCCTCGCCACTTTTAGTATCCTGTTATATGCCCTCGCCGATAGTGAAAGCGATTCTATCGCTCTTTTCAGAATGCTTTCTGAAGCGGGATCCAGTGAACAGTATTTTTTTAAGTCCTTCTGGTTCATGCCTGAGTTGCAGTAAATGTTCCTTCCTGAATACCTTTCGGTCTGAATGCGCCGCGCCTTTATTACACGCTGCCTGATAACATCTGATGATTCGGCGTCCTTTTTCTGGGACAATTCATCGTATTTAAGCGCCGGCACCTCGATATGAATGTCAATCCTGTCTAAAAGCGGGCCGGAAATTCTGCCCAGATAATTCTGGATCTTGTTCTGAGTGCAGACGCATTCTCTCGTATTATCGCCGTAATACCCGCACGGACAGGGATTCATAGCTGCCACCATTATGAAATTCGAAGGAAATTTTAACGTCGATGCCGCTCTGGCGATAGTGACCTCCCTGTCCTCCAAGGGCTGACGCATGACTTCCAGAACATTCTTTTTAAATTCCGGCAGCTCATCGAGAAAAAGCACGCCGTTATGTGCCAGGCTTATCTCTCCCGGCTTCGGGAATTTCCCGCCGCCGACAAGAGCCGAATCCGATATTGAATGATGTGGCGACCTGAACGGTCTGGTAGCTATTATCCCCTTTTCGTGCGGCAGAAGACCGGCAACAGAATATATCTTCGTCGTTTCGAGAGCTTCGCCCAAAGTCAGGTTCGGCAGAATCGTGGCGAACCTTTTCGAAAGCATCGATTTTCCGCTTCCTGGAGGTCCTATCATAAGAATATTGTGTCCGCCCGCCGCCGCGATCTCCAGTGCCCGTTTAACGTGATACTGCCCTTTTACCTCAGAAAAATCTATTTCCCAGCGGTTCATTTCCTCAAAAAGCTTAGCGGCATCTACTTTCTTCGGATCTATCTTTTCATTCCCGTTAAAGAAATCAACGACCTGTTTTAAACTCCCGACGGGAAAAACATCCGTTCCCGGAATTACGGCGGCTTCATCAGCATTCTCGCGGGGAAGTAGAATGCCTTTGTATTTATTTTCCGCCATAATAGAAATAGGGAGAGCGCCTTTAACCGGCCTGACAGTACCGTCGAGTGAAAGTTCCCCGAGGATTATGTAATCTTTCGTATTATCGATGTCGAGCTGGCCGGTCGCTCCGAGAAGCGCCACAGCTATAGGCAGATCGTAGGAAGATCCCTCCTTCTTAATATCAGCAGGAGCAAGATTAACCGTTATCCTCTTTAGCGGGAACATATAGTCGGAATTCTTTATCGCCGCATTGATCCTGTCCTTACTTTCTTTTACAACGCTGTCGGGCAGTCCCACGATAGAAAGTCCGGGAAGCCCTCTTTCGAGATGAGTTTCAACTTCAACGGTAAAAGCATCGAGGCCAATAACCGCCGCGGACAGAACTTTAGCAAGCATTTTTTCTCCGTTTAGATATTCTTCACATCACAGCAAAATTACTTTAAACGCATTTTAAAGTCAAATAAATTCATTATAACTTATATATTTTTTAATTTACAAACCGTATTTTTTTTATTAAATATCCAACCGGTAAAATTTATAATTTATGATAATGGAGATCATCATGGCAAAAATGAAAGTTCTGGCGAAAATGAAAGCGGAGAAAGGTCTCTGGATGACCGAAAAGGATATTCCGGAGATAGGATTGAACGACGTTCTGATCAAGATAAAAAAAACCGCGATCTGCGGTACCGACCTGCACATTTACAAATGGGACGAATGGTCGCAGAAAACGATCACCATAGGACAGACGATCGGACATGAATATGTCGGAACGGTAGCTGCAATGGGCGCAGGTGTAAAACATTTTAAGATAGGTGAAAGAGTTACAGGCGAAGGCCATATAGCCTGCGGTCACTGCAGGAACTGCAGGAGAGGAAAAAAACACGTGTGCGAGAATACAGTAGGTATCGGCGTGAATATTGACGGTGCTTTCGCCGAATACGTAAAAGTTCCCGCAGAGAACGTTATGAAGATCAACCCGAAAATATCGGATGATTATATCGCGATAATGGACCCTTTCGGTAACGCGACACATACCGCTTTATCTTTCCCTGTAATAGGCGAGGATGTACTCATCACAGGCGCTGGGCTGATCGGAAGCATGGCCGTAGCTATCTGCAGATTCGCGGGAGCAAGGCACATCGTCGTGACCGACATAAGCGAATACAGACTTGATATTGCAAGAAAAATGGGCGCTACGAGAGCGATAAATCCGATGAAAACGAAGATTAAAGATGTAATGAGTGAACTGGGAATGGTCGGCTTTGATGTCGGGCTTGAAATGTCCGGATCCCCGGCCGCTTTCAACGAAATGATCTCTAATATGTACAACGGTTCAAAAATAGCTCTTCTTGGAATACTTCCCTCTAATACTCAGGTAGCATGGAGTGATATAATTTTCAAAGCGCTCACGCTAAAAGGCATCTACGGCAGGGAAATGTTCGAAACCTGGTATAAAATGGAGCAGATGCTGATCGCAGGACTCGATTTGAGTCCGATAATCACGCACCATTTTAAGGTCGCCGATTTCCAGAAGGGATTCGATGTGATGGAGACGGGCGAAAGCGGAAAAGTCATATTAGACTGGGAATAATATGCCCTTAGCTGTTCAGAAATACGGCGGAAGCAGCCTCGCGACCCCTGATTTGATCAGAGCCCTCGCGGAAAGAATAGTGGCTCGTTACGATACCGGCGACAAACTTGTGATTGTGGTTTCCGCAATGGGCGGCACGACCAATTCTCTCGAGGCAAAAGCGTACGCCTTATCGGATGATCCCGACCCGAGAGAGGTGGACATGCTCATCTCCATCGGTGAAAGAGAATCCATTTCGCTTATGGCGATCGCGGTAAATAATATCCGGCCCGGTCTTGCCGTCTCTTTTACAGGCTCTCAGATAGGACTTATTACTGACACGAACCACAGAAATGCGAGAATACTCGAGATCAAGGGAGACAGGCTTATCGAAGCTTTAAAAAAAGGCCGGATACCCATTATAGCCGGATTTCAGGGTGTAAGCGTGGAAAAACAGATAACGACCCTGGGCAGAGGAGGTTCCGACACTACCGCCGTAGCAGTTACAGCCGCTCTCTCGAAAGAATTCCCGGACGCGGTATGCGAGATATATTCTGATGTCATAGGTGTTTACAGCGGAGATCCGAAACTGGTCGAATCGCCCGTCCTTATAAAGAACCTCGATTACGAAACTATGCTGACGATCTCTTCTTTAGGAGCAAAAGTATTAAAGGACGCGGCCGTCGATTATGCTCACAGGCTCGGCGTTCAAATATCAACAGGACTCAGCTCTTCGGGCGAGATCGGGACTGTGATATCGAACGAAGCAACGCTCGACAGGAACAAATACGCGTCGCTTGTTTATAATGACAGGCTTAGATTTGTTAATGCGGATTTGAATGACAAATGTTTTGAAATGATGTCAAAGATCAGATACCTGCAGAGATCCGCTTCCTGCGTTTTGAAAATTTATGATGCGCCAGATATCATCGGCAGCTCAAAATGCTTTTCTGTCGCAATTACGGGATCGGGGTTAAAAAGCGATCCTGAAAAGCTTGAAAAAATGACGGATATTTTAGAGAATGCATCAAATATCATCGCAATAGAATTATCGGAGATAAAATTCGAGGTTTATGTCAGGAAAAGTGTAGGAAAAGATACTTTAAACTTAATACACGACTTGTTTTTCAGAACATAAAACCTATTGTAAAATCAGCTAACTTTTTGTTTACATTGAAGTAATATTTATTTATATTACTTTACTTATTTAGTTATAAGTAATATAAAAGAGGTGTAATGTGAGCGATTTAAATAAAATAGAACTCCAGTTCAAGGATAAGATCAAGGCTTTTCTCAACCAGAATTCATATAATACGTGGATAAAACCGCTAAAAATAATTCTTATCGACAACGACAAAGTCTCGATCCAGGTTCCATCTAAGATCCATATAGATTACATAAAAGGCCAGTACAAATCCGTATTCGAAAAAACTTTAGGCGAAATACTGGGCAAAGAAAATCCGGGTATAAAATTCCTTATCGATGCCGATACCGATTTCGGGTTCGAGCAGAAGCAGGAAGCTGATGCGGCTGTTAAAAAACAGAGATCCCTGCCCAAAACGAGGATAGCTCCCTACAAGGAGACTTCATTAAACCCCAAATATACTTTTGAGAACTTCGTATCGGGGAACGGGAACGAAACTGCTTTTGTGTCATCCGAACAGGTCGCAAAAAACATTAAGAATACCCAGTACAATCCCCTTCTTATATTCGGAGGGGTAGGACTGGGAAAAACCCATCTTGTATCGGCTATCGGGAATTACGTTTTCAACAATGAGCCCGGCAGGAATATTTTGTATCTTTCTTCTGATATTCTGGTCCAGCAGATAATCAATCATATTCACAAAAACACTATAGATGAGTATAAAAATTATCTCTGCACAAAAGACCTTATAATAATAGACGATATCCAGTTCCTCGCGAAAAAGGAAAAAACCATGCAGGAACTTTTCCATATATTCAATTTCATCTACAATAGCGGCGGCCAGATAGTCATGACATCGGATTTTCATCCTAACGAGATACATGATCTTGACGAAAGACTGAAATCGAGATTCAAGCAGGGGCTTATAACCGATGTAAGACCGCCGGACCTTGAAACCAGAGCGGCTATCATCAGAATGAAAGCTGATGAAATTGATTTTGAGCTTGAAGATGATATAGTTATGTTCATAGCGAACAATATAAATACCAATGTGAGAGACCTTGAAGGAGCGGTTAAAAAGCTCTATTTCTATTACTCGCATTTCAATAAGGAAATAGGGATAAACAAAGCTAAAGAAATCTTAAAAGAATTGATAACATCAAAGAAATCCACTCTCAATATTGACAAAATTCAGGATATAGTATCTGAATTCTTTTCCATACCGAAAGATCTATTAATGAAAAAAACAAGAACGAAAGAAATAGCAGACGCGAGAGCGGTCGCAATGTATTTATGCACTACTCAGCTGAAAGCAACTACCACAAGTATAGGAGTTCATTTCGGAGGAAGAGAACACAGTACAGTCTCTCATGCTGCGAACAAAATTCAGAAAAAACTTAACTCAAAAGATCCTGAAGTTACTAAAATGATCGAAGAAATTCTTAATGTAATTAACTTATCGACTTGCTGACAGATGAAAATTGTGAATAATGAAAATACGGCACTTATGAACACCGATAAAATAGGGTATGAACAGTTGTGTTTGTATTTGTGTGTTTTTAAAACATCACTATTTGACAACTTGCGGAATTATTCACAAATCGCCGGTCTTAATAATAATAATGATATTAGATAATTAAAATTATGATTAAAAAAAGGAGCCGCTTATGATCTTCTCAACTTTAAAGTCGAATCTGATGGTTCAGTTGTCGCTTATCAGTCCGATACTTCCGGCGCACAGCGCTAAACCTATCACCGAATGTATTATACTCGGTCTTAAGGATAATGAACTTACCATTACGGCGACAGATATTTCTGTTACTCTGGTAAACAAAGTGGAAGTTAACGGCGTTGAGGACGGTACCGTAGTAGTTCACGGTAAAAAATTCATAAACATAATCAAAAGTCTTCCTGATACTCTTTTAACAGTTAAAAGAGAAGGCGGCCTGGTCAAGATAATTTCGAATAACATAAAATTCGAACTCTCTATAACTGAAGATTACGAGGATTTTCCGGCTACTCCAAAAAGCCTTTCAGGCAACAATATGATCATAGATTCTTTAAAACTTAAAAACTACATCGAGAAAACGGTTTTCACGGTTTCACCGGATCAATTGAGAGCTGTTCTCACCGGGGTTCTTTTCTCCTTAAAACTTAATTCACTAACAATGGTGGCGACCGACAGCGTAAGGCTTGTAAAACTTGAAGATAAATCTGTCAGGTACGAAGGCGAAGACACGGATATGATACTTCCCGCAAAATCGCTTCAGATAGTTTCTAACGCTATCGAGAAGAATGAAGAATGCAAGATATTCTTCGAGGATAATTATGTCGAATTCAGGATCGGATCGGTCGTTATTTTCTCAAGGCTGATAAACGGAAAATATCCTGCGTACCAGGCGATAATACCTGCGAACAACCATCTGAAAGCAAAATTCGACAAACAGACAGCAATTTCTGCTCTCGGAAGGGTTTCACTGGCCTGCAACCCGGTTACCAGGCTGATAAAATTCAACATGGAACCCGGTCAGCTGCTTATAAATACCGAAGACAGCAATTCGTCATCTAAAGCGGAAGAGAGCATTCCTCTGGATTATACGGGAGAAAAACTTCTTATTGGCTTTAACTCCGCAAAGATCATTGAGCTTTTAAAGAACATCAGCACTGAAATGATCCTTATGGAGATCAGCAGCGGTAAAAAACCGGTAATAATAAAACCGTTCGAATCAGCAGATAATTATGATATGATGATGCTGTTAATGCCGTCTTCAGTCGATAATTCGGGTTCTAATTAACGGATGAAATTAAAAAAGATCGAACTCTCGACTTTTCGTAATTATGACAAACTCGAGCTGGAATTTTCAAAAAACATCGTCTGTTTTACGGGTCTGAACGGCCAGGGAAAAACCAATGTTGTTGAGGCTATTGCAGTACTGGGGTTATTGAACAGTTTTAGGACGAATAATTATTCAGACATGATAAAATTCGACTCAAAGGGATTTTATTTAAGAGCGGAATTCGTTAATAAAAGCGGACGGGAGCTCGAAGTAAAGATAAGTTATGACGGAGAAGTTAAAAAGATCTTTTTCCAGAACAAAAGGATAATCAGATTTTCGGAATTGTGGGGAAAAATACCAGTTGTATATTTAATTCCCGAAGAAAGTCTTGTTACATCTGGACCGCCGGCATCGAGAAGGGATTTTATTGATAAACTGATTTCTATGATAGATGGCGAATATTTTTCAGCGCTTAATGATTATAATAAGATCATTAAACAGAAAAATAAAATATTGTCAGCCATGAAAACAGGCGAGTCATCAAGTTACGACATGCTAAAAATCTATAACTCAAAGATCGCTGAACTGGGATCGTTAATATACAAAAAGAGGAAGAGCTTTCTAGAAGACTTCCTGGTTCTTTTCAAAAACATTCTCCTGAACATTTCCGACGGTCTTTATGAAGGCGACATCAGATACGAAACACAGTCGGATGAGAAGGAATATTTTAAAAGCCTTTCGGAAAACCTTTCAAAATATCTTAATACGGAGATAAGAAGAGGAACGACGGCTGTAGGGTCGCATAAAGATGATCTTATATTTCTTATAAACGGCAGACAGTTAAGGAATTACGGATCGAAGGGGCAGCATAAACTTTTCCTGGTTGCACTAAAACTTTCAGGTATCGAATACATAAAATCGGTAACTGACGAATATCCTGTTTTTATCATGGACGATTTATATTCCGAGATAGATGATAAAAAGAGCATGAAGGTTGCAAAGATATTAGACAACGATATTCAGACATTCATAACTACAAGCAGCGGCAGGATAATAGATCAGCTCGACCCGAAGATATCGCAGCTTTATAAGATCGAAAACGGGGAGTGCATAGCTGTATAAGATGAAAAAAAGAACGGACCGGGCATATAATAAACCGAGAAGGATACCGAAAATAGATTCGGTTCTTCAAAACCTCGTCTCTTCAAGTCCGGAATTATCAAAGCTCGGCACTATAATGACGATAATGAGCGCGTGGAAAGAGACGCTTGGCGAAAAACTGTCCGCGGTGACCAGCATCGTAAAATATGAAAATAACATTTTGTACGTAAAAGTCACAGGATCGGCATGGAGGAACGAATTTTTTCATATAGAATATGAAATCAAACAGAATTTAAGAGCCAGACTTGGCAAAATAAAAATAACGAAGATTATATTCGTTTAGCTGGAGGAACTGATGAGCGAATTTGAAAACACAAACAGTACAGAAGCGTATTCAGCGGATACCATAACCGTATTAAAAGGTCTCGAAGCGGTAAGGATGAGACCCGCGATGTATATCGGAGACATCGGGGTCAGAGGTCTTCATCATCTTGTAAACGAAGTTGTTGACAACTCGATAGACGAAGCACTTGCGGGATACTGTACAAAAGTTGATGTGGAGATATTATCGGACGGAGGATTGTCCGTGACTGACAACGGAAGAGGTATTCCGGTCGATATGCATAAAGAAGAGAATAAACCCGGGGTTGAAGTAGCTATGACGATACTTCATGCAGGCGGTAAGTTCGACAAGGAGAATTACAAGGTGTCCGGAGGTCTGCACGGCGTGGGAGTATCGTGTGTTAACGCGCTTTCAAAGCTCATGATAACAGAAGTTTTCAGAGACGGAAAACATTACAGAATAGAATTTGAAAAAGGTATCACAATAAAGCCGCTTTCAATAATCGGAGATACTGAATACAGGGGAACAAAGCAGACATTTTATCCCGATCCTGAAATTTTCGAAACAGTGGTTTTCAACTGGGAAACGATAGCTCACAGGCTAAGAGTACTGGCTTTTCTGAATAAGGGGCTAATGATAACTTTAAAAGACCACCGCGAAACTTCCAAAAAAGAGGACGGAACACTCCCCGAATTTCAGTTCCAGTATCACGGCGGTCTGAGAGAATTCGTAAAATATATAGACGAGAATAAAAAAAGCGTCTGCGAACCTATTCTGATCGAAAAAACAGTTGATGATTATCCTATGGAAATAGCGCTTTCGTGGAACGACACATACAGGGAAAATATCGAATCCTATGTTAATAATATCCATACGATTGAAGGCGGTACCCACGAAGAGGGATTTAAATCAGCGCTTACGAGAGCCATCAATAAATACGCTCTTGACAGCAAAATATTTAAAAATGATAAAATGAAGCTGACCGGATCGGATGTGAGAGAAGGTCTTACGGCTGTAATTTCTATAAAAGTGATGGAACCGCAGTTCGAAGGGCAGACCAAGACCAAACTCGGAAACGGTGAGATCACAGGCATAATTCAGTCGCTTGTTTATGAGAAACTTCTTGAATGGATGTTCGAGAATCCGAGAATATCGAAGATAATTCTCGATAAATGTACCGAGGCGTTGAGGGCAAGAGAAGCCGCCCACAAGGCAAAAGACCTCATAAGAAGAAAATCCGCTTTTGAAGGCGGATCGATGCCGTCAAAGCTGTACGACTGCTCGAAAGGGACCGACCCGATGGAATGCGAGCTGTTTATCGTCGAGGGGGATTCCGCAGGCGGTTCAGCCGTTGACGGAAGGGATATCAAAACACAGGCCGTACTGCCTTTAAGGGGAAAAATCCTTAACGTAGAAAAGGCGAGACTGGATAAGATGCTGGCCAATGAAGAGATCAAGAACCTTATAAACGCAATAGGGACAGGCATCGGCGAATCGGACATCGATCTTCCCTCAAACGGGAACGGGCAGACCGTGGATTCCTCAGCATTTTCACAGAACGGCGACGGATTCGTTCTTGAAAAACTGCGTTACGGAAAGATAATCATCATGACAGATGCCGACGTTGACGGCGCTCACATAAGTACGCTTATGCTCACTTTTTTCTTCAGATACATGCCTGAACTTATAAAAAGAGGGCATATATATCTCGCGATGCCGCCGCTATACAAAGTTTCGAAAGGAAAAATATCACATTACATTTTTCCCGGCAACGAAGAAGAGAAGAACAGACTGGTGGCAGAACTTGGAGGCGAGGACGGAAAAGGAGTTCAGGTCCAGAGGTACAAAGGTCTTGGAGAGATGAATCCCGAGCAGCTGAAGGAAACCACTCTCGACCAGGAAAAAAGATTTATAAAGAGAATCAACATCGAAGACGCGGTCGAAGCCGACAGGATATTTACTATGCTGATGGGTGAAGACGTTCCGCCGAGAAAGGATTTTATAATAGAGAAATGCCATTTTGCGCAGAATATAGATGCATGAGGAATTTAAAATAAAAAAAGCAACGTCCGCCGACTGTTCAGGTATAGCTAAAGTGCATGTGGACTGCTGGAAAACGACATACCAAGGATTAATGCCGGACGGAAAACTGGACTCGCTGTCGTACGAAAAAAGCGCGGAAAAGTGGAAAGAATTTTTTATAAAAAAGGACGGTGCGAAGTTTCAGGATGCAGTTCTCGCGGCAGTTGACGGTAAAGGGGATATGATCGGTTTCTGCGCCGGAGGAATGAACAGAAAAACATCGAAAAGAACATCCGGTTACGAGGGGGAGATCAAGGCTATATATATTCTAAAACAGCATCAGAAAAAAAAGATCGGCACGAAATTATTATTGCTCTTTGAAGAAATGTTTAGAAAAAATGGAATTTTTTCGTATATTATATGGGTGCTAAAGGATAATCCCTCGAAAGAATTTTATAAAAAGACCGGGGGAAAGCTGATAACGACAAAGACTTACGTTATCGGCGGAGCGAAATTAAAAGGGCTTTGCTACGGTTATAAAATATTAAATGGAAATGAGAATGAATTTTAAAGAACATGTCATAAGCACAATAAAAAATAAAAATTCTGCGGTTTGCGTCGGGCTGGATGTTGAGCCGGGAAAGATCCCGGCAGTCCTAAAGAACGAAAAAAATCCGGTTCTGAAGTTCAATCAGGAGATCATTGCCGCGACGAAGGAATATACCGCGGCGTATAAGCCAAATCTGGCATTCTACGAGCAGACGGGTATCAAAGGTCTCGAATGTTTTGAAAAAACGCTCGAATTCATGGGCGGCGACGTTATAAAGATAGCTGACGCTAAACGGGGCGATATCGGTAATACTTCAAAAAAATACGCTCACGCTTTCTTTGAACATTTCAGTTGTGACGCGGTAACTGTCAGCCCGTATATGGGCGAAGACTCCATTACTCCCTTTCTTGAAAAAGAGGATAAAGGAGTTTTCATACTGGCCCTGACATCGAATAAAGGTTCGTTCGACTTCCAGATGCAGAAGATGGCTGACGGCAGATATCTTTATGAATTCGTGATAGAAAAAATAAATTCATGGAATGCGAAAAAGAACTGCGGCCTGGTTGTCGGTGCTACTCATCCCGAATTGTTCGAAGGGATAAGAAAACTAGCCCCAGATCTGCCTTATCTTATACCCGGAATAGGAGCGCAGGGCGGAGATCTTGAGAATACAGTAAAATACGGTTTTGTTAAGAACGATGTTCTCTCTCTCGTAAATTCATCGCGAGCCATAATTTTCGCATCGGACGGACCAGATTTCGCTGAAAGAGCGGGAGAAGAGGCCAGAAAATTGAGGGATCAGATAAATAAATGTCTGAAGTGATGAAAAATGAGTAATTTAAAGCAGCTTATAGACGATAATTTTCTCGAATACGCTAACTACGTCGTAAAGGACAGAGCTATTCCGGATATCAAGGACGGGCTCAAACCGGTACAGAGAAGGGTTCTCTATTCGATGTTCAGGATGGACGACGGAAGGTTTAATAAAGTAGCCAATATCGTCGGGCATACAATGCAGTTCCATCCGCACGGGGATGCCTCTATCGGGGACGCTCTCGTCGGTCTTGCCCAAAAAGATTATTTTATAGATATGCAGGGCAATTTCGGAAATGTTATAACCGGAGACGGCGCAGCGGCTTCCAGGTATATTGAAGCAAGGCTTACGCCGCTGGGAAAAGAAGTACTTTTCAATAATGATATTACAGAATTTAAGGATTCGTACGACAGAAGGAATGTCGAGCCTGTGGTACTTCCCGCAAAAATACCGGTTGTACTTCTTCTCGGCGTCGAAGGCATTGCTGTAGGGATGGCTACAAAGATCCTTCCCCATAATTTTACTGAAGTTCTTCAGGCACAGATAGATTATCTGGAAGGCAGAGAATTCAGGCTTTATCCGGATTTCATTCACGGCGGGATAATTGATGTCAGCGAATATAATGACGGTAACGGAAAGGTAAGGGTAAGAGCGGTCATCGAAGCGCCGACCGATAAAAAGCTTATAATAAAAGAGATCCCCTTCGGTACGACCACGGAATCTTTAATAGCTTCGATTGAGAAACAGTCCAAGACGGGTAAATTAAAAATAGCGTCAATTCACGATTATACGACATCTAGCGTCGAGATCGAGGTGAATCTGGCGAGAGGATACAGCGCGGATGAAGCCGTAGCGTCGCTTTACGCTTTTTCCGACTGCGAGCAGAGCATTTCTGTATCGCTTCTGGTAATAAAAGACAACGTGCCTGTGATCAAAAGCGTCACGGAGATAGTCCATGAAACGACCGATAATCTTGTTTCCTACCTGAAACGGGAACTCGAGATCAAGCTGGAAACACTTAATGAAAAATTCCATGCTAAAACGCTTGCTCAAATATTTATCGAAGAAAGGATCTATAAACAGATCGAAGAACTGACTAATTATAAAACCATTCTAAATACGGTCAAAGACGCCTTCGATCCTTTTAAAGGACAGCTTTTAAGGGGCGTGACTTTTGATGATGTAGAAAAACTTCTTCTGCTTCCGATAAAGAAGATATCAAAGTTCGATCTTAATAAAAATAAAAAAGAGATCAAGGATATTGAGACCGAAATAAAGCAGGTAAAAAAGGATCTCGGCAGAATAACCGGATTTACGATCGACTACATAAAAGATCTGATGGAAAAATACGGACCGGCTTATCCGAGAAGGTCGAAAATCGAAAACCTTGAAACGATCCACGCGAAAGACGCGGCGATAGAGAATATCAGGCTCTATTACGACAGAACCAACGGATATCTCGGCACAGATCCCGGACTCAAGTCGGACGAATATGTGATGGTAAGCGAATTCTCCCATGTTCTTCTAATGTTCAAGAACGGGATGCATAAAGTAGTAAGGGTGAGCGGGAAGGAATTCATCGGCAAGGGTCTTCAGTTTTTCGATGTGGCTTCACATTTGAACGGTACTGTTTTCACTGTGATATACAGGGATAAAAAAACGGGATACTGCTATCTTAAACGGTTTTCCGAGATAAAATATATTCTGGATAAAGAGTACAGGTATTATCCGGCAGAATGCAGACTGGAATATTTTACAAGGCGGGCTGACCTGCACATCGTTTGCGATTTTGAGCCTTCAAAAAAAATGAGGAATTTTAAAGTCGAGTTCGATTTCAGGGAATTTAAAGTGAAAGGTCTTTCAGCCGGTGGCGTCAGGCTGTCAAACAGGAATATAATCAAGATAAGAGCTGAGAAAATAGATGACAACGGTGAATCAGAGGATGGAACTGCGGAAGGATCTGCTCCAGTATTGCAGGACACGCTTCCTCTTGAGGTCCCGAATGAGAAAAATATTACTCAGCAAACCGGGCAGAAAGGTAAAAAGCAGACTCTGGAGCCTGATCTTTTCGGAAGCACAAATGAAGATGAATGATTTTCAATAATGAACGGGGGTTTATTATGAGAAGTTTTCTGCTGATAGTTTTACTGCTGAATTTATTTTTTGCAGTCAGGCAGGCGTATGGGGATGACGGTGATACGACTATCGAAATTACGACAGAGCTTACCGCGGAGGAGATGGCTGAAATAGCCGCGTACGAGAAAGCTATGAAAGAGAAAGCGGAAAAAGAAAAAGCTAAAGCCGACAGTATTGCAACGGCAAAGGCGGAACTTGAAAAAGCCGAAGCTATCCGTATCGCAAATCTGAAGGCTGCCGAAGAGAAAGCTGCTCAGGATAAGGCTGCCGCAGATAAACTGGC
>JAKQBN010000015.1 GCA_029559475.1 bacterium
GCCTTGCTCAAGAGCGGCTGAGGCTCAGGGAAAACCGACTGTTTCTTTGCAAAACGGTCATTGAATCGCCTAGCGATAGTTCTGGTTAACTCAAGATGAGGAAGCTGATCTTTGCCGACAGGTACAAGATTTCCTTTGCAAAAAAGAATATCAGCAGCCTGATGAACGGGATACATATACATTCCCGCATTAATTCTTTTTAATCCGGCCGACTGAATCTCTTCTTTAACAGTCGGATTTCTGTCAAGCTCGGCATTTGTAACAAGAGTAAGAAAAGGAAGAACAAGCTGATTAAGTTCCGGTATATGGCTATGAGGGAAAATAACGAGATTTCCCTTTTCCGGATCGAGACCTGAAGCAATATAATCAATAACAAGCTGTTTAACATTTTCTGAAATATTTTCGAACGTATCCCGGTCAGTCAGAACCTGATAATCTGCAATTACGATATAAGTTGAAACACCAAGATTATGAATCCTGACACGGTTCTGAAGGGAACCGAACAAATGACCTATATGAAGCCTTCCCGTAGGACGGTCACCTGTCAGAACCCTGTATTTACCGGGATTAACAAGAAGATCTTCTTCGATTTTTTTGCACCTTTCAACGGTCGCTTCAAAAGTACCGTACTCTATTTTATCATTCGTTTCGTTAATTTCCATCTGAATCCTGCAAATTATTTATACTTTGGTTCCGCATAAGAATAAAGATCGTGCACATTTCCTTCTATCTGAGCGGCAACAGATCTGACTTCAAAACGAAGATCATTGCTGTAAAGTTTCTCATGAAGATCCTTTATCGTCTTCACTCCGATATCCTGAAAAGAATGGCGAAGTCCCTGTGTCAGATATGGGAGATAATCCATTATTGAACCTTTATCCAAAACAGCACCTGAAACGCCCTGAGCTACTTTAATCTTTGTATCTTCAGCGAAATAACGTTTTGCACCGCCTCTCTGCATCGCCTCAGGAGAAGCCATTCCTCTGTATTTTTTCAAACGCATTCCGTTTTCGTAATAGTATTCTCCCGGAGCTTCAAGAGTACCCGCGAAAAGTCCGCCCATCATTCCGCACGATGCGCCGAGAGCCAGAGCTTTAGCAATATGACCGGTACTTGATATTCCTCCGTCCGCGATAACAGGAATTCCATGCTTGCGTGCCTCGCGCGACACATGAAAAACCGCTGTTCCCTGGGATCTTCCGCAAGCCATTGTAACCTGAGTTGTACAGATCGAGCCGGGACCCATTCCGACTCGAAGAGCATCAGCTCCTGCATTTATAAGATTGACTGCCTGTTCGGAAGTAACAACATTTCCGGCAATAATATCTATTTCAGAATATTTACTTTTGATGTACTTTATCATTTCAACCTGGTATAGAGAATTACCTTGAGCCGAATCAATTACTATTACATTCACGCCTGCTTTAACAAGCAGATCAAGGCGCTCGTAGCTTTCAGTATGAGTAGAAATCGAAGCACCGACAAGAAGCTGTTTGTTCTTATCTTTTGATGCGTTAGGGAATTCCCTGTTTTTAAGCAGGTCGTTTCTTGACATCAGAGAAACCAGACAGCCTTTATCATCAACAATCGGAAGCTTTCCTTTTTTGGATTCACGCAAAACGTCGTTTGCTTCACTGAGAGAAATATTCTTATGAGCCGTCAGAAGTTCTGTCGTCATCACTTCTTTAAGCTTTTTGGAAGGATCTTTTTCAAAATCGATATCACGGTTAGTCACTATTCCAACCAGCTTCGAACCCATTTTTCCGTTCTCCGTGATCGGAATTCCCGAAAAACCATACTGAGCTTTAATGTTCAGAATATCTGAAATAGTATTTTCCGGTGAAAGACATATCGGATCGGTAATAAAACCGTTTTCATATCTTTTTACCTTACGGACTTCTTCCGCCTGTTCTTCAGGAG
>JAKQBN010000017.1 GCA_029559475.1 bacterium
GCGATCGTGCTTAATGTTTTGTTATCGACAGGCAGAACAAGTTTTTCAAGGTCTATGTCGAATGAAAGGTAAGCCTGATATTCGTCGTAATATTGATCTATGCTAAGTCCGGCTGCGAGATCTAGCCATTGCGGAAAGTATTTGACCGGAAAAGTTAGCCAGTAGGTCTGTCCCGGGTAGTCCTCGATTAAGTACTCCGCATCCCATGAGAATTCTTCACCATCATCTTTTTCTTTGCAGTAATATGACATCTTAATTTTATAATCCTGCAGGGCCGGATATTTGAGCTGAAGTGTACGATAGCCTGCCCCCGCCGTTCCCGAGACCACATCCCATGTGGAAAATCCGTAAACTGGCGCGAATCCGTCCTTTACATCGATCATAAGCTGTACAAACGCGCTTGTGCAGAAGCTGTACCACAGAGCTTTCTCATGTTCTACATTCGACCAGATGAGCGAATTGTAAACAGCGTCATGGGTGACATAGCCTCCGTAAAAGTGGCCGATCTTGTCCATGTTCTTTGCATATTTCATATCCGAGCCGTCATCGAACTGAAAAGGTTCGTAAGTTCCTTTCCACCATGCGTTCTGGAGAACGAGATACGAGCCTGCTGATATTACCGCGGCCGATCCTACGGCTATAGACAGTCTTTTATAGTTGACCTGAGAGCTGTCCTGTGCGTTCAGTGTAAGTAAGATCAAAAATATTGAAAGCGCAATTCTTATGTCTCAGCCTTTATTTATTTAATTTTACGCATTAAATATAACAATTTCTAATAATTAATCCAATATGAAATGAACAATTGCGTTTTTTTTATTTATAATTTATATTTTATGCATGAATTAATTCGGAGAATTTTTATGAAAATAGCCGTCGCGGGAACGGGATATGTGGGTCTGGTGGCAGGGGTCTGCTTTGCGGAAAAAGGTCATAATGTGGTATGCGTGGATATCGATGCATCTAAAGTTAAAACAATGAAAAAGGGCATATCACCGATCTACGAGGCCGGTCTCGAAGATCTTATGCAGAAGAATTACAAGGCTAAAAGGCTCAATTATACGATAGATTTTAAAAAAGCATATAAAGACGCCGATGCGATATTTATAGGCGTTGGTACTCCTGAACAGCCTGACGGGAGCGCGAACCTTTCGCATATCGCTACCGTTGCCCGGCAGATAGCCGAATCGGTTGAAAAGGACTGCCTCGTCGTGGTAAAATCAACTGTACCGGTAGGCACGAACGACAAGGTGGAGCAGTTCATCCACGACTTTCTGATAAACGACGTGAAAGTTGAAGTAGCGTCCAATCCCGAATTTCTCGCTCAGGGTTCCGCGGTAAAGGACACTCTGCAGGCTGCGAGGATCATTATCGGAACTGAGACGAAATGGGCTGAGGACCTTTTAAAGAAAATATACAAACCGTTCAACCTGCCGATAGTTTCGGTGTCAAGAAGGTCGGCCGAGATGATAAAATACGCATCGAACGATTTTTTAGCATTAAAAATATCATATATGAACGATATTGCTAACCTGTGCGAGCTTGTAGGCGCGGACATTCTGGATGTCGCCGCCGGAATGAGCTATGATGAAAG
>JAKQBN010000036.1 GCA_029559475.1 bacterium
TTATTTTAAGAGATATAACAGTGAAAAAGGGCATATGTCACTTGATTATAGAACTCCTGATGAAGTATATTACGGGATGATTGAAATAGGAAAAGAAAAAGTTTTCGCTTAGAAGGATGTTAACACATACTTCTAAAAAAAGCTGTATTAAGAATGGGAGCCATTACAATTTTTTTCTTTTATAGTAGTCTCAATTAAACTTTGAATTATCAATTTAACTACATTACTTTTACCCAATCTTGTTTTGCCAAACATAGCAGTTCTTGTACCCTTAAAATCGTTAGTAGAAAGAAATATGTCTACATTAGGTAGAGGTTTATTTGGCAAAGGTAATCTGCATTCTGTAAGGCGCAATTTACCTATTTGAAATCGGTTATCTTCGGGTACCATAATATTATCTACAAGATCAAGTAATTTTTCATCAGGTGAATAGATTAAATATTTGTGAGCACTTAAATAATTATTCAAGTCACCCGAAAATTCTACTGTATTCATTTTTTTAGGGTCAGGATAAAACATACCCAAAACGCTAGTTTTTAAAGCGCCCCATTGCAACTCACTTTGAGTAAACACGTCTAGCTCAGGCATTGATTTTTTTTGTAATTCAAAATAGGTATGTTGCACATCAGAAGACAAGGGCGTCGGAGCACTATCTAATACTCTTAATAATGTGAAATGCGGAGGGATATTTTCACCATTTGATTTGAATGTAGAAGGCACCATTATAAGCAATGAATTCCTTGGGATTCCACCTACAGCTACTTTGAATGGATCGCAGGTTATTATAGTTATTTCACCATAACCTATTTCGAGTACATATCCAACAAATCTTTGTTTGTCATATTCCTTTGCTTTTTCATAAGATATTTCTTTGTCGAGAAAATCTTTTAAAACCCTTAAAGGATGATTCTGATTAGCTGCATCTTCAAGAAATTTTTTCATAGTTTATTCCTATATGTTTGTAATTATAACTTCCTGTGATTCCTTTGTATGAATTCCGATTTTTTTTCCTGTGCCTTTCATAAGTTTTTTGATTTTAAATCCTTTATACAATTTACAGATATCAGTATGATTAGAATTTGTCATGACCCATCTGATTTTATGTAATTTACTGATCTGTTTAATTCTTTTAGAAAGCCTAACCTGATCATCGTAAGTAAACCTGCTATATGCATAGTGAGATTCAATTAACTCTTTCTCGCCAGGCTTATATGGCGGATCAAAAAATATAAAATCCCCATCTTTTACATTGTCTAGAATTTTATTAAAATCAGCTACATGGAATTTTGCGTTCTTTAGTATTCTTGACAATTCAACTAAATCACTATGAGTTACTACCCATCTTCTTTCTTCACCACCATAGCCTACACTAAAATTGCCGTTTGGACTGTGTCTCCACATTCCTTTAAAACAAGTTCTATTAAGATATAATGTGCGCGCGGCTCTATAGGTAATTGGCTTATTTAAGTATTCTGAATCTCTAATTAAATAATAAGCTTCTTTACCTTCAGGAAAGGAAGAAAATATTTCCCAAACTTTATGAGGACAATTTCGTATTCCTTTATATAAGTCAATTAATTCTTTATTCATATCTGATAGAATTGATTTTGATGGCTGTATATATAAAAAAACTGATCCACCTCCTAAAAAAGGTTCAATATAATTGCCTTTAATGTATTTACTGTTTGGCAAATAATCGTCTAAGTAATCAATAAGTTTTGATTTACCACCAGGATATCTTAAAAAACGCATTAAATCCTCCCAACTATTTCTATATCCTCGTCTGTCAGCTCGTAAAGCTGATAGACGAGTTTATCAACTTCTACTTCGGATTCTGATACATCAATATAAGCATCAGTGTTTCTTTTTTCAAGAATCTCTCTGACTAATTTAGCTATTTCGTGTTTTTCTTTTTCTTTACCCTTAACAACAGGAATCTGCTCTAAATACTGCCTGATAAAGCGCAAATAACCGCCTCTTATCGAAGGTGTAATGCTTTTATAAAAAAAGTGTATGAGCTTTGAGTTTAATAATCCGAGTAAATACATATCATCTGTAGGTATGATATAAGCTGTATTTGCGCATACAGCTCCGCAGCTATCATACATACATTCAGCTTTGAGTGCAATATCAGGTAGCATTATCTTTTCTTTATAAAATTGTTCATAATAGTCACAGGCTCTAAGCTCCCACCAATATTCCCCTTTGTCATATCTCGCTTTAGCCTTGTCTTTGAACTGTTCCAGATGATCCATGATTTGAGGAAATTCATTTCTCATTTTTTTGATAGCTGTTTCTTCATCTATCGTGCCAAATCGGTTACTTGTAAATCCGTTCCTGAATAGAATCAGATAATTTGTCAAAGAAGGTTTCGAATATCTTTTTATATCTCTACCTGATAAAAACGGTTTTAATATTTCTTTATATTTAGGCTGTTTTTCGATCATACTCATAGCAAATTCTTTAGGAATAATAAAAGCTTCGTTAAGTCCGGTTTTTATCCCGTAATATATACCTTTTTTAACAGTGGTCCCAAGAGGAATACTTATCTTGTTTAATTTATTGATGATTCTCTGCGTATCAATATCAGCAAAGTTCCACCCATTCTCATTTAGAGTTGATTTTGTTATTACAATTGAATTCTCTTTCTCATACTCTTCAATTCCGTTAGGAAAATCAAGCGAGTCGAATGTAGTAGCAAGGAAATCTTTTAATGAGTATTCTTTTTGTATTTGCAGTATGCTCGGATATGTTGTAGCCTCTTCAAAAACCGGTAAATCGCCAAAATCAAGAAATCTGATTATTTTATGCTTCTTTACAAATTCCCTGATATTCTTTCCATAAGTTGCTTTCAGCCACTTATTAGGCATAATAAATATAAATATTCCGTTATCTTTAAGTATTGTAAAACCACGCTCGATAAAATACACATATATATCTGCGGTACTTTTAAATGTTGTGTATCGTGAGGCTAAATAATCTTTGATCGGTTTTAATTCTTCCTGCCTGATATACGGCGGATTGCCGATGACTACATCGAAGCCGGTGTAGTTGCCTTTTTCGTCCAAAACTTCGGGGAATTCGAACCTCCATTCGAATGCGTTGCGGTAGATGGCGCTTTCCTTTATTTCTTTGATCTCTGCGCTGAGCCTGTTTATTTGTTCTTCAAGGTTTTTTCTTTCTTTCTGCTCTTTTGCTTTTTCTTTTTCGCTTAATTCGATGTCTAAAAGCTTTCCTGTTGAGTATTTTTCATAGAGTTCGTTTTCGAGGCTGTCGAGCCTTTTTTGTTTGGGGTCGTTTACGCTTATTTCTGATCTGAAGTTGTTCTTGATTTCATTTATGAGTTTTTCGAGCTGTCTTTTTTCATCCTTGGTCTTTGCGTTCTGATACGACTGTACCGCGAGCCTGTAGGATGTGATTGTCCATTTGCTTTTTCTGAGGGCTGAGGAGAGGTCTGCGTCGAGGCTGAATCTGCTTACGAGGGAGTTCCCGCATTTGATGTTTATGTCTATGTTGGGCAGGGTTTCGAGCTGTTTGTAGTCCGATCCTTTTGTGTAGTATGCGTTCTTTAAGAGTTCGATCCAGAGCCTGAGCCTGCATATTTTTACGGAATTGTGGTTGATGTCCACGCCGAACAGGCAGTTCTCGATTATGGTCTGCTTTTCATGGAAGAGTAATTCCTGTACTTTCTGGCTTTCCCTGCTGCCGGGTATGTATTCGAAAGGGTCTTCTGCCGCTTTGTTGTAGAGCATGAGTTCGTCGTTCTCAACAAATGCCGAATATCCGCTGAGGATGTTGCCTTCCGCGTCCGAGAGTATTCCGAGCTCTGATTTTACTGCAATGATCTCGTTTAAGGCCGATACGAGAAAGTGGCCCGAGCCTACGGCGGGATCGCATATTTTAAGCGAGTTTATGACCGAATTGTACTCTTTTACTTCCTCTTTTTTATAAGGCGAACCGATGAAGTTCTTTAATTCGCCTATGTCTTTTATGTCTTTTTTATATCTGTCGTTGAACTTCTGAATGACCGCTCTTCTGACCGTTTCCCTGCACATGTACATCGTGATAAATCCGGGCGTGAAGAAGGAGCCGTCTTTGTAGCCGTTGATCTTCTCGAATATCAGCCCGAGCACCGATGCGTTTATGAGCGTTTTTCTCTCTTCCTGGATCTCCTCCGAGCCTTCCGAGCTGAAGTCGTAAGCGTCGAGAAATCCGAAAAGGTATTCTATTGTGTTCATCGCGCCGGCCGTTTTCCTGCCGTCCTTATCCCTGAGCACCGTTTTTGAATATGTGGGAAGTTCGATCCCGTTGTCGAGGTTGGATATTACAATAAGGTCGTCTTCGAGCCCGGATCTTTCGAAAAGCGAGCTGTTCAGGTAGGGGACTTTTGAGAACTTTTTCCTTACGGATTCCGCGCGGTCTTCATGCCTGATGGCAAGCACCTGAAAGAACAGCTTGTTCAGTTCGTCGAAATTACTGATGTTCTCGTATGTCAGGAATTTGTAATCCCTGTCGCCTTTAAAGTATTTTAACAGCTGAGCCTCGAGAAGCTTGAGGAAAAGTATCCTGTTTATCCAGGTTATGCATAATTCAAGAGCCACGCCGAAATACTGTTCGTCCTTACTGCTTCCGAACGATTCGGGGTTGGTGACCTTGTACAGCCTGTCTTCGGACCTTAGAATGTTTATTGCGTTCTCGAGCAGAGAGCCCGCATCGGGTTTTTCTTTCCTCCGGATGATCTTTTTTCCGCCGTCTTTGACCTCCTCAAGCCCGATAATGTGCAGAAGCTCAAAGTAAAAATTCTTGTCGAGGCTGTTGCTGTCGTTGGGGAATCCGAGATTTAAAAGATGCGCCGGCGAAAGAACTTTGTACAGCAGGATAAGATTTTTGTCGTCCGTTCTGTCTGAATTACGCAGGAACTTTTCATAGTCTTTGATATTGAAATAAGTATATGCGAGATCGCTTTTAGCTTCATCGATGTACTTTGCCGCGATGTCCTTATAGAACATATCGGTGGAAGAGCTGTCCTTTCTGCCCGAATTCCACAGTCCGTATTCTTTCACAAGAGCTTTATTATCGTAAAAACTCTTATAAAAACCCGCGCTGTCGAAAATGAACCATTCGTATCCGTTCGTAGCAATAAGGCTCTTTATGTCCGCATTCGAATTATCGATCCTCTCCCTCAGATAATAAAGCACAAGCTCTCGGACAGCTTTTACATTCAGATTGTCATGCTTCGGAAAATCGTATTTCTCCGATGGCCTTTTCGCCTCGATAATCACGCACACCGGGGATGTCGAGGTCTTATCGGAATGGATGACCAGATCGTTCCTGTTCTTAACGTTGATCTCGTATAGACCCTTATAATAAGTTTCACGTAGAAAGTCGCGCACAAGGTTCTTCGCGTGCTCTTCACCTTCCTTTTCGTCAATATCTGAAAGAAGAGCGATCAGATTAGATTTGAACCTTTCGATCTCGTCCCTGGTCGGTTTAAGCTTTCTGTATGCCTGTTTTAATGCCTGCTTCGGGGTTTTATACTGAACTGACACTTTCGCCTCTGTTATATGTTGTGTAAAATATATTCCATTAAGGCTTTTAAATCAATTGAATTGTTTATAGACGTACGGGTTTGTACCCGTGTGCTTTCTGAACCATACGGCGAAATAGGATTCGCACCTGAATCCGAGATCGTAAACCACTTCCTGACATTTTTTCTTTCTGAGCATTGCTTTTGCATTCTCGACGATCACCCTGTCGTGCGCGGCGAAAATCGTTTCTCTCGCACAGCGCATATACCTTTTGCAGATCAGCGAAAAGCTTCTTTTAAACTTGTATTCCAGCGCTTTCTTAATGTCGGCGTGCTTGATACCGTGCCTGGAAAGCACCTTCATTACGATCTCAAGAAATTCGTCGTCGGTTATTGAAGTGAACATTTTACCTCACCTTCTCGAATATGATTTCATAGTGCTATTTCTGATTCCTCTTTCTTTGTTTAAAAACAATTTATGAATTTTCTCTGTATTAAAACAGGTGGACATTACAGTAATTATTGATAATAAAATTTTAACACTTCTTAGCTATTTATCCTTCTTTTTAAAAGTATACTGCATAAAATTGACCATATGATCAGATGATTTATCAAAAAACTGAGAACGCAAAGATCCGAAAATTATTCCTGAATACGTATATGTAAACTGCAGGCTTGTTCTGCCGTCGTCATTCGAGTTAAACAAATTCTCATATCCTAGAGTGACTTGTAATTTATCTGTAATAAAATATGATGATAACCCGACATTGTAGGAACTGTCATCAAATTCAAAATCATTAAAGTTTAATGCTGAAATTATGAAAATATTTTTTGAAACAAGCGGTTTATAAGAAAATCCTGTATCTAAACAGATCGGTTCTGAATTATTATTCAAACTATGGCTGAAATTTGAACTTATAGTCAGTTTAGTATTTGGCTTATAAGTAAGTGAAAATTGCTCTTTTAAAATATTATTTTCATTGTACCATCTATTTGAATACCCTATAAAGAAATTATTATACAATTCATAACCATACGATGCAGAAAAAATGTTCAGCGTATCAAAATCCGTATGATAGAAGAATCCAAAATTATAAATTGTGAAGAATACCCCTCCTTCCCGTATTTTTTCTTCTGATGAATTTTCCTTTGTAAAAATGTAAGGCATTATTGAAATTGACGGCTGATAATCTAAAAGTGAAGGATTTATTATTGTCTTGTAGGCTAAACTATCGCATGTAACCGAAGATTTATAGTCGAATACATCTTGCGGGAAACTACTTATGACAAATAAAAAAAATGCTATCAGAAAAAAAATAGATTTTGAATTCATTTCACCCTCCTGTTTAATCAGAAGATGATGCGTTACTTGTACGCATCATCTTTCTTTTGAGTTCGTTATCTGCTATTTACGCTATCTTTTTTATCGATGTATGTTAAAGCTGAAGCAGCAAGAGCAGCACCGCCTATCGCATATGGATCAGTATTTCCTGATACTAAAACAGATAAACCACCTATTAAATCACCCAAAAATATATCTCCCCAAAATGAAAAGCATAGTGATTGGTCATCGATCTCAACATTAAAAAGAATATTCCAGTTTTCTAGATTATCTTTCCAGTATTTTGCTGAAGATAAACCTACATCAATTATATTCATAAAAGTAATAAGTTCTTCACCTGTAAGTTCTTTTCTTGCCTTATTTCTTATATCCATTAGAGAAGAAACCACTGTACCATAATTCTTTTTATCAATATTAATAATTTCCATTGAGTATTGTTTGACAGCTGGATTCAAACCTGAACTATTAATAGCTTCTGTTAAATCTTGAACAGAAATGTTTAAAGATGATTGCCCTGCCTCAAACATACTTTGTATCTCGCCGGAGTTAATTTGCCCGTTAGTCTCATCTATGAAGTAGTTTGTCAAAAGAATCTTGGATTGCTCTTCTAATTCTTCGTTTGTACCCCACCAGTTGTTTTTTGTTAGTTTTGTGCCGTTGTAACTGTTTTTCAGGTCTTCTAGACCTCCATAGAGATATTTCAGCCCATTGTTATGAAATTCACCCGAAAAAGATTCTTCAGAGCCAACCGATTTTGCTCCAGAATAGATGCTTTTTTGCTGAGCGTCATTGTTACTGACACTCGTATCTGCAGATGCTAAAGTGTTTGTTCTTTCGCATCCAACGAATAGAATTACAGCCAATACTGTTGTAACCAGAATGTACCCGACTTTCTTCATTTTGTTTCCTCACTTTTTTGTTTTTGTTTTGACTGACTTGTTTAAAATTACTTTTTTACAGGTGGAATTGGTTGTGGATCATTTGGGTCTCCATCAATGCATACCCATCCTGTCCCAATCCAAACCCATCCGGGATAATCAGGATCCTCTGCTTTCATTTCTTGAGAAAGAAGCAATGTCAACACTGTGATTGAAATTAGCAGCCATCTTTTCATAGAACTCTCCATGTTATTTGGCTGTTAATTTTAATCAATTATTTAAAAAAGAAAACGTGCCGCGTTATTTTAACACTTATTTTATGGTAATATTTTACTTGTTAGCTTTATTTACACATTTCTGTGATGCATAGTTTGTTTCGTACAAAATCAACATCTTCCGATATATCTGTTTTATTCGTTAATGAAAATTCAGTAAAATATTTTAAAGCTTTCTTATAATATTTATTTGCTATTCTAATCTTGGATCTGTTTTCATAAACAATTCCGAGAGCTTTACAAATATATCCTGCTATGTGGAATTGTTTAAGCCTAAGCGCTTTTCTAAATATAATTTTTGATACTGGCATTATTTTTTTTAAGTTAGATTTTTCTACATATATTTTAAGAATACTATAGTTCGCTAGTAGCGTGTACAGACTATTATTTGACTTTATAGATTCGAGTAAAAGGATTTTCATTGTTTTAACTGCTTTGTCAAAATCACGATTCTCGAAATATGCTCTTCCTAAATAGAATAAATTCGAGATATAAAGTAGTTTATGCGAAAAAATTTTGTTTCCTTTTGCAGAGAAGTTAAGCAGTTTTGCAGCTAATGCATATTTATTTTTCTTATAATAAAAAATACCCATTCGATATTCCGCATCAAATTGCATATGCTTTAACCCTGCTTTCTCAGAATATATTTTTAATTTTGCAAGATACTCATCGATTTCGTTATCGTTAACTGCTACACCCATTGTAAAAGTTGAAATAATACCTAATAAATTATCGCATACATCAAATATATTTTTGTTCGCGATATTATAATCTATAGATGTTTTATAGTATGTTAACGATTTTTTATAATTACCTTCAGCATAGAAAATTAATCCTCTTTGCGTTAAACTATTCCCGATTAGCTCGGTTAATCCACAATTTTGTGCATATTTTATGTAATTTTTTGATGCTAATCGTGCTTTATTAAACATTTTCGTTATAAGATACAGTTTTGTGTATGATCTGTATAACAGGCACTTCTCTAACATTCCGTTCTCATTACTTAAATATTTAATAGAGCGTTTAAAATATTTAACAGCTCCTTTTCGGTTATTATAGATGTTATATATCATACCTAGATTATAGTAAACTGCTCCTAAACCCTTACTACTTTCTATTTTTTTGTATAATTCGGCACAATCTTTTAGAAGCATTAATGAGGATTGATACTCTTCCTCATTATATAACAGTTCAGCTCTTCGTAACAGCAGCTCGGCTTGTAAATTATTTTCTTTTATGCCTGAATATATAAGAGCTGAATATGCATTATTGTATTCAGTTTCAGCTTTTTGAAAATTGTAATCCATACAAGAGCTGTCACCGTCTCGTTTGATTTCATCGAGAACTTTCTTCAGCGTTAACTGGGTAGATGATGGAAAAATATGCGTATCAGCTTCATTTGCGGTTGTACAATCGTATTTATCAATGTTTACTAATGGAACAATCAAAGCATTTTTATAATCTGAGTTTAGATTTTTATTAAGTATTATTTCCTTGTACTTATAATATATAACTTTTTCAGTTAGATCGGATTTTTTCAGACCGATATCTGTAAATGTGTCTTTAGGTTTCTTAATCTGACCTTTTATTAATGTGATGTTTTTATATTTATTCTGTACAATCACCTTAAATTCCGAAGGATTGATGTAAGATATCTTTGTTAATATTTTTATTGTTTTATCGTTTATCTTTTGAGATTTTAAAGCTAAGAGAATAAAAAGACACAAATTTCTTGAGTTTCTGGTTTGCGTAAAACCGCAAAATATGATCTTACCCTTAGAATTATGCATTGAAATCTGATATAAAGATTTTATTTCATCTCTAAATTTAGTATGATACACTGTTCGTAGAGTTAGTAAGTAGGTGTTTTTATCAATATCGTGATTATTTAATCCATTACCTTTTTGTTTTAAGTGCCTCCATATTAAAGTAAGGCTGCAATCAAGAGTGAAATTTGCTTTAATATCTGAAAGAGTTGCATCAGGATTAGCATTTTTGTATTCCAGTATTTTTTTTAGAAGGTTTCTATCTATCTTTTTCTTTTGTGAATCTTTTCTTTTTGTTATTAGTCCTTCCTTTCCGTCTATCTTGAATTTCTTATACCACCTGCCGACAGTTGCTTCATTCAAACCGTAGATTATCGCAGCGCTCCTGATATTTTCTTTTCCGGCTATTTCGCACACTTCAGCCTTGAACTCGGGTGGATATTTCAGCTGTTTGACTGCCAATTTTTTATCTGTTTATCTTGAAATTAGCCCAGTAGTACGGGTGGGTATTGAAATAGTTTCTGATGTCGCGTTTGGCTTTGGAAAGAGCACTTATCTTGTCATCTCCCGCAGCGGAATATCTGAAATATCTTTTCATAAGAACTGAAGCTGCAAGATCGTCCGTTCTCCATTTGCTGGAGATCACCGTGCCTGCGCCTGAAAGTCTGAACGCACTTGAGAGATCGAAATTCTCAAAATATGCGCTTCCTGTTCTTCCGCCTGTGTCGCATCCCGAAAGGATTATTTCTTTGTTCTTTACATCAAGGCCGATAATCTCGCCCCATTCGAGTTTTCCGTCATTGGATTCGTCTGCTGACAGCTGGATATAGCTCGATCTGCCGGATGTTCTTACGGAATCTTTATTTAGTATGAAGCTGTGGACGGGAAGGTGTAGCATCCCATACTGTTTTGCGCCTTCGTTCTTTAAAAGCGTTTCGGTGGCTTTCTGGCCGCTGGTGACGGTCGAGTTCTTATTGCTTCGCGACAGAGCTGAATATTCCCTTTCCGCATAAACAAGTTCGCTTTCGGCAGTGAAGGGATTAACGAATGACAGGCTTTTGCTTACTGCTGCTCCGTTTACTTTAGGATCGATGACCGGGAGTTCTGCAGCTTCCGAGATGTTGAATTTGTCGATAAGATAATTCTGACCGTCTGACAGCACTTCGAACGGATAGTTCTTCATATCACCGTCAGAGTAGATGATAAGATCATTTATGCCTTCAAGATATGCCGCAGCATCTTTTGTAAATACTGTCTGATACGATTTTACCGCATCGGAAATGAAATCACCTTTTGATTCTATCTTTTCCGGCAGGCCTTTCAGCTCTTTAGTTACCGGGAATGAAAATAATTTATGATCATCGGCTTTAACGGCAATTAGATATGAATTCTGACCGTTGGGTAAAAATATAAGCATTGCATTATTTGCGGCGAGTTTCTTCTTTATGCTCTCAAGTGTACCTGTTGCAGGCTTATCGGACGTCTGACTTCTTATGCCGAAATACTTGAGATCGTTCCGTGCGAAAAGGTAATCGCGTTCCCTGACAATATCCAGCGCGTCATCTGTCCTTGAGCTTTTCAAAAGAAGGTCGATACGTCTTGAATATGCGGGCCGGATGATGTTCTCCTGCTCCTCTGAGAACTGATTTTCATTCTCTGCAGATAATTTTTCGGCTTTTACGCACAACTGCTCTAGAATTTCAATAGCTTTGGCAGACTGATCCTTTTCGTAAAGTCCCGACAGCAGATAGGACGATTCGAGATATATGTCGGAAAAACCGTAAAGCTCTGCGTTCTCGGTGCTTTTTTTCAGATAATACCCGCAGCTGTCGGGATTATTCAGTCCGAGAAAAGCGCTTCCCGTTCCCAGAAGTGCCTTCGACCGGAAGAATTCATCGCCGGATGATACTGCGAGGCCGAGGCTGTTTTTGTAATGGAAAAGAGCGCTGTCCGGTTTTTTCAGATTTTTTAAGTATAATTCACCTTTATAGAACTCTGCTGAGATCATGGCTTTAACGTTCTTTGTTTCCAGGGCGAGCAGCATGCTTAATTCAAGATTTTTTTCAGCTCCTGCAATGTCGTCCGAGAGGATGAGTATTTTCGCAAGGTTCACTCTTGCCGTGCTTTCTTCGGACCTGTCGTTCAGCCCTATCGTTTTTTCGAGGGTCTTGTATGAATATGTCCTTGCCGCTCCAAGATCGTCCATCTTTACTTCGACAAGGCTGCGCGTGTTGTAGATCCTCATCAGTTCGGCATCGGATACTGCCTCTTTTTCTGCCATGCCCAGATATTTAAGCGCTAATGAAAGTTTGTCGGTATAATAATACAGATCGCTCAGATTGATATAAACCGAAACTCTTTCCGGCCCTTCCTTAAAATACTCGAGAGCTTCTATGTAAAGCTCTTCGGCTTTGGAATACAGCGATTTTTTAAAATAGCAAAGCCCGGCAGATTCTGTAAGTTCACCGAAAGAAGCTCCGTCAACATCCTCGAACTCATCGAGATTTTTAATGATAGTGTCATACACGAACAGAGCTGAATCGGTCTCGCCGTTCTTATAATAACTGACCATAATGTTCCTGAGCGAATTGAACAGGATCTCCGTCGAGCTTTCGTTAAGCCCGGTTTTGATCGATGTTATTTCAGGCTCGGACAGCAGCCCTGAACTTACAAGATATTCCTTTTTATAGCTGATGCTTTTTTTAAGATCGCCTTTGTAAGAATAGATCACCGAAAGCATATTATAAGCCGAGACTCTGTCTTTCAGCGTGCTTTTTTCATCCGAAAGTATCTTTTCCTGCCAGATGATGCTCTCATCATACTGCTTATTCAGAATGTAATTTCTGGAAATTTCATCGTAAGCTGAAAGCCTTTCCTTATCTGGACCGTTCTTCTCCGTATAATCTATGAGTTGCTGTGAATATATCACCGCACGCTTGTGATCTTTGATGTTCCGCAGCGATGAGACAAGTGTTTTTAAAATGTTCAGTTCCTGCTTGTCCCCGATGTTCCTTGCCATAGCCAGCGCCTGAATAAAATATACAGCGGCTTTTTCATAGACTTTACTGTTGTAATACCTGACCCCGTTCATCAGAGAGCTTTTGAGATTAGCCTCCGCGAATTCCTTCTGACCCTGCCTGTTCATCCCTGTCAGGCCGATTAGCGTATATGAAACGTTTGAATCTTTCAATACAGTCAGAATATCCTGCTCAGAAGCTTTTTCATATAGCTTTGCGCTCAATAACGTATCTTTTTTATTTTCATTCTGAATTATGACCGACTGGGCTCCCGAGAAGATCAGGCTGTTCGCTGTTATCAGCTTGTCTTCAGGCCTGACAGCACCTTCAAAACCGTTTATCACGACCGCGTACGCAGGCATTTTGAACTTAAGAAAATCGCCGAGCCTGACCTCGTTCGAACCGAAAACGAACACGTTCTCAAGAGAATTTGAAGGATCTGTCTTAATAGGTTCATCTATGTTTATGATCCCGCCGTTCTCGAAATATGCCGGAAGGTCTTTTTCCGCGATATCTGTTTTTGAACTGATCTTATGCTCGGAATAGTTGATGTTCGCGTTCTCAACGGCCATCATCAAAGACGACAGAGAAGGAAGTATCGAAACTCCCGTATCCGTATATCCTTTTTCCCGCATAACTGAAACGAAATCAGCGTTCACGCTGCCGTTGAAATCAGGCACTATGAAAATGTGTTCCTTTTCTTTTATATCAGAGTCAAATCCGTCAAATATCCTGCTGAAATCCCCGGCCGGAGATTCCACCGCTTTATATTCCGAGCCGTCAAAGTAGAAATAAAGTTCCTTCCCGGGCATTGAATATACGCTTATTACCGCCCTGTATTCTCCGAGATCTTCAGCGGTCTTTTCTTCGTTCATATCCTCTATGCTCACGAACTGCAGCAGCCTTTCGTCATTCGATCTTTTGATCTGATCATAAATATCAGAAAGCTCTTTTTCATAAAAATCCGCTTTTGTTTCATATTCTGCAATCATTGATGCGTATTTTTCAGGATTTTTATTCTTTAACAGGTCGGCTTTCTGCCTGTACCTGACTATCTCTTCGTTGTTGTACCTGATCTTTTTTATATGGATCTTATGAAGCTGTTCTTTGTAATCTAAATACCTGCTGGAATAATAATTAAGAAGCATCCTGTTCTTATATCTTTCGGCGTAATTCATTGCGGATGAAATATCGTTCCTGTTCAGACATCCCGCGATCAGCCTGTCGTAAAGAGGTTTTATGTCGTCACGCCATCCCGAGATCAGCTCGTAATCGTCTGTCTGAGGAAGATACTCAGAAAGCATTTTTTCCGCCCGGATATAGAGATCCTGTTTTCTGTCGGTATCAGCATCAAGATCGCCCTTTTTCATCAGATAGCGCCATTTTAAAAGCTTATCGTAGGTAAGTTCCGCAGCTTCATATCCTCTTTCGAAAAACGATCCTGCTCTTTCAGTGTCATCAGCTTCGATACAGATCGTTGCAAGATTGTATAGAACTGAGGCTGACAATCTGTTTACTTCCTCGGTTTTTCGTTTGAGCGAGTTTAAAAGAGTATCCGCCTCAATAAAGAATCTTTCCGCGCCTATAAGGTCCCTTATCGCGGAATATCTGTCCGCAGGCGTACCGGCAGCTTTCTTTTTGTAGGACTCAAAGCTTAAAAGTCCTCTCAAATTCCTGTTCACTGCTCTGTCGTAAAGCTCGCCGTTCTCTTTTGAACCCGACCATACGGCAGTATCTGCCAGAGCTTTAGCGGTTTCATTATCATGTACCGATGTAAAATCCGAAGCCATTGCTTTGAGGATGTTGTTCTCGTTCACGAGGGCTATGTTATAAAGTCCGAGTCCGATGCAAAGTTCATTAGATGCTCTGAACCTTTTTATGCTCTCGACACGGTCGCTGCGGAAATATTCAAGAATCCCCAGCCTGTTCTCGATCAGGCTCAAAGCAAGGTCGTTGCCTTTTTTTCTGAATATTTCCGCTTTCTTATTCAAAAGCTCTTTTACGGCATTGAATTCCTTGAGGCTGCTGTAGCTTGAAGCTTCGATCGAATACAAAAGCGCGAGTTCGTCTTTGCCTTCGAACCCTTCCGCGTACTGCGATCCGAGAACGATGTCCAGCTTCCATACGGGAATGTCTATCCCTAATAGAGACATTATGATCATATTATCGTAATTCTTCCTGTCCCTATAATCGTTCTCTTCCGCTATGATCTGGCCTGTCAGCTCTGATGCGTACTGATACTCTTCATCAACGAACCTCGCGAAAGCGCTGTTCCTTTTTATCAGATCGACGGCTTTTTTATTATCCTCGCTCTTCAGCTTTATGATTATGTCGGAATATTTCTGATATGCGTCATCACCGCCTATCAGATCACCCTCTTTGTCCTCACGGGTAAGATAGAGTAGAGCCGTTCTCATAGAGACCCTAAGCTCGCTTTTTCTGTCGTTAAGCTCTTTATAGATCTCCAAAGCTTTTGAATAATATTCGTCGGCCGATTCATCGTCTAATGTGAAAAGGCAGTGACCTGTTCTCTCATAAACTATCGCTTCCTGCGCCTTCGAGCTGAATTTATATCCTCCGTCTATTATCTGCCTGTAAAGATCCAGAGCCTGCTTTCTGGCATATTCACCCATATTATAATAATTGTTGGCCATGTTCAGCTTCATTTTCAGAATAAGTTCCTTATCAGCTTCCGCATCACATAAAGCTATGCCCTTTCCCAGTACCGAAATGGCCATATCGGTATAATCTTTATCCGTATCTTCGATTATATTTACTGTCCGCAAAAGGAATTTGACCGGTCCGAAGATAATATCGAGGCTTTTTCTGAGAATGTTCTTTTTCTTTTCGAGCTCAGTTTCTTTCTGTGTTATGTGGTACAGCGCTTCATAGCAGTAAGCCAGGGTCAGATACGAATATTTAAGACCGCTGTCAATTTCTATCGATCTGCCTATTAGTTCAGCGGCTCTTGTCATATCCGCTTTATCAGCATCCTTTCCTGAACTACCCCTAACCGAATACGCATATCCTAAAGCGTAATTGTAAAATGCGTTATTCTGATCTTTTGTATATTCTTCAGAAAAAAATGCTACAGCCTCGTTCATTTTCTTTAGACCGGCGTATGAATCGACCATACCTCTTATGACCTCAGCATTAGTCCTGTTCAGCTCATATGCCTTTGAATACACAAGTAGTGCATTATCGAACATCTTTTTTTCATAAAACGCCCCGGCTTTCTTAAGATATATGTCCGACAGTCGTTTTGAAGCCAGAGTAGAATACAGGTCGTAATTTATACCGCCGTAGTTATCCGTCATGTATTCATAAATGCTTTCGACAGCTTCATCGGGGCCTGTCTGAGTATATATTTCAGCGAGCCTGATGTCTGCCTGAGCTGAATATTTTTTTAAAAGAACGTTCTGAGGGTCCGAAACATAGAACTGTTTCACTTCGTTAAAATATCTGATCCTGCTTTCATCGTTCGATATTATCTCGCCGAGGATCAGACAGGCGTAAGATCTTAGTTCGGGGGAAAACTCTTCATTAAGCTTGATCTCTGTTATCAGTGCCGCTGCATCTTCATTTATGCCTTCAGTGAACTGTCCGAAATAACCCCGTATATAATTTTCCTTTTCATCGTCAGATGTCGAAAATTCTAGGGCTTTTTCTATCATAATACCGGATGACTGGCTGTTACCCGATCTTGATGCTGATGCTGCCATGAGATAATAACTTTCCGCGTTCTCGCTTTTGTCTTTCTTATATCTTGCTTTTACGAACCTGCTGTTGGCTTCGGGATATCTTCCGAGATCGTAATATATCCCTCCTATCCTGAGCTGGATCAGATTTTGTACGTCAGCATCATTATATTTTTCAGCCATTGTGTTCAGATACCTTAAATGATCGTCGAGTTCGTATCCGAATTCTTTCGTCGATATCTCTCTTCTTGATAATTCGGCGGTCACTCTTTTTAATTCTGCGGTACCGGAAATAAGTTCGTTCGCCTGGAATCTGTTCTGCACGATCCTGTATATCGATTCCGCCATTCTGAATTTTTTCTGGATGGAATAGATCTCCGCGATCCTGAAATACGCATCTGCTCTTGCTGCGTCAGGCTGACTCGGGATCGATACCGCCCGGTAATATGATAAAAGCGCATTCGACAGAAGTTCTTCCGTTTCGGCCGATACATTTTCGTTCATCGCATCAGCCAGTAGTACCTGCGCCTTATAATTCTCAAAAAGATAGTCGGCGAGTTTTTTCTGCTCGGAAGGATCGTTTGTATAAGGAGCTACACCGTCCGGCCCGCAGTACCAGATATCCGGATTACCCTTCCTGTCGGACACGAAAAATATCCTTCCGTCCGGAGCTATCTTCGGCTCTGTCGACGAATACGATTCAGATGTAAGCTGAAAGGCATCCGAATATCCTTCATCGCTGCCCTTGATCCTGTACAAAATTGAATTGTCGGTGATATCGGTTCTTCCGTCTCCGTTCGTGTCTGTAGTTACAGCCGAATAAACGATCGTCTTTTCATCCTTCGAAACATCGAATCCCGTAATGATCTTCTGCCCGAAAGTGATCTGCATCGGTTCTGATATTCCGCTGCTGTCGTCCGCGGTCATATAGGAAATAAAAAGATTGCTGAATCCCGAAGCGTCCGGATACGACTGATACATAAGGTCGTTCTTACCCAGAATGTAAGCCCTTTCGCCTATACCGTCCCTGACCTGCTTCGGTTTTTTCCGTTTTTTAAGATCGAAACTCTTCAGGTAATATCCGTCTTTCTTTTTTTCCGAAAAATAGATCATTCGTCCGCTCAGGCACGGATGGTATTCTTCACCTATGGCTGAGAACAAAAGCTCCTGTTCTCCTGATTCTTTCAGATAATAGAGATTTCCGAAAACGTCAGTTTCGTCCGATCTCATTATTATCCTGCCGTCGTAAAGAACGGGATATTCGTTGTTCGGAAGTGAAGTGATCTGAGTTTCCACTTCTTTTTCAAGGTCTTTTTTGTAAATGTTGAAACTGCCTGACCTGTCAGACGCGAAAAAAATGATGTTACCGTCTTTTATAACAATGTTCGATTCTTCTGATGATGAGGTTGTTATCTGGACAGGCTCATACTTCCTGATGTCATACGCGCCATTTAATGCCGTAAGCGCCAGCAGAAGTATTAACAGCATTTTATCCATCAGACATCTTCAGATGAAATTTTCTATATTCGACTTAAGTTTCGCTATCGATTCAATATTATTCGAAAGTTTTTCTCTTTCCTTGGCAAGTACAGCATCCGGCGCTCTCGAAACGAACTGCTCGTTTGAAAGTTTCGCGTTTATCCCGGCATTTATTGCCTCAAGCCTTGCGATCTCTTTCTCGATCTTTTCTTTTTCAGCACTAAGATCAATTATTCCTTCAAGCGGAATATATATCTCAAGCCCGTTTATGATCGAAGTAGCTGATAATTTGGGCTTAACAGCATCGGTATCAAATGTGATGTCTTCTATTTTGGCCAGGAACTTAACTACCGAAGCGAACTGTTTCAGCTTTTCGTCACTGCTTTTTATAATCATATCAACCGTCTTTGACGGAATAATGTTATTTTCAGCCCTGATATTCCTGACTCTGCCGATTATGTCCTTAACGGTTTCCATGATCTCTTCCGATTCAACGTCGATCAGGCTTCTGTCAGGATCAGGTATCGATGAAAGCATTATCGAATCGCCTTCTTTTCTTTCATCAAGGTTCAGCCACAATTCTTCTGTGATGAACGGCATGAACGGGTGAAGCACCCTTAGAGCTATATCGAAATTATATAAAGCGTTCTCGAGCACTGACCGTCTTTCTGCTTCATTTTCTGACTGGAATCTTGACTTCGCCATTTCGATATACCAGTCGCAGAGATCGTTCCATAAAAATTCATAGACAGCTTTGAGCGCATCGTTAAGCTGGAATGTTTTGAATTTTTCTTCTACGGTCTCTATCGTATGATTCAGCCTTGAGTTGATCCATTTGTCCTCGATGAATTCAGTATGACAAACCTGTTTGATGCCGGGATTTTTCTCTTTGTTCATCATCAAGAATCTGGCGGCATTCCACAACTTGTTGGCGAAATTTTTTCCAAGATCGCATTTATTTTCTGAGAAGAAAATATCGTTACCTACCGGAGTAAGCCTGATCATGGTGAATCTGAGCGCATCTGCACCGTATGTTCTGATAACATCTAACGGGTCGGGTGAATTTCCGAGTGATTTGGACATCTTCCTGCCCTGCTCATCCCTTACCATCCCGTTGAAATAAACATCTTTGAAGGGAATTTCATTCTTGTAATGCATTCCCGCAATTATCATTCTGGCTACCCAGAAGAAAATAATGTCGGGTCCGGTTATTAAAATGTCCGTAGGATAGAAATAATCCTGCTCCTCTTTCGTTCTGAAAACCGCATAAGGCCAGATCCAGCTTGATGACCATGTATCGAGAACATCTTCATCCTGACGGATATGATCGGACGATCCGCATTTCTCACATTTTGAAGGTCTTGAAGATTCTACCATTCTTACGGTTTCGCAGCCCGGATTTGAACAATAGTAAACAGGTATCCTGTGTCCCCACCAAAGCTGTCTTGAAAGACACCAGTCCTGAACGTTATCAAGCCAGTGATTATATGTTTTGATCCATTTTTCGGGATGTATCTTTATTCTTCCGTTGTTAACAACTTCTATTGCCGGCTTTACAAGCTCGGACATCTTAAGATACCACTGTTCCGACATCAGATACTCGATAGGCTCTTTTCCTCTCTGACTTATGCTCAGCTGATGAACATGGTCCTCGATCTTTTCGATAAGCCCGAGTTCCTGAAGTTCAGCAACGACCTTTTTTCGCGCTACGAATCTGTCCAGTCCTCTGAACCTTTCGGGTACATTGTCATTTAAGGTCGCGTTCGGGTTCATGACATTGATGACCTGAAGCCCGTGCCTCTGGCCTACGAGATTATCGTTGGGATCATGCCCGGGTGTGATCTTTACCGCACCTGTTCCTTTTTCGGGATCGGCGTGAGTATCCGCTATGATCGGGATCTCCCTGCCTACAAGCGGAAGTATTGCAGTTTTACCAATAAGATGCTTCAGCTTTTCGTTTTCGGGATGAATAGCCACAGCTGTATCACCGAACATCGTCTCCGGCCTGGTCGTTGCGACAGTTACGAATTCATTTGAATCTTTTATCGGATATTTGAAATACCATAAATGGCCTTTTCTCTCTACGAATTCAACTTCCTCGTCAGAGATTACCGACATTGAACCGGGGCACCAGTTTACGAGCCTGTATCCTTTATAGATAAGTCCTTTTTTATATAGATCGACAAAAGTGTCTATAACGGCTTTATAATAGTCATCATCCATCGTGAATCTTTCCCTGTCCCAGTCGCAGGCGCATCCGAGTTTTTTCAGCTGCTGAATTATGATCCCGCCGTATTTATCCTTCCATTCCTTAGCCTTAAGAAGAAATTCTTCCCTGCCCAGATCCTTTTTATCTATTCCCTGGTCTTTGAGCATGGCAGTGACTTTCGCTTCTGTAGCGATTGAAGCGTGATCCGTTCCCGGCACCCAGCAGGTTTCAAATCCTTTCAGCTTGTAGTATCTGATGAACACATCCTGAAGAGTATTATTAAGCACATGGCCTATTGTCAGCATTCCCGTCACGTTCGGCGGAGGTATAACTATCGTATAAGGTTTTTTGTTCTTGTTTACTTTGGCTTTGAAATAGCCTTTTTTGAGCCAGTCCGAATATATACGCTCTTCTATCAGCGTCGGATCGTAGGTTTTCGAGATTTCGTTCATTTTACCGTTTCCGTTTAATTTACTTTTACATCTTATCTATGTGTAAGAGTATTGAATATAATCAAAAAAATATGTTTTAGTCAAGAAATTATAAATTGAATTTCGGTGTTCGATTTGTTAAATTTAAAGATATTAATTGGAGCTTGTATGAAATCATTCAGGAAAGAATTGTTCTTTAACACGACGCAGAGAAGGCAGTTTATAAATATTACCCGCGATGTTCAGAAATCTATTGATGAAAGCGGAATTAAGGAAGGTCTCGTTCTCGTTAATGCGATGCATATTACCGCTTCGGTATTCATTAATGACGATGAATCGGGGCTGCATCAGGATTATGAAGTCTGGCTTGAAAAGCTCGCTCCTGAAAAACCCCATTCACAGTATAAGCACAATGGCTTTGAAGATAATGCGGATGCCCACATGAAAAGACAGATCATGGGTCGTGAGGTCATCTGCGCGGTCACCAATGGTCAATTGGATTTCGGACCGTGGGAGCAGATCTTCTACGGTGAATTTGATGGTAAAAGGAAAAAGCGGGTATTAGTTAAGGTGATTGGTGAATGAAAACTCAGGAAATCTTTTAAGAATAAATTCTGCCTGATCTTTATCGCAGGTACGCGTTATCTCCAAATCATTATATAATTAATTGCCTTCATAATTTATGATGAAACGATTTCCGGAATTTAGTATTTTATTTGTTTGTATTTCGATCATAGTCGAACATAATCATTATTTTTTACAATAATTCTTGTATAGTCGAAATATATTAGTTATATTAATAATAGTTCTATTATAATCGAAGGATATTAAAATGATTAAAAGAGATTTGTACCTGTCGAGACTGATGAAATATATTGATAAACCTATCATTAAGGTGCTTACAGGTATCAGAAGAAGCGGTAAAAGCACGATATTGAAGCTGCTTTATAATGAACTTATCGGTAAAGGCGTAAAGAAAGAAAACATCGTATTTATCAATCATGAGTCTCTGGAGTTCAGCTTTATAAAAAACTATGAAGATCTTTTTACATTCGTGAAAAAGTCGTTACGGAACAGTTCCGGAAAGAAATATATCCTTCTTGACGAGGTGCAGGAAGTAGATAAATGGGAAAAAGCTGTCTCGTCTTTTCTTGCTGATGATATGGGCGACATAGTTATAACAGGATCAAATGCCCGTCTTTTATCTTCGGAGCTTGCTACATTGTTAAGCGGAAGATATGTTGAACTGCCTGTTCTGCCTTTGAGCTTTCAGGAATTTCTTCTGTTCAGAAATGTAACTGAGAAAAAAGAAATTGACGGAGAATTTCAATTATACCTTAGATACGGAGGTTTTCCGGGGATACATGCCCTGGAATTTGACGACGAAATGATAATTACTTACCTCAATTCTATATTGAACACGGTAATATTAAAGGATGTTATTGAAAGAAATAATATCAGAGAATCCGTTTTAATTGAACATATCACAAAATATCTGACGGACAACTGCGGAAATATCAGTTCGGCAAAAGGCATTTCCGATTACTTTAAATCACAGAAGATCAAAACTTCGATAGATACTGTGATCAATTATATCGGCTACCTGGAAAAATCATTCATGTTTTTCAAAGCTAACAGGTATGATCTTAAAGGTAAAAAATGGCTTGAAGTCAATAACAAATATTATCTCGGTGATATAGGTCTCAGAAACGGACTGATCGGATACAGAGAGAATGATATTTCAGGTGTGCTTGAAAATCTTATATATCTAGAGTTGATCAGGAGAGGGTACAAAGTCGGCATCGGTGTTATGAATGGCGGCGAAATCGATTTTATAGCTGAAAAGCAAAATGAAAAGATATATTTACAGGTTTGTTATATGCTTTCAAGTGATACCGTCGTTCAAAGAGAGTTCGGCAGCCTTGAGTCAATAAATGATAATTACAGGAAGATCGTGTTGACGCTTGATAAATTTTTTCCTTTAGACCGGAATGGAATCGAAAGAATGTATATCCCTGATTTTCTATTGCATAAAACATAAACCGATCGAATTACTTATTTTTGTAGGCTATTCTTTTGTTTGAATGATTTTATCAGAATTGTTCAAGCTAAATTGCCAAGCGATAAAAGCATCAGCTATGGGTAATTTTCCGAAAAAATATTCTTTACCTGAATCTTTATTGTTTTCGAATGAAAATATATTTAACAGCTTTACAAGATCGTTAGCTGTTTCATAATCGTTATTTTTCAAAGCCGCTCCTATACCTAACCCAGATGCTGCTACTCCGGCACCCCAGATTATTGGACCGGAATCAACATCTGCGGGATTGTCAACTCCTTTTGGATATTCTCTGAACATTTTGATACCGAGTCTTTCAATTAAGAAGTATTGCTTATACTTTAGATAAAGCTCTTTTGAATATTCTGAATCCATTTCAGCCAACAAAGAAATTATCCATGAATTAGCACAACCTCTGGAAGTTTGTAATAACTCACCTGTTGTATTATTTAATTGGCCTGCCGGTAAACCTGTTTGAGGATCAGGGTTGTTTATTGTCCATACTTTCCATTCCTCGTAAGCCTTCATGTAAGTGGTTTTATATAATTTATCATGGATTGAAAGGGACAAGAGCGCAGTTACATTATCTGCCGGCCAACATAAGTTTTTATAGCTATTTAGGTGCCGTGTCGGATTCTTCATAAATTGATCAAAAAGCATATTTGAGTTTTCATGAAATTCATTTACTATGTCTGGGTATTTATTTTCACAATTAGTTGTTTCAATTACTATGTCTGGGTATTTATTTTCACAATTAGTTGTTTCAATAAATTTTCCTAATAAAAGATTTTTCTGCCCGAGCCAGAAAACACCATTTCTTACTTCAGTATCTTCAAAATATTGAACCACATATTTTTCATCATATTGTTTAATAGTCCATAATATCTCAATCAATGCGTTTTCCTTGATTTCATCGCCGATGTCGGATAATACAGCTAAATTCGCCCACGACAATCCGTAAAGAGTCAAAGTAAAACAAGCTCCTTCAGGAAATATTTCCTGCATTTTATCTGCCGCATTTTCATTTCTGATAGACTGCTTTAATGAAGTCAATATTTTTATAGATATCATATTTCGGGTTTCAGGAGCTCTTGGTAATTTATGGTTTAGTTTTATGGCTACAAATAAAACAATAATCGCTGTTAACAATAATATTATTATGATAGCTGCTTTTTTGATTGAAATTTTTAACAACTTTTTATCTCTCATCTAGTTATATGCGTCTTTGCGATCGTTTATGTCTAATATTATAACAAGAACTTTCTCGTTCTCGATTATGTAGAACAGCCTGTAATTTCCGATCCTGTACCTGTAAACACCGGCGAAAGTGCCTTTGAGCTTCTTGATGTTGGCTCCAAAAAAGGGATTAGTCCTAAGCTGCGGATATACAAAATCACGGATCTTTTTGTAGATCTTTCTGTATTTCACATCGTAAATTTTCGATGTAAACTGATCCGTTTCAGCGATCTGAAATTTATTCAACAATTCTATACTTTCCTTTTTTTGCGTCCTCTATACCTTTGTAAAGACCTTCTGTGAGCGTTTTATCGTTCAGGATGGAATTCATTTCCGAATCTGAAATATAAAGTTCGCTTGACAGATATTGAAGTGAAGCATTTTCAAGAAAGTTTGAAATCGTTCTCCGTTCACCGTCCGCTGCTTTTTTCAGAATGTCATAGACATTGTCATCTATTCTCATTGTAACTGTTTTCATAAATTACCTCCATATACAAATATATTCAAAAGTATTCACTTTGTCAATATTTTATTCTCGGCAACTATGTTCGTCTTTTATTCCGCCTAAAATCAGTTCAGAAAACAGCGGAATTATTAGATATTGCTCAGATCATTTTTGCTATAGGCAGGCCTGACTCTGTGAAAATCAAAATGACAAGTAGCTCTGAACTGGACATTTTAGGCTGTCTTTTTCTTTGTTACTTTCATTTTGGACAAGCAAAAGAAAGTAAGAAATAACTTTCATATACTCCAAATCTATAATCATGGTCAAGGCGGAACGCTTATTGATTATTTTTGGCTACTGATACTTGTCTTTCTTCTCCCTCGTCATGATGACAAGCGCAAGACCTAAAATAAAAATTACGATGTGGATGCCCAGAAGATGCCAGACGGGATACTCGCCCATAGCCTGAACATCCGGGATCTGCTCAGTAACACTCTTATTAACAAAAGCCATCAGACCGCCGTAAAAAGCCGAAGCCATCAGCGCATAGCCAAAATACTTAATGAGTTTTTTAAACAAGATAACTCCTACGGATTTTTTGACAATATAGTGTTTTCCAACACCAATGCCAACAATAAAATCAATAACCCGGGAAGCAGGAACAAATAATATTTTTCGTGAAATCTTCTATATGACTTAATATCTATCTTCGTTTTCTCAAGCTTATCAATTTCTGCGTAAATACTTTCAAGTTTCTCTTTATCGGTAGCGCGGTAAAATTTTCCGCCGGTGACAGAGGCTACTTTGGTCATCATCTCTTCATCGATTTTGAACTCAACCTCTCTTAAGACCGTCTGACCGAAAGGTGTCTGGAACGGATACGGAGCTCGGCTCTTACCAATACCGATAATATAAATCCTGATCTCCATAGCCGAAGCCACATCAGCTGCAGTTTCCGGACTGACCTCACCCCTGTTGTTATCGCCGTCAGTAAGAAGTATGATCACCTTGCTTTTAGCCTCGCTGTTCTTTAAACGGTTAACAGCTGTAATAATTCCTGAGCCGATAGCTGTACCGTCCTCAATGACGCCCATCTTGATATTTCTCGTAAGATCGTTCAAGATGTTATAGTCCATCGTCAGCGGGCACTGTGTATATGCCTCGCCTGCGAAAAGCACAAGCCCGATCCTGTCGTTCTTCCTTCCGTTTATGAACTCCCGGGCTACCTCAAGCGAAGCTTCGAATCTGTTCGGTGTAAAATCCTGAGCAAGCATTGATGTTGAAATATCCGATGCAATAACGATGTCAATACCTTCGGTAGTGGTCTCTGATGAATCCGTCGTTGACTGCGGTCTTGCAAGCGCTAGGATTATAAAAACGACTGCCGCGATCTTCAGAACGAACGGCAGCTCGATCAGCCTGACTCTAAGAGTTTTTTTCACGCCTTTAAAAGTTTCCGAAGCCGGAAATCTGATATACGCTCTTTTCCGCTTTGCAAAATGCCAGATCAGCGCGATCAGAGGAACAAATAGAAAATATAGATATTGGGGGTCATTAAATTTGAACATGATCATTTCTTACCGTTTGATTCATCTTTAAGTTTGTCAACCGCCTTGTAAGCGAATTCTAAAAACTGCTTTAATTCGGCTTCAAGCGGCATGAATTTCGCGTATTTAACGAAATCGGTCACTTCGAGCAGCTTATCGGAATTATCCAGAGTTTCTGCATCCGTCACCCTTGCTTTGATCTCTTTTTTAAGATCATCGGTCGGAAGCTCAGCACCGGGAAAATCGAACCTGTCCTCCAGAAAATTTCTGAATATGAGAGACAATTCAGCCGCGAATTCTTTAAAATCGCCCTTTTCAAGATACTTCTTCTCTTTCAGCTTATCGAGCATCTGAATAGCTATGATATGCGCGGGAATTTTCTTTTCTACGATAATGACAGGGCCGTTCGCTTTCATCCTTTTGCGTTTAAGCATGAAATAAATGATCAGGATTATAATTACGATAAGCGCAAAAAATGTCCCGATATAAATTTTCTCTCTTTTTGACATTTTGTAGATCGAAATGTCCTTGATCGGCAGCACCATGCCTAGCGAATCGAGCGAAACCGTCTTCTGATTTCCAAGTGAATCAACTACGGTGACTTTCGCATCCTTCAGAATAGATTTTACATTGATCTTTATCGAATCGCTCTTGAAACTGAACACTTCCTCGCCTTTGACATAAGAGTATTCAAGCGGCCCGAAATGATCCTCGCCCGGCTTTGAAAATACCGCGTAATCATTCGCGAAAGTTTCCTTTATTATTCCGTCAGCTTTGCTCTGAGAGACTACCTTTGATTCAACAAGGTCGAAATCCTCGCTAAAAGTATTCTGGATATTTGTAAGATCAACGCTCGAACCTTCGGGATGATCCAGTTCGACCGTGATCCTGATCCTTTCGCCGGTATAGACTTCGGTCTTGTTTGTAAAGATCTTTATTTCAGCCTGGATCAGCGCGGCCAGTATCAGTATTATGTAAATTACTTTTTTCATCATTATCTTTTCGTTTTCCGTTTTCTGAAAAATCCTATCAGAGGTTCGATATAAGGTTTGTTTATGTCCATACTTATATTCTCCACCTTGTTCTTTCTGAACAGCTTAGTTCTCGCGGCGATCCTGTTCTTTACGTTCTCTTTGATCGCTTCCCTGTTCGATCTGCTGCTCAGGTCAATAAGCATTCTCTTTCCCGACTCGTTGTCGTAAAATTCATAAACGCCTTTTTCGGGAAGCTCATGCTCTCTTTTATCGAAAATATCAATGGCGATAAGGTCATGCTTCTTAGCCACGATCTGAAGGCCTTTTTCATAATTGCTGTCGAGAAAATCAGAGATCACGAACGAGATCGCTTTCTTTTTCTGAATATTATTCAAAAACTCAAGCGCGGATTCTATTGAGGTTCCTTTTGATTCGGCTTTAAAAAATAAAAGTTCCCTAATGATCCTGAAAACATGGCTCCTGCCCTTTTTCGGCGGTATGAATTTCTCGATCTTGTCCGAAAAAAGTATCAGCCCGACCTTATCGTTATTTTTCACCGCGCTGAATGCCAGAAGCGCAGCTATCTCGGCTGAAATTTCTCTTTTGAGGTTATCAACGGAACCGAACATCCCGCTCGCCGAAATATCCACAATGAGCATCAGGATAAGCTCCCTTTCCTCTTCAAATATTTTCACAAAAGGTTTTCTCATCCTCGCGGTCACGTTCCAGTCTATCGCTCTGATATCGTCGCCGTAAGAGTATTCCCTGACCTGGGAAAAGTTCATCCCGCGGCCTTTGAACACAGAATGGTATTCGCCGCCGAAAAGCTCGTTCACCGCTTTTCTGGTCTTAAGGTCAATGAACCTGACTTTCTTGAGTATTTCTTTCTGTTTTTCTTTTTCTTCCATGATGTCTATGGGATCTCTACTTTATCAAATATTTTCTTAACGATATCTTCCGAAGTGATCTCTTCAGCCTCAGCTTCGTAAGTCACGCCTATCCTGTGCCTTAGAACATCCATTCCGATAGTCCTGATATCTTCCGGAGTCACAAAACCTCTTCTCTTCATGAATGCCTGAGCTTTAGCAGCAAGCACAAGGTATATTGAAGCTCTCGGCGAAGCCGGGAAAGCTATCAGCGATTCGATCTCTTTAAGCCCGTACTTTTCAGGCGTCCTTGTCGCATTGACGATATCTATGATATATTTTTCGACTTTTTCATCAATATATATCTCTCTTACTATGCCTCTGATCCTCTTAATCTCTTCGGCAGTTATCACCGGCTTTATCTCTGCTTTGTCCTGTGAAGTCACTCTTCTCATGATCTCAAGCTCTTCTGACGGAGTGGGGTAAGTGATCTTTAATTTAAGCATGAACCTGTCAACCTGAGCTTCAGGCAGCGGATATGTACCCTCCTGCTCTATCGGGTTCTGGGTAGCGAGCACCAAAAAGGGTTCTTCGAGATAAAAAGTATTTTCGCCTATCGTCACATGTTTTTCCTGCATAGCTTCAAGCAGAGCTGACTGAACTTTTGCCGGCGACCTGTTGATCTCATCCGCGAGAATTATATTGGCGAATATCGGCCCTTTTTTCGTTTCGAATTTATTCGTATTCTGATTATAGATCATGGTACCGATAAGATCGGCAGGCAGCAGATCGGGCGTGAACTGTATCCTCTGATACTTAACATCCACAGCCTTGGCCAAAGTTTTTACCGTTTCGGTCTTCGCAAGCCCGGGTACACCCTCTAAAAGAACGTGCCCGCCGGTGAACAAACTCGTAAGAAGCCTGTCGACCATGTATTTCTGACCGACTATCACCTTCCCTATCTCCATAGACAGAATATCAAGGAATTTACTTTCCCTTTCCACCTTTTCGGTGATCTCCCTGATGTCTGAATTCATAGTCACTCCTTATACTTAAATTATTTTTTTTCGTGCCTTATACTCACGACAGTATTATTTTGTTCTCGCGAACGCGGAAAAATATTAAATTGAAAATTCGTTGTCAAGGACAAATAAAAAAACGGGCGAGTGTGGGAATCGAACCCACCCGGGACGCTATTAACGCCCTGCAGAACGGATTTGAAGTCCGCGAGAGCCACCAGGTCTCCATCCAAGCCCGAGAAACAGTAATATATTGATTTCTATATGTATTGTCAATCAAATTTGGGCGCAGTTAGGAGAAACAAGCCAATAATATGCTCGATATAAGTTCATATAAAAACGGACCCTGCCTCATCAGACCGATCGCTATTTTTAGGTTGATTTCGTACCGGCAGGTAAAGAGGTGTAACGGGATCCGTTTATCTATGAATTATGTCTCGCTCCAAGGCCGGCAGAGGTTAAAAGACGAGTCATATATCAATACCTAATATAATTCATGAAGGATCGACATCCGTTACGTATTTGATCCCGCTGGTACGTGTTGTTTCCAAATTATTCTGTAATTAATGCCGATATTTTTTTGGAAGATATCATGGCGAGTGATATTAAAAATTCCTTGCATAATCTGAGCATTTAATTTAATTTTAGAAGAAAAATGAGCGCAAATTATGAAATATCTGCCACTGATACTTATAATATTTTCCTTATTACATCCGAAAGTGATACTGACCGAAATCATGTTCAACACTGCTTCGGACGAGAATCAGGATGAATTCATCGAGATATACAACAATTCGGACAGCATAGTTGACCTAACAGGCTGGGCAATAGCTGACAATGCCGAAACCGATCTGCTGATCAAATATCACGGCTTTACTGATATGCTTCTCAAACCGTACTCATACTGCGTGATAATGGACTCATCTTACTACCTGAACAGCACCGAATATGAAGATCTGATCCCAGATTCAGTTTTGAGAGTAATGATCAATGACGGCTCAATGGGGCAATACGGGCTTAGCAACTCATATAGCGAAACCATAAAGCTGTTCGATCCCGATTCTGTTCTTACGGATTCAGTCACTTACGATTATACGATCGCAGAAGGATATACATGGGAACGAAGCTCATACACAGAACAGCTATGGCAGAAATCGAATGTGTTACGCGGAACTCCGGGATTTAAGAACTCAGTGATGCCATTAGATACCGACCTTGAATTGTATTCGATAGTTAAACCGGCTATAATTGATCCTGCCGGAAATAACATTTTTACCGTAAAAGTGCGCAATAAAGGTTTGAGCACAATTTCAGGATTAAGAATAAATTTAAGCGTCAACGAGACATTCTACAACTTCGTTGACTACGCCGGAAGCCTTGCATCCAACGATTCCGCTTTCGTTGACTTTACTGTATTTTTTGATAATTCGGGAACGCAGGAACTCGTTTTTGAAGCCGAAACAGAGAATGACAGCGGGCTGAATAATAATTCGCTGACTTTTTCAGTATTCGTTCCGTATATTGGCAGACCTTTTGTGCTCAATGAATTCATGAAGAACCCTGCCGCCGGACAGTGTGAGTATATTGAAATTTATAATATTTCGGGCGAACCGGTAAATATCGGCGATTTCGGATTGACCGATGAAATAAAATCATCGGCAGTATTCTTCCCGGACAGCCTGATCGCTCCTGAAAGCTTTATCGTGATGGCAAAAGATACAACCATTTTCACCTTCCCCGATGTGATCCGGCAAAATGTCTTTATAGCCTCAAATCTGCCCGCTTTGAATAATACCTATGATAAAATATTTTTGCTGTCAAAAGACGGGTTGACTGCAGACAGCATTTATTACGATGATATGGATGATGATGCAGGACGCAGCATAGAAAAGATCAATCCGGAATTCAGCTCGAACGACATCAGCAACTGGCATTACTGCGTAGATGCCGGAACTCCTACTCTACCGAACACTGTTTATCAGGAGCCGGAAGATATCGGGAATTCGGCTCATTTTAAGATCAGCCCCAGAACGGCAACCCCGAACGGAGACGGCGAGAACGATAATCTCCTCATTTCTTACCAGTTCGATTCAAGCTACATATATCTTACAATGAAGATCTATAACATCAAAGGTCAGCTGATCTCAAAACCTCTCAATGGAGACTACAGGTCGTCCAAAGACACATTCGCATGGAACTGCAAAGACGACAACGGTATGACAGCCGATACAGGAGCGTACATCTGCCTTTTAAAAGCAAAAGACGACAAAGGTAAAGCAGTTGAACTCAAAGAAGCTTTCTATATAGCGAAATAAACTTATTCCTCTTCTTTCACAAAAACCATCCCCTGAGGTCCGTTCCCCGTCGTAAGAACCGTATCCACAGTATCATTTTCCATAATGACCAGCTCGTTTTTATCGAACAGCGGCGCATAAACTTTACCGTAGCCGTCCATGCATATATCCAATATTCCGCTTCCTGCAGAAGAATAGATCAGGCTGTCAGAACCGTTTATGATCTCATTGTTTACAGAATTATATTTCATGATCCCGCCGAAACCGGTCCAGTCAGGATTGAAACCCGATACGGCCACATAGACCATACCGTCTTCCCGTAAAATGAAAGATCCTGGCTGCGAGCCTATGTCAACCTGAGAGAAATTGTTAAAATCTATTGCACTGAGATCGAAAACTCTCACGAAACCTGCAATGTCAGCTCTGTTGCCTGTGCTCAGCACATGAAGTTCGTTCTCCTCATTGATCAGCATATCCGCTATATTGATCCCTGCCTGAAAAGAAGTGATGACTGTATCTGCCGCCGCGTCTATTACTGCTATATACTCATCGCCGTAAACGGCATTCCAGTTTACATCATAGGTTATATTTCTCACTCCCGCATAGACCCTGTTCGCTTTGGAAATGATCGCGTCTGTTCCGCCGTTCATCGTTACACCGGTAAGCGGTATCGTATAAAGCGAATCGCTGCCGAGATCATAAACATCAATGCCGCTACCGAACGTGTTTGTCGCATAAAGCTTTCCGTTCGCAACCGCTGCTCTCATAGGATTGGAAAAAGCGCTTAGTTCGACCGAGCCTGTATTTTCATTCGTTTCCGCATCGATCATCTGAACGTTGTTATTTCCCGAATTGACTACGAATATCGTCCCGCCCGATTCGATAATATGATTTGGCCATTTACCGACACTCAGAATATCGTTGGAGATCATCCCTTCGTCGGAGATTACGGATAAAGTTCCGACATCACCTTTTCCGTTGAATAAAAAGACATTCCCGTCTTTACTTACAGGCTTTACAGTTCCTTCGTAATCCGTACATCCGAGCATCAGCATCATCGCACCGAAGATCACAACCATTTTTTTCATTTCATTTCTCCATATTTAGAATTTAATTTCAATCGCAGTTCCTATTCTTTTCCCCGGCATCGGATACCCGTAGATCACCTGATACTGCTCGTCGCTCATATTATCGCAGTACGCAGAAATTTTTAATTCTGCTCCTGCTGATTTAAAGATCTTTGACACTGAAGCGTCGTACAGCCAGAACGGATATATATCTATCGAATTCGTTTCGTTGAGATACATTTTTCCGTTATATTTCGCATGAAAAGAAGCAGAGCAGCCGTTATATTCAGCATTTATGCCTGTAGAAAATGCTTCAAGAGGTTTGTATATAACATATTTACCGTCCGTAACAGGATCATCAGTAAACTGCTTCGGGTAGGTTCTTGAATATGCCGCTTCAAGGCTGACCATATTGTCGAAAATACCGATCGCAGCAGAGATCTCATGACCTTTTATTCTTCCCTTCTTATAGTTCTCGGGAGTATATTTTCCGCTTGTACGTTTAATCCAAACTATAAGGCCATCCAGCTTTTTGTCATAGAAGGTATATCCGGTTCTCAGGTCGTGATTTGCGAATATATATGTGGATTTTAGAGAAAATTCATGCTGTTCCGCATATTCCGGCTTAAGATCAGGGTTGCCCGCGCTGTAAAGGTTATCAGCCCAGAACAGGTCGGAGAAAGAAGGCATATTGTAGCTTTGAGAGTAGCTGTAACCTGGTATCAGCTTGAGATCTTTCACGGTATATACGATAGAATTGTCTGCAGCGAACAGGATCCTGTCGAATTCTGTGCCTGAGATAAAATCTTTGCGTAAAGCCCCGGAAGCGTGATAATCAAATTTTCCGCTGAATATTTTCTTTCCGTATTCAGCTTTGGAATACAGGGATTTTATCTCCCGTGTTCTTTTTCCGCCGGCGACCGATGATGAGCTTACGGATTCTGACCTGTACTCGGAACCCGCCCTGATAATTACGGATCCGGATGAATACTTTGCATCGGCTTTTATATTAATGTTATTAAAATCATCGTCCGTATCCGCAAAGAACAGCTCATCTATCTCATTTATTTTCACGCGGTCGTTCCTGTAGTTGTATGAACTGCCTAAGCCGAACGAATACTTTTCACCTTTATTAAGATCGGTTCGTACGTTCGCCGAAAAATCCTTTTTTTCTGAATATGCCGAATAATACGGCTGATCATACCAGCCCGGAAGCCCGTTCCTGTTTTCAGAATAATTCAGACCGATACTGTAATCCGAGCCTGATTTTGAATATTTACATGAAGCGAATATATTGTCGGAATATGAATAAGCATTTGTCTGAGTTCTAGGAACATTGGGATGATTTATGTATCTGTACTCATCGGCTTTAGCGGCATTAATATATGACCATTCATTCTCATTTCGCGACCCGGAATATGAAACAAATACTCCAGCTTCATCTCCTAAAGGATATTTCGTGCTGATACCGTAGCTGTGATTGTTCAGCCTTTCCAAATTAAATTCATCCCTGTCGCTCAAAAACAGACCGGAGTTATATGATATTTTTGTTTCTCTCTCGGATCCGGTCTTTTTCGTTTTTATACTGATGATCCCGCCTATCGAAATGCCTGTCTGCATAAGATCGCCTGCTTTGTAGATCTCGACGGTATCGATGATCTCGGAAGGAATCGATTTCAGGTCAAAGGATCCATCAAGAGTTGAATTCAACAGCACACCGTCCAGATAGACCGATGTGTGCTTCGGATCGGTTCCCCTTATATTCACCCTTGATCTCGTACCATCCGTATTTTCAATATTGATTTCTGGAACGCTTTTCAGAATATCTTCGGCGTTCCTGTTTCCTGTCCGGTCGATCTGTCTTGACTCCAGAATTGCTGACGGGCTGAAATCAGAACTGATCTCAACGGACAGCGGATCCATTTCAATTACGTTTCGTTCAAGTACAATATCGATACGCTGCTCATTTTCAGCTGTCGAATTCACGTATAATTCTCCGGTTTTAAATGATATGTGCTCAAAGATAATACGGTATCTGCCGTCCGGCACCCTTGGAAAAATGAAATTTCCCTTATCATCGCTTACTGCTCCGAATGATGACGGCTGAAGCGTAATATTCACATCGGCAACCGGCCTGCCGTTAGTTTCTGTTACTGTTCCGCTAATTATACTTCCCGAGAACAGCTCTGACGCAGTGAAGCTGCAAATTACTATGAATGTCTTTAAATTAAAAATCCTGCCGAAATGAGCAGGAATGTATTTGAAGCAAACTGATTTCAACTACATCTCCCCTCGAAGAACCCGCATTATTGCGGAGGCGTTCCGGTAAAGATCCGACTGTAACGGTTGCGGGGCAGTTTCTGACTTTCACAGAATTCCATGGCCGGACGCCAATATCAGTTTGAAATTTAAACAGAAACTTAGGTAAAATCAATAGTAATCTGTGAAAAATCGATCAATAAAAAAATCAATATTTTTGCTTGATTTGTTAAATAAAGATTAGGATATTCTAAGTTTATTATTATTATCAAAGGTGCCGCTGTTGGGGGACAGGATCAGGATAATACAGCTTTCCGATATGCATATTAGTTCTGATGATATCGAAAGGAACGGATCGAATATCAGGAATAATTTTATAAAAGCGCTGAACACTGTAAAAAAGATCGGCCATGATTTTATTGTTCTTTCGGGGGACCTTGGTCATGATCTCGATGATAATGGCTACGATTGGCTCAAAAATAAGCTTAACGGACTTAAATATTACGTTATACCCGGAAATCACGATGTAAGCGAAATAATGGCAGACAGTTTCGGGTTGAAAGATAAGATCCATAGCGGAAAGATATTCTATAAAATCAGATTTAAGGGTAAGGATTTCATTTTCGCCGACACTTCTATCGAATGGTTGGATATAAGTATGCTCGACCCGTTAATAAACAGAAAACTTAAGAAAAACAGCACTCTCCTGTTTATGCATCATCCGCCTTCACTCTGCAACGCAAAACACATGGACACATATTATCCGCTTTCAAATCATATCGAAGCGGAGAAATTCCTTAACGGTTGTGATCAGATCTGTCATGTATTCTGCGGACATTATCATACAGCCCATCATATTAAAAAAGAGAATTTCACCATTCACATAGCCCCGTCCACCTGGTATCAGATCGGCAGAAAGCTGAAAAAATTCAATATCCTTCACTCAAGGCCGGGCTATACGATAATCGATATCGAAGATGATAAAATTCACGTGAAAAATCATTTCCTTAAATAAAAAAGGAACTTTAATAGTTCCTTTTTCTTGCTTTAAGAGCATTAAGTCTTTTCTTTAGAAGTTCCTGTTTCAGCCTTGGAAGTTTTGAAACGAACAGAATTCCGTCAAGATGGTCGTTTTCGTGCTGGATGACTCTTGCCAAAAGACCCTCGAAACGTCCTGACAATCTTTTTCCTTCGATATCAGTATATTCCACTTCGATAATCTCCGGTCTTTCAACATATTCCCATATACCGGGAACGGAAAGACATCCTTCTTCCATTTTGCATTTGCCTTCAGGATTGGAAAGTGCGGGATTAATAAATACCTGCTTAGTACCTTTAATGACATTTCCGTCATCGTCTTCGCTGTCCGGAACAACTACGACAAAAAATCTTTTTGATACGCCTACTTGAGGTGCGGCAAGACCTATTCCGTTTGCTTCAGGACATTTTTGGTACATGGCATCAATTAGCTCTTTGAGCTCGACATCTATCTGAGTGACTTCTTCAGCTCTCTGATTGAGTACCTCATCACCGTATATCCTGATCTCCATGCTGTCTAAGCCTGATTAGTTTCAGTTTCCACTACCACATCAGCAACGCTTGATTTTAATACTTCTATATCAGTATTGGCCGAGATTTTCACAATGAAAGTCTTATCCTTAACCTGAACTATGCTACCGTAAACCCCGCCTATAGTCACTACTTTGTCGCCTTTTTTTAATTCAATAAGCATCTTCTGATGCTCTTTCGCTTTTTTGCTCTGAGGCCTGATCATAAGAAAGTAAATTACCAGAATGATAAGGATAAAGGGGATCATTCCGACCCAGCCTCCGCCTCCCTGAGTTTCAGGTGACTGCGACATCGCTATTATTGTTGTGTTCAGCATTTTTTCTCCGTTTTTACAAATATAATTATAAATTTCTGTTTCTGCAATGAACTGTTTTAAATAAAAAAAGGCGCATTTTCTGCGCCTTAAGCGGTCCGGACGAGGCTCGAACTCGCAACTTCCTGCGTGACAGGCAGGTGCTCTAACCAGATTGAACTACCGGACCATTTTCTATTTTAAGTGGGAACTACAAGAATCGAACTTGTGACCCCCTGCTTGTAAGGCAGGTGCTCTAAACCAACTGAGCTAAGCTCCCAAACAGAGCGCAAATATACAATTATATTGCTGCCTTGTCAAGTAATTTCTCTAATAAAATTTCATTTTCTGAAATTCAATAGAATTCCT
>JAKQBN010000047.1 GCA_029559475.1 bacterium
CCGAAAGGAAGAAGTTTGTCTTCACCGTCAGAAGTGTTTCCGTAGATATCGGTAATAGAAGAAGAGAAATCTGTCAGGATAAAATCGCTTTCTCCTTCGTCAGGTCCGGGATAATCAGAATCGTACCACCAGCACCCGATATCTCCTCTAAGCTCGCCGAACAGTCCGTCCATGCCCACATCCTCACCGTACCAGCCGTCTGATTTAACCGCTCCATTCCTGTTCACAGGCGTGTCGAACATAGGTATGTCATAGACTCTTTCAGCCCATACGACGTTGTATAAAGCATCGTACCATCCTTTTTCGTAAAGATCCGTGTTAAGGCCGTCCTCCGTATCTACTATTCCGTCGTTCGAATAATTAGGATCCTGATCGAGCGACGTGTGAAAGTAGTCATTTGCGATAAAAGCTATTGTGAGCTTCAGGGAGTCCCCGTGGGCGAATCTCCAGACTTTCTTATTAATATAATCTTCAAAAGTTCCGTTTTGATCAAGGTCAACGGCAATATCTTCAAAAGAATCATATCCTAAAGGTCCGAAAGACAACAGATATCTTTCGTCCATACCGTTCGCTATGTCGTTAAGGCTGCTTATGGGTCCGTCAGCTATCTCACCGCCCTGCTGCTCTCCGTCAGCTATCCATTTCTGCCATTTATCAGCCTGTGCGTACCATGTACCGGCCATATAATCGGGGTCTTCGAAAGTTCCAAGGTAGACGTCTCTTATCTGTGTCTGGTTATAATCGAATTCGTCGTTGGACATTACCATATATTTGCCTTTATCACCTGCAGGATAGCCTTCTGTACGGCCGTTGTACATCTGCTGGTTTGACGCGTTAAAAAGTTCATCGTGGTTAGTGTCGTCGTATCCTTTCTGCTTTGGAGTGAGATCGTACTGCCAGTCAGAGTGCAGACCTGTCTTCCAGTGCGGACCCCAGTCCAGACTTTCGTCATTGCTGTCGCATACATATATGTTGAAAGAATATCTCAGATTGGGATTCGGATTTCTGAGCACTCGGAGAGAAGCTACTCCTCTCGCACCGGACAATGGGCCGTTGTGAGGCTCGTTTATATCTAATGACGAAGGATCGAAACTTAACGGATCCCTGCCATCATTATCCGCCGACCACGCCATGTTAAGATCGACCGTTTTTATCTCGCCTGTTGCAGGATCCACATATCTGTCCCATTTCTGCACAAAACCGCACAGATCGTCCATATACCAGCCTTCAGATCTTTCTTTCATCCCGACATCTGAATCTACATAAAAACCCATGAAAAAATCATATATATCTTTATTATCTTCGTTCCTGTTATATAATGTAAAATCCGCAATAATGAACTTCCTTGCATAATCATACGACCATGCATAGCTTTTCTGCCTAACCTCGATCCCCAGAGGTATATGTTCGCGCTGATCATATGTATCGAAGCCTGTATAAACTTTACTGACATATTTATCAGTATAGCAGACATTGAACTGCTCCTCAGCCGTAGCGCGGGGATCGTAAACGTCCTCGAAAAGACAGCTCAGTTTTCCTTCAATATTGGAAGTTTCATGAATGTGGCCGAGAGTCGCACCTGACAGATCTTCATCGAACTTAGCAGGCCATAATTCCATAGGCATAGGATCGCCGTTCCAGCCTTCGTATGCCGTAGTTACGAACGGTCCGTCAAAAAGAGCGGCGCTATGGCCTTTTAAGTCAATGGTGGATGCATGCAAATATCCTCCGAACATCAGCGCACCAAGCCAGATGAACTCAGTACCTGTTCCTCCCGGCATTTCGCCGGATACTGCAGGTTTGCCGGTGCAGGGATCTTTTAAAAACAGCCAAGGCTCTCCGAAAAAACCCATATTGGAAGTGTTCAGCCAGAACATGCCGGCCCTGTGAACCCGGTATTCCATCGCCGGTTTTGCTGCCTTTATACTTTCCTGAGCGTATTTGTCAGCATCGTAAAAGGGAGACGGCCTTGAAAAGGCAGAAAAAAACAGAGCGGTCGCAATAAGAATTATATATTTTTTTGAATTCATCTAAATGTCTCCGAGAAATATTTCAAGAAGGCTCATTTTATTTCCTTTTTAATATCGCCAGCGACTCAATATGAACGGTGTTCGGGAACATATCATAAGCAGTAATGTTTTCAATATAATAGTTCGTCAGAAGATCAATATCCCTTTTTTGTGTTTCGGGTTCACACGAGAGGTAGATAAACGTGTGGGCTTTCGAACTGTTAACTGCGCTTATAAGATTGGCACAGATCCCTTTTCTTGGCGGATCAGCAATAATTATGCCGTAGTCATCGTTGTCAATTCCGTTTATTATGCCTGAAGCATCAGACACAACAAATTCAGTCAGTTCGTTTTTTTCAATAGACCCGAATGCCGATCCGTTCGATTCTACGCAGGTCCTTTTAATTCCCGGATGGTCGGACAGAACACCGCAGCCTGAATACAGGTCGAGAATTTTTTCATCAGGAGATTTTATAATCTCTGCTCTTACAGCCTTAAGTATTTTATTCAAAGTGTAAATATTAGCCTGAAAAAATGCGGTGGGGAACATTCTGTAGGTCGCGAAATCAGTTTTCAATAGAACTGTTCCTGTTCCATTTGTATAAACAGGCTCTTTTACAATGACGGAATTTGTACCAGCTGACGCGGAATAAAAAGTAGAGACTATATTCTGGTCGGCATGATAAAGAGCGTCAAGAATTAATTTGACGGATCTGTTCCCGCTTTTGATAATGAAACCTGCCTGATAACCTTCGCTTCCGCCTCTTATATAAAGCTGTTCTATAGATCCTTTTTCATCGTATTTCTCGACAAGCTGCCTGACCGTTCTGATAATCGAGTTTATTCCTTCAGGTACTACCCGGCAGCTGTGCGTCCAGTCCGAAATGTCATGGCTGTTCTTTTTGTAAGTACCTATCATGAATTTTCCGCTTACTCTTTTTACAGGCAGAACGATCTTGTTCCGGTATCCGAACTGGTTAGAGCCGGATATTTCTATCTTCCTGCCAAAAATAGAGGATACCCATTCAGTCTTGAGTTGAAGCTGATAATTATAGTCCGCACATTTTAACTCGCAAGAATCGCAGGATCCGTTCAGGCATATCGGATCAATTCTGGAGATGCTTCTTTCTTTGACGTTCACTATCTTGCCGAAACTTATATTTTTACCGGCTTTTATGATTTTCACTTCGGCAATTTCTCCGGCAAGCAGCTTCGGGACGATAACTCTGCAGTTATCAATAACAGCTTCCGCTTCTCCAAAATGATTGACAGATGCAGCAGTGTATTCTATTATCCCGTTTTTTTTGAGCATCAGCGCTTCCTCAGCTTCATATATGCGTTCCTAAGATAGTTGTAGGGTTCTGATATATTCATAAAACGGTATCTATAGGTAAGCGCCAGATTATATCCGTATTCGTCTTTTATCGAATCGTACTGATACCCTGCGGATGTAAACAGAAAATTACTGAGCCTGTAATCAAGACTCAGGCTGTTCTTATAGCCGTAATCCCTTTCGGTTATTTCAGTATATTCTTCAGAACCTATGTATTTTGAGTTCCATGTAAGCGCGATATTGTCGGTTATGAATTTTGAAATGTAGAATTCGCTGCCCACAAAATATTCAGCGTAATTTTCAGGCACTTCAAGCATTCCCAGCTCGTCATTGACAAAATTTCCGCTTATGCTCGGTCTTATTGATACATGCGCTCCCAAAGCTCTTCCTATGGCTGTTTCTAAAGGGGAAAGGATAGGGCTTAGAAGTCTGGTGTCAACGGCCTCTTCGAACAACTGCTGCGCAGTTCCCTTTGTATCTATCTCATATATTTTATCATCTCTATCGAACCACGGATTTCCGTAAGCATCCGTCAGGATAACGGAAAGCTCGCTTATTCTTGCTCCTTCAGAATCAATTATCTGATCATCCTCTTTTGTGACGGCTTTAAGATAAATGTTCTCATATGTAGAAAATCCTGTTGAATCTACCATTGTCTTGATAGTTGTTACCGCCGAGCCTTTCAGATAAGGATCAGTAAATCCCCGGGCATTCTTCGCTCCGTCGAATCTGACCGAAAAATCATCTACTTTAAAAGAAAAAGCAGAATAATTACAGGTTCCTTTATTTCCTGTTAACTCTCCGAATATTTCTATCTCTTTAGCTTTATTTACAGGTCCTTTTATAGAAAGCCCCTTGCTGTTGGGGGAAATTGCTATGTTAACATCGCTTAGATTTCCTTCTATCTGAGAAAAAGATCGGAGGAACCTGTCCCAGATATCCTTTTCCTCTGTGTCGGTATTGAAAAAATACGTATTATTCGAAGCCGGTATTACTTCCAGATCTAGCCAGAGATCCGAGAAGATATTTGAAGGATTCTCTTTTTCCTCTGATTTCGATTCAGACCGAGTCTCGCTTAAGAAAGGATATGTGATCCTGCTGTTCCTCAAATACAGCTTTCCTTCGAGCGCAAAGGCATCACCTTTTTTATAGATCCTGAATTTATCATCGTTAATTCCGGACAGGACAAAATTCCCGAAATCTTTAGGAAGCATCATGTTGAAAGCATGAAAATCAATTCCTTTATCGCTTGACTTAATTGTAATATGGCCGAGATTAAATCCCCCGGGAAGAATAATGTCATTATACTTCGGATCGTTCCTAGAATTTAAGATCTGGAGAGTGCCTTCAGAATATACAGATCTCATTTTCAGCCGGAGAATGTCGATGTTCAGAGCTTCATCGACCGTTATAAACGCCCGAACATTTTCAAACCCTTCTGCCGATCCTTTAGGAATAAATTTTCCGTCATCGATCTCGAGCTCAAGACTCTTAAGTTTAGGTTTTCTGAATTTACCTCCGGCAGTGAATTTGCCCCTGCTTGACGAAGATCCTTTTGATATAAGTTTTGTTTTTTTATCAGCGTAACTGATGAAGTCACCCGTGAAATCCCCTGTCAGAAAGATCTCTGAAGCGCTGTCATAGGGGATAAAACCTTCAGCGTTAAGTTTGAGATAATTACCTACATCGATAAGGAATTTCGTTATTAGAACGCCCGAACTGTCGAGCTCGGATGTGGCGAACTCGAATTTTTTTATACTGTCCCCGTTAACAGAACCGTTAATCAGTTCTATAGCAGATTTTTTCAGTTTTAAGTCGTTCAGGTTCCCGGCAAGGTCCGCGTTAAAGTCAAGATCGCCTGAAAGTTTTACTTTTTTCAGGAAAGGATTAAAATATTCCGCACCGAATTTTCCGTGAGCCGATAATTCTGCTCTTTTAAAATCTCTTACAGTACCCGAAAGTGTCGCTATTTTTTCCGCACCATCGTAAATTATTACTTTTTCAATTCGGAGCTTTTTGTTCTCAAGATGAACTTCAGCTTCTCCGGAGACAGAAATGCTGTCACTTTCACTGTCTTCGTAAACGAGCTTATTTTCATTAATATAAAGATCAGCGTAAGGGGCGGAAATATTTCCTTTCAGCATTAAAACTATATCAGTATTGGATCTGAGGCCTCCTATACCAAAAAAATCGCCAAAATCCATATTCATGTTCTCCAGCCTGCCCGAAATACTTCTGCTTTTAAGATCTATAGCCGCGCGGCCGGGAATGTGCTTTGAATCAAAATAAACGTTCGAAACAGAAAGAGAATCGCCGGCTTTTTTAATACTGAAATTAATAGGCCGGATGAGTATATTGCTTTTTGCCGGCGTCCAGTTTACTGTTGAATGAAGCGAATCGTTGCCCAGCTTTATATCGGCGCTCAGGTTGCCGTAAAATAAAGAGTTTTTATCAGCTGAACCCGTTCTGATTAAAAGATGACCGTGATCTCCCGAGAGTTCATAAAAAAGGCTGTCTTCATTTTCAAAAAGATCACTACCGTAATACAGTCTGTAAAGATACATCAGGTCGTTACCTTTCAGCATATACCTTTTCTGTTTTACATCATAAGTTCCTGTCGCGGCATTTATCTTATTTTTTCCGCCGATCGAACAGCCGGCGATCCCGTTATGAAACGATAAGCCGCAGAATATTTCCGCATTTCTGCCTTTTTCAACTGAACTGAAAGTTGTAATGTTCGCTTTTACCTCCGGGAGGCTGCCTATAGATCCCGAAGCTATTCCTTCGATAACTCCGGACTGACTTTTTAAATGTTCAGATGCGGCTTCAAAAGACGAAAAGACAGGTCCGGAGCTTTTAAAATTAAACTCATATTCGGGTTCGGAGGAAAATATACGCTTAATATTTCCCGATGCGGTAATCTCGTTTTCTCTAAATGACATTTCCGCTTTCTCTATAGAAACAGATCCAGAACTGTAAGATCCCTCGATGCTTATATCCGAGACAGTATAATCCGAATATGAAATAGAACCTGACTTTAGTTCGAATTTCGCGAGCGGATCTCTGAACCCTCCTGATACGTGAAGACCGAGAGAGTTATCATCTCCAATATCAATGCTATTCAAAATGGTTTTGTCTATACCGGCCGGAGTTAGCGCATTTATGATATCTCTGCCGCCGACATTTTTAATATCAAAGAAAATGTCTCCTTCAGGATCAAGGATATGCAGTATCTTTCCCTGTCCGATGTAGGGAATTCCGTTAAGTCTGCCTTCGATCTTATTTAAAACGACGGTGCCGTTATAATAAGACATATCGAACCCTGTGTTTGTTAAATACACTTTTTTCCCGAATTCCGCATCAAGATCGGACAGCTTAAAGTCGCCTGTAAGGTCAATGGTTTTACTGTTTCCGGAGTTAATGTCAAGCTTAGCTCCGCCTGAGTATCTTCCGCTGTTGATTTTATATAATCCGAAAGGCGATCTGAAGTCCTCAAGTCCTCCGCCGCTGAAATCGAGGTTAATATCGGCCGAGTGAACGTTATTGTCAAGATAGCCTTTCAATGTAATGTTATCATCAAAGGAATTTATAAATCGTCCGTTCAGCATTAAATTTATCCCGCCCTCATCTGTATAGGCGGCAGAACATTTCATGCCGGAGATCAAAGGTAGGCGCATTTTTGGAGAATAAATAAGGTTCACGTCAGAAATAGCGATTGATTTTATAAAATCGTATTCTTTAAGAAATACAGATATGTTCTGAAAATCCTGATAACTGAATTTCCATGGTTTTTCTGTGTCAGCCTTTATTTCGGGATCGATCACAATGTCGCAGCCCCGGATATCAACTGTTTCCGCTTCAAAAAACCAGCCTTTGAGTTTAATCAGATTTAGAAGAGAGCCTTTAACCGAAAAATCTATATCCAGCCTTTCGATAAGAGCTTTAGTATTAGCTTTCTGGTAAAGTATATTATTGAGTCTCAGCCTTGTCAGAGAAAGATTCATGCTTTCGATGTCGAATCTGTCGGCCTGCAAAACGGGACCGATCTTTTCCACAATGCTTTTACGGATCATCGGGGAAATAACCGCTTTCTGAATAAAATTGTATGCAGCATACAGGATCAGGACTGAAAGAACTGCGTAATAAAATATTCTGTTGCGGATTTTCAAGAACCGGCTCCGAAGTTTAGATAGCCTTCAGCTTTTAACCCGGAAGCATCATAAGATCAGACTCCGCTCTTCAGCTTTTCGGCTTTGTCTTCCAGTATCAAAGCTTCGATAATATCGTTTATATTGCCATCCATTATAGAATCGAGTTTGTAGAGGGTAAGTCCGATCCTGTGATCGGTCATTCTGCCCTGCGGAAAATTGTAAGTTCTTATCTTAGCACTTCTGTCACCAGAACCCACCTGAAGTTTTCTGGTCTCGGATTCTTTGTCGCGGGCTTTCTGATTTTCCATCTCCTGAAGTCTGGAGGCTAATATCTTCATCGCGGAATGCTTGTTTTTGAGCTGAGACCTTTCGTTCTGGCACGTTACGACAAGGCCTGAAGGCAGATGTGTTATCCTTATAGCGGAATCGGTTTTATTTACATGCTGCCCGCCCGCGCCTGAAGATCTGTATGTATCAATTTTTAAGTCGTTCTGATCTATCTCGATCTCCTCGAACTCAGTCATCGGGAGAACTGCGACAGATGCGGCCGAAGTGTGAACTCTTCCCTGAGTCTCGGTTTCCGGAACTCTCTGAACTCTGTGGACGCCTGATTCGAATTTCATTTTTCCGTAAACTTCTTCTCCGGATACTTCAACTATGACTTCCTTTATGACGTTAGGTCCGGTTTCGTTATAATCGACAGTATCGAACGTCCATCCCATCTTTTCGGCGTATCTCTGATACATTCTGTAAAGTTCACCCGCGAACAACCCGGCTTCGTCCCCTCCGGTTCCGGCCCTTATCTCGAGATATATATCTTTGTCGTCGTTCGGATCTCTCGGTACAAGCAGAAGCTTAAGGTCTTCGATTATTTTTGTCTGTTCAGGTTCAAGTTCATCTATCTCCGTCCTGGCCATCTCAGACAGATCTTTGTCGCCTGAAGCGAGGATCTCTTTCGCCTGTTTAATATTGTCGTCGATCTTTAGAAGATCCAAATATTTGTTTACTATTGGTTCAAGTTTAGCTCTCTCTTTACCGACGGTTTTCATTTTATCCCTGTCGGTAACTATATCGGGTTCAGACATCATTCCGGTAAGCTGGTCGAACCTGTCTTTTATGCTTTTAAGTTTTTCGTACATTTTATTTCAAGTTCAGTTCTTTAGCGTATTCGATGAATTTGTTGTTGAGTTCTTTTTCGTCAATGCCTACAAGCTCGAAGTCTCTCATAACTATGTTGCCGTTGATGATCGATGATGCCGTTCTTGACTGCAGGATGCCGAATATAAGATGGGTGTGCAGATTGTTCTCAGTGATCTCGTGTTCGGGCAGATAGTCAACGAATATCAGGTCCGCAGCTGAACCGAGTTTGATCTCTCCGATCGATTTGGAAACAAAGCTGTTCGCCAGTTTATAGTTCGACTTTGTCAGCACATCGCAGATCTCTTTATTGCCTGATGTAAACCCTTTCAACTTCTGTCTTAGAATTCTGTGCGCAAAAGAAGCTTCGGAAGCTATTGAATGGTAGATCCCGTCCGAACCGAACCCTATAGGAATGTCCTTTTCGATCAGAGTTTCTATCGGCGAGAATTCAAGGCCCTTGTAATAAGCCGAAGACGGCGTCAGAGCCACTCCGCAGCGGGTCTCTTTGATAATATCCATGTCGGTCTCGTCGATGTAGTTCGTCGCGGCCAGTATTGTTTTCTGAGTAAGAAGTCCTATGTCATAAAGCCTGTCCAGACAGTATTTTTTATCGTAGTGTTTCACCGAATATTCGTCTTCATCTTCGGTCTCTGAAAGATGGATCACGGCGCCGGCTTTTGTTCTGTCAACGAACTTCGCTACAGCCCTGAGCAGAGGATCAGATGCTTCGTTCGCGCTGTAAACGCCTATCATTCCCGTAATAAGCGGATTGTTCTTGTATTCTTCTACGAATTCAGTGTTCATTTTGAACATTTTCTCAGCTTCTTCGGCTCCTGTCCTGTTGCTGATCTCGTAGCCTATCACGCCTCTCATTGAAAGTTCTTCGAAAGCTTCGGCGATATCGTTAAGAGAATCATCGATGCAGCCCGGGCTTGAATGCAGGTTGAAGATGGTTGTGACGCCCGATTTAATCGAGTTTACTATACCTTTGACTGCAGAATAATATATCCCGTCCGAAGACATTCTGTTCGACAAAGGCCACCAGTATTTATTCATAAAATCGCCATAGTTCGATTCAGCTTTGATGTTCAAAGGAATGTTCTGAAAAAATCCGCTGTAGAGATGGTTGTGGAAATCAATGTATCCAGGCATAACTATCCTGCCCTTAGCGTCTATCCTGTTCGTTTCATTCGAGTATTTAGGAAGAATGTCTTTTTCGGGTCCGAAATCCAGAATAGTTCCCCTTCCGATGTAAAGCGCGCCGTTGCGTATATTCTTAGGTTTTGCTCCGAATGTAAGGATGTTGGCGTTGTGAATTATGAAGTTTTCCATATAATAATACCTCCTGTATTAAAGAACTGTCAAAAATATTAAAAAATAAGTCTTTTAGCAAGGAATTTCAAAGGATAATGAACAATCTGAGAATTCCACTTGACATTGACCGGTGTTTTTTTTATATTTACACGCTCTATTAAGCAAGGCTAAGAAAAAAGGCGAAAGGAGATAAAATGCCTCATCACAAATCAGCAGCGAAAAGACTTAAAAAATCAAAAGTTGAGAACGCTTATAACAGACATTACAGAACTATGATGAAGACCGCCCTAAAAAAAGTTAAATCTTCAGCGACAAAAGAAGAAGGCGCAAAAAATCTGGTAACAGCGCAGTCTATACTTGATAAACTGGTTATAAAAGGTATTATTAAGAAGAATAACGCGGCGAACAAAAAATCAAGGCTTTCGAAATTTTTGAATAAGATCGAACAAGAGAAAAAATAATGAAAAAGCAGCCCTGAGCTGCTTTTTTAATTTAGTTTATGAGAACGCTTATTATCGGAGATATTCACGGATGCTATGATGAACTCAGATTCTTGGTCGATAAATTCAGACCGGAACGGAAGGACAGGATCATTACCGTAGGCGATGTTATCAACAGAGGTCCTGAATCATACAAATGCATCGAGTACATCAAAGAACTGAAAGCCGTTTCCGTGATGGGCAACCACGAACACTGGTATCTAAAATGCTATCCGTTCAGCGATAATACCGTCACATCCTTCAGTTTCAGACGGCTGGAAATAGAGGATCATATCGACTGGATAAGATCACTCCCGTATTATTATATTACAGACAGTTTCGTAGTTGTTCATGCCGGTTTCAATCCGGTTCTGGCTTTTCAGGATAATCAGCACGATCTTCTCGTTTCTGTCAGAACACTCGAGCGCACATCTGCACCCTGGTTCGACGATTATCACGGCGCAAAGCATATATATTTCGGACACTGGGCGAAACTGGGTCTTTTTTTCGGAAAGAACGTAACGAATCTTGATTCAGGCTGCGTTTACGGCGGGTCGCTGTCCGGATACATAGTCGAGGAGAACAGGCTGTTGCAGATCCCTGCTAAAAAAGTCTATCATAGCATTTACGATGAAACACTTCAATAATTACCGGATATAGAAAATGAATGAGCAATTTCAGAACTATTCAGTTCCAAGACTGACAAAGCACGTTAGAGCTGCGGGCTGAGCGGGCAAGGTAAGTCCGGAGGACTTAAATCTTATAATCGGAGGGTTAAATTTTCCCACCAATGCGAATGTTCTGGTAGGTTTTGAAGGAAGCGATGACGCGGGTGTTTACCGCATTTCAGATGATCTGGCGATAGTTCAGACGGTGGATTTTATAACTCCTGTCGTGGATGATCCTTACACTTACGGATGTATTGCCGCAGCCAACAGCCTGAGCGACGTTTTCGCTATGGGAGGGAAAGTAATTACAGCAATGAATCTTGTCGCTTACGATTCCTGTAATGTATCGAAGGAAATGCTTTCAGCAATACTTCAGGGCGGGATCGATAAAGTAAAAGAAGCGGGCGGAGTTATACTGGGCGGTCACACTATTGCTGATATTGAGATGAAATACGGGCTTTCAGTAACAGGTACGGTTCATCCCGATAAAGCGCTGAGGAATAATTCTGTTAAGGCCGGAGATAAGCTGATCCTGACTAAACCTATCGGTGCGGGAGTGATAACGACAGCATGGAAAGGCGATGCTGCAGAAAAGATCCATTTAGATAAGGCTGCGGAATGGATGGCTCAATTAAATAAAAGAGCTTCCGAGATCGCTGTATCGCTCGGTGTCAACGCCATGACAGATGTAACAGGCTTCGGTCTTATTGGACATATTTGCGAGATGATTAGCGACAGGCACGGTATAACTCTGGATTTTTCAGTTTTACCTTTCATGGACGGTGCAAAGATATATGCGGAACAAATGCTTTTCCCGGGCGGATCAGTAAGAAATCAGAAATACTTCGGAACGAGAATAAGAAATAATAAGCTTTCGCATACAGATCTTATGCTTCTTTTTGATGCGCAGACTTCGGGCGGTCTTTTAATATCGGCCGATCCCAAAAAAGCCGATGAACTTCTTAAAAGGCTTCATGACAGTGGTGTCGAAGCCGCTGCCGTCATAGGTGAATTCAGCGACGATAAAGGGTTTATTTCAATAGTATAATTTATTTTTAAAATAAAAGAAACCTCATTCCGTTTACATAAAAAAATGGAGTCCGTATGAAAACTTTCAATATTTTTTTATTCCTATCACTCATTTTATTCGTATCAGCAGGTTATTCGCAGCCTCATAGAGATAGAGATTGCATCGTTCAAAATGATGACAATTTTGAAAACCCGCCTGATTTCCCGGACGGGCCTCCTCCGGATTTCGACGGTCCTCACGGCATGAAAGGCATGCACGGAAAGATGAGCGATGAAAAGATCGAAATGATCATGGATAGAATTTCCAAAAAACATCCCGAATTCCATAAAAAGCTTGTTGACCTGAAAGACAAATATCCAAGAGTTTTCGATATGACTTTACAAAAACTCAGAAGATTTGTAAAGAATGATAAAAAAGGTCCCGAGAACAAGGCAGGTATTCTAGCCATACTTTCAGATGAGATCGATCTTGATCTTCTTATTGAAAAATATACGGCTGAAAAAGATCCAAAGCAAAAAGAGCTGATCAAATCAGATCTGATAAAGAAAATGTCCGCGATCTTTGACAAAAAAGAACAGATGAAACAGAATGTTATAGCGGATATCGAGAAAAATCTTGAAAAGAAGAAAGCTGAAGCCGCAAAGAGAAAAGATGATAAAGAAAAAATAATTAAAGAAGATATCGAAAAAATTTTAAAATTCCGCGATAAAATGGAAAAAGACCGCGACAAATAACAATTTTATGTCCAATAAATAGCTAATAACGCTTCCCAAAAGCTGATTTCAGGGCTTCCGGTTTTTTTCCTAAAAATCCAAATGCTCCACAAAAACGGAACGATGGATTTTTTTAACGGCAAAAAACATTCGCGCCTTATTCAGAAATCACTTTACGGTCAGCTTGCATTATCTATTTATTTAGAACTTTAACAACTTTTGCGGCAAGGTTTTCGTAGATATTATCATTGTCTTTTATAGCATACGGTTCACCGATCTCCGCCGAATTCATCATGTCCTGTACGATAGGTATCTGAGCTAAAAGTTCAATACCTGCTTCCTCCGCATATTTCACCACCTGTGAATCGCCGAAGATGTAATGTTTCTTGCCGCATGAGTCGCAAACAAAGTATGACATATTCTCTACGATCCCAATAACAGGGACATGAACTTTTTCGAACATGTCTATCGCTTTAACAACATCGATCATAGATAATTCCTGAGGCGTAGAGACGGCAATAATTCCTGAAATTTTAAGGCTCTGAGCAATTGAAAGCTGAACATCACCTGTTCCGGGAGGCAGATCAAGAATAAAATAATCAAGTTCTCCCCATTCTGTGTCCGATATCATCTGAACGAGAGCCGAATGAATTAACGGGCCTCTCCAGATAGCGGCTTTTCCGGGTTCTATAAGATTTCCGATAGAAAGGGTTTTTACTCCGTGTCTTTCTACAGGAACGATCCTTTTATTTTCAATGACAATATCTTCGAGTCCGGTATCGAATATTTTAGGAATTGAAGGTCCGTAGATATCTGCGTCCAGAAGTCCGACTTTATAATCTAGTTTAGCTAAGGCAACGGCAAAATTCGCGGCGATAGTGGATTTTCCGACTCCGCCTTTTCCGCTCGCTACAGCTATTATATGCTTAGCTGAAGGCAGGAGATTTTTATATTCTACTTTAGTTGTTTTCGGCGCGCTCTGGTTTGAAGAGCATGAGCTGCAGTCTGACATAATAGTCTCCGTTAAAAAATTTATTTATTTTCTTTGAAACTGTAAAAAGTACCTCTTGGAAGAACCGTATGCTTTATTTTTCCGTCGCTTTCGAGGGTACTCAAATACTTGTTGATCTCATTTTCATTAATGCCGAGAATATCTTTCAGATCTGATACTGTGCACGGTCTGCGCATTATCGTTTCCAGTATTACATCTTCAATATCTTTCCTGAATGATCCCACCTTCTTTCTTTCTGAGACCGAAGAAATGATTTCAACGTTCTTAAGTTTCCATGATTTAATAATTCCGTCAAGCTGCTCATAGGTCGCGGGTTTTAAGTCCTTAACTGCTCCCGGCCTGTCAAGAGAGTTCAGCTGAATCAGATCAGGTTTAATCTTAACAATAGCATTTTTCAGCTCTGCAAGGTTCTCCTGATCGTCATTATAACCGGGCAATATAAATATCTCAAGCCAGATACGTCCTTTGTACTCTTTTCTAAAATCGATCAGTCCCTGAATATATTTATCAAGATCGATAAGCTTTGACGGACGGTTGATCTTCAAAAAAGACTTCTGCGTTGCAGCGTCAAGAGAAGGCAGCACCAGGTCTGCTTTGAGAATTTCAGTTCTGACTTTTTTATCGGAAAGCAAAGTTCCGTTCGTCAGTACAGCTAAAGGGATTCCGGGATATTTTTTCTTAACATAATTTATGATCTTGCCTGCCCCTGAGTGAAGAAGCGGCTCTCCCGATCCAGAAAAAGTAATATAATCCGGCGGCAGATTGTTCTGAAGAAAATGATCAAGTTCTTTCAGAACTTCTTCAGTAGGAACATATTCCTTACGCTCCATGATCAGATCAGTAGTTTTTCCGCACTCGCAGTAAACACAGTTCAGATCGCAGACTTTATGCGGAACGAGATCCACTCCTAAAGACATTTTAAGCCTTCTGGAAGGAACAGGTCCGAAAATATGTTTGTACATTTTTTCCCCGTTAATCGTATTTTAATCTTGTCTTTTTATCCGGCAGAGTCGGTTTTATCAGCTCTTTCCAGAGTTTCGAATCCCAAGTCATTAATTTTTTATGGATCAGATTATATTTTTCAGGGATCGGGTGGGTACCGACTACTACTTTCAATCCGAAATTTTCAGGAATGAATTTCCTGAAATAATCAACCCTCGGGCATGGAGGATATCCCACAAGCATACCCGTAGCAAGATGAATTACTTCAGCGCCGTTCTTTTTCATTTCTTCAGGTGCGTATTCGATGTTTCCTCCGGGGCATCCGCCGCAGGTAGTAAATCCTACTACCTCGACATCATCGTTTTTGGAATAAATGTCGAAAGCACCTTCTCTTTCTCTTATAGATCTGAAGCATTTTCCGCCTGCACAGGTATGATATCTGCCGCAGATTATTATGCCGATCTTGATTTTCTTACCCATTTGCTGAGAACTCCTTATTTATTCAGCTGTATTATAGCACTTTCTACTGCTTTAATCAAGGGATAAGCGGCTGGGGATGCGGTCAAAAGCGGATGAGTTCCGACCTGAGTGATAAATAAAGCATTTATATCCATTCTGTTCTGTATAGCTACGCCGATAACATTAATCAGTTCACCCGCTGACAATCCTCCAAAAACCGCTCCGCCCAGTATCACTCCTGAATCTTTTGCAACCACGAGTTTAACATACTGTTTGTGAGAGTCGCTTAAACTGCCCGGATGCCTGTCGATACCTTCAGCGGTTCCCGTTATGATCTCGAAACCTTCTTTAATCGCCTGAGCTTCGGTCATTCCGGCAACTCCGAAGCCGTTGTTTCCTATAGCTGTCGAGAAAATGGATATTGTGCCGCTGAAAGTTTTAATAACGGAAAGTTTGAAAAGGTTCATTCCCGCTATTCTTGCTTCCGCGCATGCAGTTGAAGCGAGCATTATAGGAGCTGATTTGCCGGTTACAAAATCTTTCTTTTCCGCACAGTCTCCCACGGCGAAAATATGAGTATCGCAGGTTCTCATATATTCGTCCACTTTAATAAAACCCTGATCATTCAGAATAATCCCTGAATTCTTTGCAAGTTGTGTATTAGGCTTATAACCCATAGAGATTATCACAGCGTCAGCCGCTATTACCGTACCATCACTTAATTTAACACCTTCTACTTTTGTTGTGCCGGTGATCTCTTTTACCTCGCAGCCTGTTAGAATGTTGACTCCTCTTTCTTTTAAAACAGCCTCGACTTTTTCGGATATGTCCTTATCGAAAGCTAATCCTAGAATATTTGGAAGCTTTTCTATCAGAGTTACTTTTTTACCTGTCTTAGTCAGCTCATCAGAGATCTCAACGCCTATGAATCCCGCTCCGATAGTAACGATACTATTACAGGCTGAAAGTTTCTGCTGCATTTCATCCAGATAAACTTTGTCTTTAGGAACAAAAAAGACATTCTCTTTATCTTGCCAGTTCAGCCATTTAGGTTTTACCGGCTCTGAACCGGTAGCGAATACGAGTATCTCAAAACTGATGCTTTCTCCTGAAGCGAGAACTGCGACTTTTGTATTTTTATCTACTGACATAACTTCGTCATGAATTACTTCTACGCCTGTTTGTTCATACATTTTCTCAGCAGGCAGAATGTTATTGTCAGATTTTCCGACCGAGCCGAAAATGTAAGGAATACCGCAGGGGATCATAGACTTGTTCTGCTTTGTAACGACAGTGAATTTTTTGTCGGGGTTGACTCTTTTACCTACTGTAGGAACGACAAGTCCGGCTGCCGAACTTCCGATCACTAAAACATCAGTTTTCATTTTTCTCTCCCTAAATTTGTTTTAAGTTTTCAGCTTGTTTTCTTTATAAGCTTCATAAGCCTGTTTTACAGTCATTTCTCCAGCTCCGGTAAAAGTTTTTATACCGGCGGCCGAAATTACTCTTTCGGCGTTACCGCCCGGTCCGTTTCCGGTGATAAGTATCTGAACGTTCTTTTCAATTATGAGCTGTGCGGTCATAGGTCCGGCTCCGTGAGCATGTTCAGACACTCCGCTGTTGTCTATGGCTTCAAGTATTCCCGATTCTTCATCAAGAATGACCAGATATTCCGTTCTGCCGAATCTGGGATCTATTACCGCGTCCCAGCCTTCCCCTTTGGTTGTAAATGCAATTTTCATTATTACCTCATTAATTCAGTTATTTTATACCATGCACGCTGAAGCTTTGTTCCTATTTCGTTTGAAAATTCAGCGACTGTTTTTCCTTCGATCATTGCTTTGGTGAAAGCGTCATCGTAAGGCAGTTCCGTCAGCAGATCGATTTTTTGATCATTCAGAAATTGTTTTATCTCAGCTGTCAGTTTTAAGTTGATATCACATTTATTTATTACACAGCCCATCCTGATCTTAAATTTCTTAACAAGCTCTATAACTCTTTTCAGGTCATGAGATCCTGAAACGGTAGGTTCCGTCACAAGTACCACGTAGTCCGCGCCTGAAAGTGAAGATATAACGGGACATCCTATTCCCGGTGACCCGTCAACAAGCACTGTTTCTAAATTGTTTTCGCGTGCGTACTTTTTGGCGTTATTTTTTACTTTAGCTACAAGTTTTCCGGAATTCTCAGCGCCGGGACCAAGTTCCGCATGAAACAAAGTTTTGTTCAGCCGCGTTTTTGAGACATAAAGTTTTCCGTCATTCTGGATCTGCATGTCTATAGCTGCCGAAGGGCAGACTTTCGCGCAGTAGCCGCAGCCTTCGCAGTTTATATTATTGATCCGGAATTTATCATCTTCAAAAGATACAGCTTTAAATCTGCAAACTTCAAAGCATTTCCCGCAGGTTACGCATTTATCATAATCTATTACCGCAAGGTAGCTGCTTAGAAAATTCTCTTCTGTAATTATCTCGGGTTTTAATAGGATATGAAGATCGGAGGCATCAACATCGCAGTCTGCCAGAACCGTTTTTTCAGAGCTTAAATATGCAAAAGAACCGGTCACGGACGTTTTGCCAGTTCCCCCTTTTCCGGATATAACAACGATCTCTTTCATATGAGCGCTCCGGAGTCTGTAATATATTTTTTTATTTTTTCAAGTTCAGATCTGACAAAATCGAACTTATCGTATACAAGATTACCTGTTGAATATTCTTCAGCGATCCTTCTGTCATTATTGATTTTAGCTATGACAGGAATGTTCATATTTTCGCAATACCTGAGCGTGTCGTCATTTCCGACACCCCACTTGTTTATTACAACAGCGAATTTCTTTTTTAGAATGATCAGCGACTTAACCATGAGTTTTAGATCATGAAGACCGAAAGGTGTAGGTTCAGCGGTAAGTATTACAAGGTCGGCGTCTTTTACTGATTCAACGGCAGGGCAGGCTGTTCCCGGAGGACAATCGCAGATCTTAATGACCTTTTGCAGGTGCGAGGCGGGAAAGTCATTCGTAAGAGCGATTAGAGGAACAGCCTGTTCCTGACCTATGTCGAGCTTTCCTTCCACATGATCCAGTTCTTTATATTTATAATGATTAATTATTCCGATCTTTTCATTTTTCATCGGCAGAGAACCTTCCGGGCATAATTCAGAACAAGCATAGCAGGAATGACATAGTTCCGGGAACACCATAATTGCGTCTTTTACTTTAAGAACAGCGTGAAAATTGCAGACGCTCTGACATTTTCCGCAAAGGGTGCAATTAGTCCTGTCCCATTCAGGTACAGGTTTAAAAACATTCTCAGTTTTTATCAGATCGCCTTTAATGAACAGCCCTGTATTCGGCTCTTCTACATCAAGATCTATTAATACAACAGGTTCGGTCTCAGATAAAAATGCTGATAAATTAGTGGAGAGGAATGTCTTTCCTGTCCCTCCTTTTCCGCTTGCAATTGCAATTTTCATGATTAATGGCTGCAGTTATGGTCGTGATCTTCATGGCCGTGATCGCAGAGGTTTTCGCCTGTTTTCAGATCTTTTCTGATGTACTGCTCGACAAGTTTTACAGGTTCATCAAAATTTACTCCCATGCATACTTCTATGCAATTCTCCGCGAAAAGATCCTGGGCTTTCTGACCCATCCCGCCAGCGATAATTGTTTTAACGCCCATATCTGCAAGGAATCTGGGATAAACCCCAGGCTGATGAACAGGCGGTTCTATCATTTTCGAATTTACGATCCTGTCATCTTCTGTTTCGATTATAGCGAATTTCTCGCAATGTCCGAAATGCTCGCAGAGCTTTCCGTTTTCTGTTGGTACCGCGAATAATTTTCTCATTTTTCTTTCCTAAATATATTAAGTTTTTTAATACAATAACGGGCAGGCGTAAAGCCCGCCCGTACACCGCTTACTTCTCTCTGGAGCTTTCTTCAAGCCTTTTTTCCAAAGAACTAAGCTGATCTTTCAGTATCCTGATGTCGTTCTCAAGAAGTGTTTTTTCGGATACTTCCGGTTCTGAACTGCGATCATATCCCGCATCGTAACCCCAGTATCTTCCGTATCCGCGGCCTCTTCCGAAACCGCCGCCATAACAGCGGCTTCTTCCGAAACCTCTGCCTCTGCCGGCTGTATATCCCGGTTCATTGTAACCGGCGCAGTAGCCTAAGCCTCTTCCCGTCATTGATCCCGTACCTTCAGGACCTGTTCTATCGCCTCTGGGCATTTTACCCTCCGTTTCTTTTCCGGCAGCACCTGCCATGTCCGAACCCACCTGCCAGATTTATCAGTTCATCCGAATTACAAAGCGGACATTTCCGGATGTTGTCTTCCATATTAATATTGAACATATGACCGCAACTGCGGCACCTTATGAGATTATGTCTGAAATGTATGTTCCCGCCTTCGATCACAAGCATTTTTCCGTTTATAATGAGTTCCGATACTTTTTTTCTCGCAGATTCGATGAGCCTTGTAAAAGTGGGTCTGGATATTTCCATCTCATCGGCAGCCTCTTCCTGAGACATCGCAAGGTGATCCGCCAGTCTGAAGGCTTCATATTCATCAATTGTGAGAATTACTTTGTCGGCAAGTCTTCCCGGCATACCTGCGGGCTTGAATTCGCTAAAAAGAGGCGGTTCTTTAATAAGTCTTTCTTTCTGCGGTCTTGCCATTTTGTTCTCCATTTAACCTACAAAGGTAATATAATGAACAAATGTTCAAAACGCAAGTGTTTTTTACTGAATTTATATGATCAGCATACCGGTATTGAAAATAATGAAAGAAATTATCCATGCCACTGAAGTTGTAAATGCCGCAGAGAATAAAGCCCATTTCCAGCTGCCTGATTCATTTTTGATCGCTATTACGGTCGCTATGCAGGGTAGATAAAGGAGCACGAACATCAGAAATGTAAAGGCTTTTAGCTTGTGCGAACCATTATAATCAAAAGAGTCTGAATTCTTTAATTTGCTTTCAAGATCATTTCCTTCTTCATTATAGTGAAGTATAGAAAGGGTGCTTACTACGATCTCTTTTGCCGCAAATCCCGAAATGATAGCGACATTGCTTTTCCAGTCAAACCCGATGGGATCAAAAACCGGTTCCACGAATTTGCCTATTTTGCCTATGTAAGATTCTTCAAGAGATGCAAATTTATCATCACTCTGACCGTTCACGGGTCTCGGGAAATATCCCAGAGCCCAGACAATGAGGGATGCTATCAGTATAACACCTCCCATTTTCTTAAGATACTGAAAGGCTTTATCCCACATATGATAAACCGTAGATTTAAACGTAGGTACTCTGTAAGGGGGCAGTTCCATAACGAAAGGCACGTCTTCTATCCTGAAAAGCGTTTTTTTAAGAAGAAGTGCTGAGATCATCGCTATAAAAACACCAATAGAATAAACAACAAAAAGCATAAAAGCCGGGTTGTCGGGGAAAAATGCGCCGATAATCAGAATATATACCGGAAGTTTAGCTCCGCATGACATAAATGGAATTATCATCATGGTAACAAGCCTGTTATTCCTGCTGTTGATGGTTCTTGTAGCCATAATAGCCGGGACTGAACATCCGAATCCTATAAGCATAGGGATAAAAGATTTGCCGTGAAGTCCGATCTTATGCATTACTTTATCAACGATAAAAACAACTCTTGCCATATATCCCGTATCTTCGAAAAATGATATGAAGAAGAACAGAATAAGAATGTTTGGAAGAAAGACCAAGACTCCTCCGACTCCTCCGATTATTCCGTCGACCAGCAGATCTTTAAATATTCCGTCTGCAAGAATATTCTGGAAGAATCCCGCAAGCTCAGATATTAAATATTCTATGAACATCATGGGATATTCGCCGAGAGTGAAAGTTGATTTGAACATCAGCCACATAAGCGCAATGAAGATAGGGATACCCCATATTCTGTCCGTTGCGAATTCGTCGATCCTTCGGGTTCTTTTTACGGAAGGACTTGAGCTGGTTATCTGTAAAGTTTCCTTAAGAGCACCGGAAATAAAACCGTATCTCGCATCGGTTATGATGTCAGCCGCGTTGTCATTATAATGATCCGCTATGACTTTTAATTCTGCGCTTATAGCGGCATCGATTTCGCTGTAATTCGTAGATGATTTTTTCACTCGCGCCGTAAAATCCGGATCGTTTTCAAGCAGTTTTAAAGAAGTATATCTTGGAGATATTTTGGATACAAAACCTACAGATGTGTCTTTTAAAAGTACCGTTCTAATGTTTCTGATCGAATCTTCTATAGGATGGCCGTAATCAATATGAATGTGTCTGGTTATGGGTTCTTCGTCATTATAGCAGGAAACGACTTCAGAAAGAAGTTCGGTTATTCCGATTTTCTTGGATGCCACGGTAGGAATAAAAGGTATCCCTGTCATTTTACTCAGGTATTCATGATCGAATTTTGTTCCAGAACTTTCAAGTTCGTCGAACATATTAAGAGCGACAATTATCTTCAGGTCCATGTCGATCAATTGAGTAGTTAAGTACATATTCCGTTCAATATTCGATGCATCGACTACATTAATTATTATATCGGGAATTTCGTTTATGATAAAATCGTGAACCACTTTTTCATCCGTGCTGAATGAAGTGAGCGAATATGTTCCGGGAAGGTCTGTAATATTGATCACATATTCACCGAAAACAACTTCCGCGGTTTTTCCTTCAACAGTAACACCGCTGTAATTGCCTACTCTCTCCCTCAGACCTGAAATAAAATTGAATAGAGTTGTTTTTCCGCTGTTCGGATTTCCAACAAGAGCTACATTAATCCTTTTACACTTTTTTTGAACACAGACTTTACTGCTGCAACTGTTGCACATAAAAGACTGGATAGCCGGAACTGAGTTATCTGACGAGCAGTTCTTGTATTTGTTTCCGCCTTCTGATACTTCGATGAGTTCCGCTTCTTCTTTTCTCAGAGATATGTTATATCCCATGATCTTATATTCTACCGGATCAAGAAGAGGAGCGCTTTTTATAACCTCAACTTTCTTGCCCTCGACAAAACCCATTTCCTTAAGTCTTCTTCTGAAAGATCCAATCCCTCTTACTTTTTTGATTATCGCGCTTTCGCCGGTGTTTAAATCTATTAAATTCATTTTTTTACAGCATTTTAATTTAACGGATTAAATATAACAACAATTCTAATTAATATCAAAAGACATTTGATTTTTATAAATATTATAATTATCTTATATAAAGTCTGCATAAAGAAATGAGTAAATAATTATAGGAATTAGTTTTTAACCAGGGAGGTTTTATGGCTGAGGAATTCAAACCGGGATGCGCACGACCGTCAGGCGGACCCGTAGGTGAAAAACCTAAAATGGAAGTTGAAAAAGAAATTATAACCGTAAAAAAGGAGACAGGCATGATCAAAGTAGGACAAAAAGCTCCGGATTTTACAGCTCCGGCGTTTCACATTGACAAATTCATTAATGTAAAATTGTCAGATTATATCGGCAAATGGGTGGTTCTGTGTTTCTACCCGGGCGACTTCACCTTCGTTTGAGCGACGGAAATATCGGCAGTTGCCGCTAAATTTCCGGAATTTCAGAAACTTGGTGTCGAAGTTCTCTCAATGAGCGTTGACAGTGTGTTCGTTCACAAAATGTGGAACGATAACGAGATCAAAAAAATGGTCGAAGGCGGAGTACCTTACCCGATGATGTCGGACGGCGGCGGAAAAGTCGGTACCATTTACGGAATTTACGATGAAAATGCAGGCGTAGAAACAAGGGGCAGATTCATAATTGACCCGGACGGAGTTGTTCAGGCATATGAAGTTCTTACACCTCCCGTAGGGAGAAATGTGTCGGAAACGATCAGACAGGTACAGGCGTATCAGCTTGTCAGAGAATCGAAAGGGACCAAAGCTACGCCTTCAGGCTGGAAACCCGGTAAAACCGTTCTGTCTCCGGGAATTGACCTTGTAGGAAAAGTCTGGGAAGTCTGGAAAGTATCAGAAGAAGACAAATAGACTGTAATACTGAAAATTTAAAAGGCTCGAAATATATCGGGCCTTTTTTATAATTTTAACGAAAGCGTAAAAGCCGTGATCATTTTGGAAAGCTCTATGTTGCTTGTTTCAAGAGTCCTGGAAAGTTTTAAAGCGATATTCTTAAGGATGATGACGCCGATATCTTTTCTTTCGGAAAGGATCTTCTCAAAGTCGTCAGCTCTAAGTATCAAAACTTCCGTATCGCTTAAAGCTTTTATTGTCGCAGTCCGTTTGAGCGTAGGATCGAACAGCGACATTTCTCCGAAGAATATGTTCTGAGAGTCGTTCAATCTGATTATCTTTTTATCATCCGGTCCGGGCTTGAATCCTTCAATCAGCGGGATAAGCTCTTTCTCGATAGAGATGTCGCCTTTTTTTAATAAGTACATTGTATTCCCGGTAGAATTCTCGGGTATTATAACTTCTCCGCTTTTAAAAAATTTCTCATCCATCAGAGAAATGACATATTCGGTCTGTTCACTATTCAGTCCGAAAAAAAGAGAATTCTGGCTTACTGCGCTCATAAATTACGCTCCGGATTTTGATTTTCGGTTATTCGTCAGTAAAACAGCAAGCTCGAATTTCTTTATTGTATAAGAATCTTCGGGATTTAACAGGATCTTCACCTTATCCAGATCTTTGGTAAGTCTGCCGGCCTCTTCGAACTTTCTTTTTATGAAAGCATCTATCGAGCTTGTATCTTTTGAGTCAATATTCTTCATTTCCAGAACATCATGGATCTGAACAAGAGCTATAAGGATCGCGCCAGATTTCGAACGGAAATGCAACGCAAGTTCACCAAAGTTTTTTCCGATAAATTCTTTGGGGATCTCTACAGTTGACATCGCGGTTCCCTCTTCAAAAGACATCATCCTTTTCATAACATCTGAAATTCCGGGATTTACTATTGCCGAAGTCAGAAAAAACGGTACCGTATTATCAGAAATGAAATAATTGTCGGCTTTAGCTCTTTGTATATACGGTATCGTCTCATTCCTTAGAAGCTGAACATGAACCTTTATTTTTTCAGATATAGATTTTATTGTCATGGTAGCGAATACTGTTTTCTCATCAGCGCCCTGGGAAGAAGCCATCGAATTATCGGGGATGATTATAACCCCCTTCGAGTTCGCGATGCCAGCCTTTTCAAGAATATTTATGTCTGCGAAATCTCCTTTGACGAATTTCACATTCGCATCGGAAAATTTTTCGATGACAGCGTTCATTTGTGAAGGATCGGAGTCGTTTATCAGTATTATGTCCTTCATTCCGGTAGATATCAGCGAAGATATCAGCGATTCGGCTTTCCAGTTCCAGCCGCACAGAATTACGAAGTTTTTCCCTTTAATTTTACTCACCCCCTGACCTTCTTTTAATTTCTTTGATATCAAAATCGACGACATTGTGGCTGTGAAAGACGAGATCAAGATCATCCCTGAAAAGATAAGAAATATTGTAACTATCCTTCCGGGAACCGTTTTAGGAGTTATGTCACCGTATCCTACAGTTCCGACAGTCACTATCGCAAAATAGACAGCCTCGAAAAGTGATTTAATATCTTTTTCGAAATTGACAAAAAGCAGAGCGGCGAGCAGCAGAACGAAAAATAAAAGAGTACCTATTTTTACAATGTCTTTCTGCCATAATTTATTAACCGACCTGAATTTCATCAAGTTTTCCTGATTTACTTATCGTAATGATATCTGCAGGCGAAAATATATATTTCTTCATCTTCAACTTTATAAACAAGCCTGTGTTCGCGGTCGATGCGCCTTGACCATAAACCCGACAGGTCATATTTTAAAGGCTCGGGTTTTCCTTTTCCTTCAGTAGGATTTGCTTTGATATCTTTTATCAGATCATTTATTTTAACAATGATTCTACGATCGTCTTTCAGCCATGATGTATAGTCGTCCCATGCGATATTTGAAAAAATGATTTTCATTTTATTTCAAGAAAACTTTTCGTGACCGTTTTTCCCGATCTCATCTGTTCAATGGATTCAAATAATCTTTCGGCGTTAGCTTTCGAACTTAGAATGTGAACAGTCTCCATTATGGAATTGAACTCATCAAGAGATATCAGGACAGCTCCTTTACCTTTGCTTCTTTTTATGACAAGCGTGTCATTGTTCTTTTCAACATCATCCAAATATTTCTTGAGACCAACACGGAATTCTGTAAAATTAGCTGCTAACATAAACTCTCCTCTTAGGTTACTAATTAAGTACTAATATAAGTAATTGTTTCTACGATTGCAAGAAATAAAAACTGCTAGTTTTCTTTCAGCTCTTTTGAGAACTCATATATCTTTGATCCTATTTCATCCCTTATCTTTCTGATACTTTCAAGCTTTTCTTCATAAGTGCCTTCAAGTTTTGAAGGATCATCGAACGACCAGTGAAGTCTTTTATAGGCGTTTCCGGGAAAGAACGGGCATCTTTCGCCTGAGGTCGCATCGCAGACTGTGATCACATAGTGATAATGCCTTCCTTCTTTTATAAAACCGTAAACCGTCTTTGTTTTATTACTCGAAATGTCAATGCCGATCTCCTTCATAGCATCAACGACGATCGGGTTCAGTTTACCTTCCTCTAGACCGGCGCTTTCAGCTTTCACATTTTTAAGCCCGAGTGAGTTAATAAAAGCTTCGGCCATCTGGCTTCTTGCCGAGTTGTGAACGCATACGAACAGTATCTTTATCATTTCATTTCCTGAATTTTCCTGCAATTTACGCCTCCATTGTTAGAGAATTATTATTGTTTAGTTAGTCTAATGTTTTATTTTAAGCTGTGAAGTTCATCCGGGAACCAGTTCTTGGTCCGGTTGGCTATCTTTACAAGGGTGAGCATGACAGGGACTTCTACGAGAACTCCGACTATTGTAGCCAGAACGACCGGGGAAGATGGGCCGAAAAGCGATATTGCTACGGCTACGGATAATTCAAAGAAATTCGATGCTCCGATCATTCCTGCAGGCGCGGCGATGTTATGGCAGAGTTTCCATTTTTTACTCCAGAAATAGGCGATGAAGAATATCAGGAAAGTCTGAATTGTAAGAGGAATTCCGATAAGGATTATATGAAGCGGATTGGACAGGATCACATCGCCCTGGAACGAGAATATGAGAACGAGTGTCAGCAGAAGGCCTATGATGGTTATGTTATTGAATTTAGGTATGAATTTACTATTGAAATACTCTTCGCCTTTTACTCTGATGACATGAGTTCTCGTGTAAATACCGCCGGCGAGGGGAATGACGACGAACAGCACGACTGAGAGAAGTAATGTTCCCCACGGGATAGTTATCCCGCCGATACCGAGTAGCAGAGCGACTATGGGCGTGAACGCGATCAGAATGATAAGGTCATTCGTGGCCACCTGCACCACTGTGTAGGCAGCATTTCCTTTTGTCAGGTGGCACCACACAAACACCATTGCAGTGCAGGGAGCGGCTCCGAGCAGTATCGCGCCGGCGAGATAGTCCTTCGCGAGTTCGGGCGTCATTAAAGATTTAAAAACCACATAAAAGAAAAACCATGCGATCCCGAACATCGTGAACGGCTTGATCAGCCAGTTCGTCACCCATGTAACATAAAGTCCCCGCGGATTCCTGCCGACATTTTTGATGCTTGCAAAGTCAACCTTCATCATCATCGGATAGATCATCAGCCAGATCAGAATGGCGATAGGCACCGAGACCTGTTCGTATTCAAATTTCCCGAGAAATTGAGGAATTGCAGGCAGATAAACTCCGATCATTACGCCTGCCGCCATACACAGAACGACCCACACCGTCAAATATCTTTCAAAAAAGCTGATTCCTGTATTTTTTTCTTTCATTTTTTACCGCCTTTATTCTTTGTCCCGCAGTAAATATCTTCAGTTTCAGTATAGTATAGGCACTGTTCAGTGTCCGAGCCGATTTTTTCGATCTCTTTTAATAGCGCATTAAAGTTCTCACGGTCAAGCGAATAATGCATCCATGTGGCTTCTTTTTTGGTCTTCACGAGTCCGTTCTCCGAAAGAATTTTCATGTGATGCGAAAGAGTGGATTGGGTCACCGGAAGAAATTTCAGTATTTCGCAGGCGCACATCTCGCGGCAAGATATAATATCAACTATTTTAAATCTGACAGGATCGCTTAAAACCTTTAAGAGCTTTGCCGTATTTTTATATTTATCATCGTCCATAAAGACTCCCGGATTGATTTTCGAGTGTAATATAAGTGTAATATTGATATATGTCAATATTTATATTCGTGAATATATCAGAATTGTTTTAGGCAGGTTTCCAGTCTCTACATTTTTTATTCCATGTTAAAGATAGATCTGAAGGTTTTATAGCCGGTAATATAAATTCCGATACGGATATTGCGACTATTGAAAAGTCCGGAACTTCAATCGTAGGCTCAGATTTTTTTATAAAACTGATCCATTGCCTGATCTTTTGATCATTTAAAACAAATTCATCTCTAAAACAAGTCGGTAATGATGTCGGAATCATAGTACCTCTTCTTTTGAATGTTTCATAAATGGCTTTTGAAAGTTCTGATATTTTATAGTCGAACAACTTAGAGAGATACCAGATGTCGAAAAAGTCTTTCATTCTGCTGTTGCTCATATCCAACTGAACCATGGCTTCAAATTTTTCTGCAATGGAAGTATATCGCGAATAGGCTTTAAGCTGAGGTTTCTCCATATTAAGAATTACCGGATAAGTTACATTTTCAAATGGAGGATAGACAGAATCTCCAAAACCGATATCAATCTGCATATTTGTTACTGCACTATGGATAAACGAAGAAATTAAAACTCTTACACCACCGTAAATTTGATTTTCTCTGATTTCTTCAACCGATATTTTATCCGTATCAAATACAATTCCGTCAGAAATATCCGTTTTATCACATATTTCCTTAATAATGACTCTGATTTTATTAAGATCAGGAACTATGTTTCCGAGAAGATCAATATCCTTTGTCATTCTGGCATTCTCACCTGTCCATACATAAAATAACCCTGCTCCTTTAAGAGCAAAATCATCACTGTATTTAGAAATGCTTAATCTGTGAAGAAACCTTTCATTAGAATATCTTTTTAGAACATAGTTAAGATCCAACTTTTCTTTTCGTGCGTAATTTTTGAGTTTTTCGAAGACAGAATGTCCCGCATTGTTTTTTATTTTCAATTCAAACTCTCCATATAGGGCTGTATTACCTTATTTACACTGCAGACTTTCGCTGCTTCATATATTTCTGCTATCGAAGCCTTTTTCCCCCTGATAATTTCTTTAAGTGCTTCAACAGCGACATCTATTCCTATTTTATTCCTGAATTTAAAACAATCCGCTACCGTTTTTGCCGGTGAATAAACTTTTATTACGACATTTTTAATTTTATGTTCCTCTATCCCATAAGAATAACTATCACCAAAAAAAGAATAATACTTTACATCTACAGAATCAATTTGCGGTTTCCATGTATTATTTTGGACTGCAATGTGGATTTTTCCTGATATTTGAGTTGTAACATTATGAAAGCTGAGCGCAGAAATCAGGCAGATTACTCCAGAAGGGACTTTTTTTGCGACCTCAACATAGGAATCGTAACCTTTAAAATCTGCTCCGGGCAAACCATAAAGCCCGCGTGCAACTCTGACAATTAACCCTTTTGTAACCATTCTCGTAAGGTAAATCCTCTCGGTTCCTGCAACTTCAGCTTCTTTGGCTCTTACAACACCTTTTTTCTTTATAAGATCAATTATTTTTTTTTCTTTGACTGAAATTCTACTCCTTTGTTCCATAAACTACAACAATATAATCAATGTTATATAAAATGCAACAATAAAAGTCAAAAATACTTCACTTCTCCAGTCCTGACCGCATATTTCTGAGAGATTGTTCATTAATGCCTAATTCATCAGCAATTTGCTTTGTATTCATACCTTTACCGGATAAATATTCGATAATCTGAATTCTGAGGCCGTTGCTTAATCCCCTCGAAGTAATAGCCTTTTGTTTCAACAGCGATATTATACTTTCAAGTGAGTAGAATTTCAGCTCTAGCGTTTCAGCGTTTTCAGTTTTATTTGAAGCAGGTATAATGAATTCTAACTCTTTTTTCTTCATATTAGCAAGGAAATTCAGCATAGCCTGATATACGATCTTTTCCAATTCTCTAATATTCCCGGGAAATTCATATTCGTTTAATTTTTTAAAACTATCTTCAGATATTTTAATTTTACGATCTTCTTCTACATTATTATCTTTGATAAACTTACTTACAAAATACGCAGTCAAAAGCTCAATATCCTCTTTTCTGTCCTTGAGCGCAGGCGAAACGATCTCCGCGCCGGTGATCCTGTAATAAAGATCCTGCCTGAACTCTTCTTTTTTTATCTGACCCGCCAAATCTTTGTTGGTCGCGAAAACCAGCCTCGTTTTGCTAACATCTCTTTCGATATTCTCTCCCACGCGAACGATCTTCTTTTCCTGCAGGACCCTGAGCATTTTACTCTGCTGATAAACAGGCAAGTCTCCAATTTCATCAAGGAACAGGACTCCGTTCTCAGCCTCTTCAAAAGGGCTTTCTCTTCCTATATCCTTTGCTCCAGTAAATGCACCTTTTACATAACCGAACATTTCGGCTTCGAATAATTCATGTGGGATCCCCGCACAGTTCTTTGTAACAAATTTTCCTTTACCTTTCCCGAGGTGGTAAATTGATTTTGCGATAAGCTCCTTTCCCGTACCGTTAGGACCGAGAATAAGAATATTATGCCTGAATTTTGAATACTTTGAAAGTTTCGCGAACATATCGAGAGCAGCCGCACTTTTACCGATAATAAGAGGAGCACCGTCCATTCCGATAAGCTCAATTATCCCTTCAAAATACGCCAAATTAAAATTCTTCTTGGATATAAAATGATCAGCGCCCATAGCGAAAGACTTATAAGCCGCATCGAAACCGTCATGACCGGAAAGCATGATCACCTTAACCGATGAATTGTATCTCTTCAAAGCCTTAAGAATGTCGAAACCGCTCTTATCCGAACCGGCGAATTCAATATCAAGAACGGCGATGTCGAACCTTTGTTTTTTATCCGTAAGTTCAATCACAGACTCAATACTGTTCCCCACTGTCAGCCTGTCAGATGATTTCTGCTCTTTACCGATATCATCATCGGCAAAAAGAATTTTTTCCGGTCTATTCTTAAGGAAATCAATGATCTGAGAATATTGGTTTTGCTTTAATTTCTGATGTTTCAGATAGTCAGTTTCAGCATTTTTTTTTTCTACACTATCCAGAGATATTTTAGTGAGCAAAGTAAAGTCAAATTGCGATTTTTCTTTCCAGTGATTCAGAAAATTTGATATGTTTATACAGAAGATTTGAAAATTTATGAAATGCTCTTTTCCTTCAAATTTATAAGATTTTTCTCCGCCTGAAAAATATACAACATGACCTTTATAATTTTCGATGGATTCATAGAATTTTTCTTCGTATTTTTCCATATCGGTTTTATGAATCAAAACAAGTTCGTAGACATCCCAATTAATTATTTTTGAGCTTTTGTATATAGAATCATAAAAATCAAACAACTCAATTCCGGTTTTTGATGACGAAATATTTGACTTCAATAAAGAAAAACGGTCTTCATTTTCTTTGGAGTTAAAAACAATACAGATTTTATTCATTTTCATTCTCCTCAGCTATTTTATCTATAGTATATATTTTTATAACAATAGTACTTCCTTTAATATCGTTTTCCTGTTTTATTATCTTTCCGGAAATTATATCTAGAAAGCGGTCTTTATTAAAAATTTCTATCGTACCGTAATTTGATATACGCTTGTAAATATTTAAACTGCTGCCTACGGTTATGAAATTATCCAGATCAATTTCTTTCTGGTCACTGATGCTGATTATTATTTTATCATCTACTTTTTGGAAATTGAAAACTGCTGAGTCAATGTCCGAGTGTCTTTTTAAGTTATGAATAATTGATGTCCAGATATCATTTATAATATTTTTTTCAAGGTAAAATTTCTGGCCTGCACCGGGTGTACTTCTTTTTACATTTAATTCTTTTAGTTTATAGAATTGGAATTCGAAAGCATTCTTTAATTCTTCCTGTGTCTCTTTTGAAACCGGTCCTTTCTCAAATTCCTCAAAAGTTTTTTCAAAAAGATAAATATTTGATTTTTCGAGCCTTTCCTTAAAAGAGTTGAATTCCTTTATTATCGAACCAAATAAATCTTTCACAACCTTATAATCCGTATCATGCAGCATATCATGTATTGAATTTTCTCTATCTCCGCCGTATATGCGGTAGTTGAAAAACCTGCAAAGTACATTCAACAAACTATTCTTTTTAATTTCAGACTTTGTCTTAGATATAGAAAGTATAGTTTTTAGTTCATCCGGATCCATACTGTGATTTATTTTTCCGTCTGACAAAATATCAAACTTCGGTGAATCAGTATTTCTTATAAATATCGAATTCTGCTTTACTTCTTTATTGTTTTCATAGCTCATTACTTGCTCCATTGACGTGATTGCTGTAAAATAATAAACAAATATTAAAAAATCAACTATTAAACATTGAAAAAATAACTATAATAGTTAAAATTATAATTATAAAACAATTCGTTAGCTATGAAATAATTGGCACGACCATTGCATTTAAATAAAGCGTTGGACAAAAAACTAAAAAATGGAGAAACAAAATGAAAACAGCAGAAAACAAAAACCAGAACCAGAAAGTAAACAACACTAAAACAGAAAACCAAACAAAAAGGGAGTTCAAAATGAAAAGCATGCTGACAATCATCTTCGCAGTAATTCTTACCGCAAATTTAAATGCTCAGTGGAACAACGATTACGATTCTTATGACTCTTACGAATCGAGCACCAGCCTGTACAATAACTCAAACAGCATCTACAATAATTCTAACAGTCTTTCTTCAGGTTGGACAACTCAGACAACAACGATCAGACCATATAAAGATGTTTACGGAAACAGTTACTCGAATCAGAACAATCTTTGGAATGATCAGGATAACGACGGATTAGTTGGCTACTATGATAATAATGACAGAAACAGTAGCTGGAGTGCTTCAACGAAAATAAATACAAACATCTATAACAACAACTCTTACTATAATTCAACACCGAGTTACGATTACAACTCTAACAAAACAATCCAAACCGGATCAAGAGGCGGTCAGTACTACATCAACAGCAACGGAAACAAAACTTATGTAAATAAAACAAACGCATGGGGGTACTAATCTGGCAGAGAATCAGGAAAGGCCGCTTATGCGGCTTTTTCCGTTTTTAAGAATAAAGAAAGTAATTGAAAAAATACGCAATTATAGTTATAATTAAACATTCGGAGATATCAATTAATGAAGATTCTGATTTTCAATAAAGATAAAAGACAACTCGATCCGTTCAACGAGAGAATAAAAAAAACTCTGGA
>JAKQBN010000048.1 GCA_029559475.1 bacterium
AATATCAAAAAGAAATGATGTTGAGCTTCTGATCTGCCGCAGCGCAAATTTAAAAAAATCCTTATTAAAAAAATACTCACTCCCTGAAAATATTAAAGTTCTCGACTCTGAACTTCAGTGGGAGATCATGAGTTATTCAGGGATCGTTCTATGCAAAAGCGGAACGGCAACTCTGCAGACTGCCATAGCCGGGACACCGTCGGTAGTTTTCTATAAAGTAAATCCGATATCGTATTTTATAGCGAAGATTATAGTGAAAACAAAGTTCATATCCCTTCCCAATATAATAGCTGACAAACAGATAAATCCTGAACTAATACAGTCAGATTTTACACAGGATAATCTACTAGCAGAAGTAATAAGACTTCTGGAAAAAGAGGATACCTACAACCTGAGGAAAAACGAACTTGCAGAAGTAAAAAATATGCTGGGTGAAAAAGGCGCGTCTTTCAAAGTAGCCACCGCGGTTCTCGATTATATCTGAGTTAATTGATTATCAGTTTGGTTTTGAATATGTTTCCGGGAAGCAGAATTTATCGCTTCCCAGATGAAACAGTGTGTATTGAGTAAGCTTTCTCTCATTAGCGAGATGTTCGGCTATCATATTGTCAATATCGCTTATCTGATTTAAGAACCTTGCGTACCTTTCACCCTCAAGTTTCTGAGTCGCGATCATCCTTTTTACCATAGGATTTGCCCATTTACCTTTCGGATCCTTGATTCCGAAATGAAGATGAGGGCCTGTGCTTCTTCCTGTATTACCGATAGTTGCTATTCTCTGTCTTGCTTTAACTTTCTGTCCTTTATTTACTAAAATGCGGTTCAGATGAAGGTAATAAGTCTGAGTTCTGTCAGAATGCCTGATAACAATTTTATTTCCGCTCAGACCGTCGTAACCTGAAGATACTACCGTGCCTGCAGCTACGGCATAAACAGGATCGCCTGTTCTGCCTTTGTAATCCACTCCGTAATGAAAAGTTCTTTTTCTGGTTATCGGGTGAATCCTGTAGCCATACGGGCTTGTAACGTGAACCCTGTCCACAGGCATCCTCAATCCCGCATTTATTAAAGCATCTCCCTGTTTAGTGTAATGGGCATTGAAAGCAGAGTTTTTTTCCGGATCGGTATAAAGATATGCGGCTTTGTATCCGCTTCTTCTCCCCGAAAAAGATGCGTTAAGAACAGTGCCTCCTTTCAGTTTTTTCCCGTCAAAATAATTTTCTTCAATAAAGACCTTATATTTGTCTCCTTTTCTGGCATCGGATCTGAAGTTGACTACGCATTCGAGAATATTTGTTACTACCGCGGTCACTGACGGTTCAAGGCCGTGGTCGAACAAAGCCTGATTTAATGTTGTCTGAAGTTCTCCGCTGATGTATCTGTACTTTTTTTCTGTAGGCAGCTTGATCAGCTCGTATTCAAGAGCGCCGTCGATGTTCCTCGTCAGCTTATGCGTCGTAACCTGATCCGGTTTATAGCTGAAACTTTTAATAAGCTCTTTATTCAGATCCGTTTCAATGATAAAATCTTCACCCGCTGTTAAAAAGCGGAGATCCACGTAGGGTTTCAACGATGTAGTGATCTCAAGAACATGATCCATTTTAACGCCTTCAACAGCCATCAAAGACTTTGATATCCCTTCGTTAGGAAGTATTTTCCCCGATAGGAACAATGAACTGTCGGCTGATGAAATATTCAAAGAATCGCTAATAACCACTTCAACTTCATCATAAGAGGGATTGGAGAACAGATCTAATCTGTGTATTCCGTATGAATAAACCAGAAAAACAGCAAATGCAGTAATTATCAGTCCGGATATAATATGATGTATGTACCTGCCCTTACCTTTTATCTTATCTCCTTCAGGCGTGAATTATCCGAATTCGAAATTACCAAATTATTTTATTTTTTGCAAGTGTTTATATATTGATTCAGATTGTTTATTCAAAAATAACTTGACTTCGATCTTCCGAAAAGATATATTTGGCATTTCCGAAACGGCGATTATTCCGGTAGTACCGGTAGACCGTTCAAATCCAGGAGGTAATTTAACAATGAACCAAACAGAAAAGAGTTCCATTCAGGAACAGGATGAAATTTGGATCGATAATATTAACGATCTGAAAGAAGAAGAGTATTCAGAAGCGCAGAAACAGGAAATGCTGGCGATGTACGACACATCTCTTACCGAGATTAAAGAGGGCGAGATAGTCGAAGGCAGAATCGTCAATATCGGGCCGACAGGTGTGGCTGTCGATATCGGATTCAAAAGCGAAGGATTAATTCCTTTGGATGAATTTGACGATATCAAATCGCTAAACAGGGGTGATACAATAAGCGTATTCCTCGAATCAGTAGAAAGTGCGGGCGGCAACCTTGACCTTTCAAAAAGAAAAGCAGATTTCATGATGGTTTGGGTACAGGTACAGAAAGTTTACGAAGAACAGACTATCGTTCAGGGTAAATGTTTAAGAAGAGTAAAAGGCGGGATCGTTGTAGATCTTTTCGGTATAGAAGCATTTTTACCGGGATCACAGATCGACGTTTATCCTGTCAGGGATTTCGATGCACTTATCGGCAACACTATGGACTTCAAGATCGTCAAGCTTAATGAACTTAGGAAAAATATCGTTCTTTCCAGAAAGATCATACTTGAAAAAGATCTTAACCAGAGAAAAGACGAAACGCTCAAAGACCTTCAGGTCGGAGATGTCAAAGAAGCTATCGTTAAGAATATCACGGATTTCGGCGTTTTCGTCGACATTAACGGACTCGACGGACTTATTTATATTACCGATCTTTCGTGGGGCAGGGTCAACCATCCGAGCGAAGTCTGCAAGCTTGATGAAACCATCAAAATTCAGATCCTCGACATTGACTACGACAAGAAAAGGGTTTCCGCAGGTCTTAAGCAGCTTACACCTCATCCCTGGGACGGCATCGAAGAAAGATTTCCCGAAGGATGTAAAGTTCAGGGTAAAGTTGTCAGCATAACAGATTACGGCGCATTTATTGAAATAGAAAAAGGCATCGAAGGGCTTATCCACATTTCCGAAATGAGCTGGGTACAGCACGTTAAGCATCCGAGCGCTTATCTTCACCTGGGCGATGTTGTCGAAGCTGTCGTTCTGAACATTAAAAAAGACGAGAAGAAGATATCTCTCGGATTAAAACAGCTTGAACCGGATCCTTGGGCTATAATCGAGAACAAATATCCTGTCGGATCGAAACATAAAGGCATCGTAAGAAGCTTAACTCAGTTCGGCGCGTTCGTTGAACTTGAAGACGGAATTGACGGTCTTGTTCATATTTCAGACCTTTCATGGACCAAAAAACTTAAACATCCAAAAGATGTAGTTAAAAAAGGCGAAGACATCGAAGTTATCGTCCTCGACATTAACAAAGAAGAAAGAAGGATAGCTCTGGGCCACAAACAGACGCTTGAAGATCCGTGGACTGAATTCGAGAAAATTCTTGTTGAAGGTTACAGAACAAAATGCAAGGTGATCAAAAAGATCGATAAAGGCATCGTTGTAGAACTTGACGATCCGCCGGTAGAAGGATTCGCACCGAAAAACCTGGTTCAGAAATTCAACGACATTCAGGAAGGACAGGAGATAGATCTTACAGTAGATTCATATAATCCTGAACTCAGAAAAGTCACTATGAGAACGAAAGAATCCGCATCGAGAAAGGATATCGAATCTCATGTAGCAAATGCGGAAAAACCCGTAGAAAAACCGGTTGAGGATGCACCCGCAGCAGAATAAACTTTAGACGCATATTTCATAAAAGGGAGCAAAACACGCTCCCTTTTTTATTTCATTATTATTAATAATACGTTAAATTTAGGCTATGAAAAAAGTTTT
>JAKQBN010000063.1 GCA_029559475.1 bacterium
ACGAAAAGCAGGGAGAATATATTTTCCGCTTTTGTAAAATGGCTTATGAAAAATATCTGGAACGCGAAAGAAAATCCGCAGCCTAAGGTAAAAAGATCTCCTTTATTGAATGAAAGCGAACTGAAGTCGCTCACCGAAAGCAGAAATACTCCTACGAACGCGATAATAACACTCAAATATACTTTCGCGGTGATCTTTTTCTTCCAAAGAGCCATCTCTATGAAAGGCAGGAAAAGAATATATGTCGCCGTCAGAAAGCCCGAATTCGATGCGGTAGTATATTGAAGTCCGATCACCTGTAATAACATCGAAAAACCATTGATGCCGCCGATCACGCCGCCCTTATAAAGCATCTCCTTATTAATGCTGATCTTTTTTCTGAAAATTATGCCGAAAATTATGCCTGCGAGGAGAAATCTGAACGATATCAAAAAACTGACTGAAAAGACCTCAAGAAGTATCTTGCCGAAAATGAACGTTGAAGCCCAGAGAAGGTTTATTATTATAAGTATGAATATCATTTTCGCTCCGGGTTATATGCAATTTCAAACAGCGGTCAAATTTATGTTATTTCGGGATTTATAGCAAGAATTTTATGAATTATAAACGAAATTCACAGCGGCTGTTTTTGAAATTTCGCCCGGATATTCAGGCACGGGCCGGAATTTGTTCACAGAATCGAAATTAATTCGAGTTTTTAATTGAATTGAATGGAGTTTAGACTTATCTTTCCTGTCCATTTCACAAATAAATTACAAAACGGAGATGCCATGAGTGATGATCTTAAAAAAATACCGCCTCACGATATAGAAATTGAAAAAGCCCTCCTATGCTGCATAATGATGGATGAGGACTGGAATGAAAAGCTGAAGGAGATATATCTTAAGGATGAATACTTTTATTTAAAGCAGCACAGGTATATTTTCGAGGCGGCAAAACAGCTTATTAACGAGAATAACAAGGCGGACCTTTTAAGCCTGAAAGATCAGCTTCACAAGAACGGAAAGCTTACGGAAGCGGGCGGAGCGGCATATTTAGGCGAAGTACTTGACGCAGTGCCTACTAGCGCGAACATCAGGCATTATGCCGCGATCGTGGAAAACAAGTTCCTTCTGAGGTCTTTAATAAATGTGAGTACGGACTCAATTACGGCCGCGTTCAGAGAAGAAAAAAATGCGACAGAGCTTCTGGATAAGCTCTCCGGGGATATATTCAGCCTCGCGGAACAGAAGAACAGAAGCGTTCCGCAGCTTATAGACAAAGTCGTAATGGAAACTTTTAACCAGATAGAAAAATGGGCTGAAAAAAAGGGAGACATTTCAGGTGTGACTTCGGGTTATCACGAGCTTGACGAATACACCGCGGGATGGCAGAAAAGCAACCTGATAGTACTTGCGGCGAGACCGAGTATGGGTAAAACCCAGCTTGCTCTAAATTTTGCGATAAACGCGGCAAAATCAGCGGATAAGGTTCCCGTAGCGATTTTCAGTATCGAGATGGGCAGAAAAGAGCTTGCAATGAGGCTGATGTCCATGGTGTCAAACGTTAGTTTAAAAAAGCTGAGGACAGGGAATCTCGCTGAGAACGAATGGACTGCTCTCGGGCTCGGTATGGGCGAACTTGGTCAACTGCCTATCTATATTGACGACTCATCATCTTTAAATGTTCTCGAATTAAGAACAAAAGCAAGAAGGCTGAAGCAGGACAAGAATATCGGGTTTATTGTAGTCGATTACATCGGTCTGATGGAGACCGATTCGGATGTCGAAAGGCACGAAGGTATATCAAGGATATCCAGATCATTAAAAGGGTTGTCGAAAGAGCTCGACATTCCGATACTAGTTCTTTCACAGCTTAACAGGGAGGTCGATAAACGCCAGGATAAAAAACCGATCCTGTCTGACTTAAGGGAGTCCGGCGCTATCGAGCAGGATGCCGATCTTGTACTTTTCATTCTCCGTCCTGAATTTTACGGGATAAAAGGACCTGACGGTAAAGATCAGGAAGGGCTGGCAGAAATTATTATCGGAAAACAGAGATCGGGTCCTACAGGATCGGTTTTCCTTCATTTCGATAAAAAATTTCTCAAGTTCGAAGACAATATCGACAGGTTCGCCGGCGGCAAATACGACCTGTAGGTCAGACGGGAATAATTTTCTTGACTTATCGGCGTATCTTTATCAAATTTATATGATATAAAATCAATAATTAAGAGAATTTGCGATGGATATAAAGACAAAAATTAAAAAAGCACAGGATTTTATAAAGAAGGACCTGTGGTTTCTGGATATCGAGCATCATGTTTCAGGAGTAAGCAAATTCTTTATAAACGAACTGAGGATGGCAATACTTGTCGTAAAACTTTCTGATAAAAATTTTATTCTTAGCAGAGCTTCCGCACTTGCATTTACAACCCTTTTGTCTCTTATTCCTGTCCTTGCCATACTCTTCATGTTCTTTAAGGCTTTCGGCGGAAACCTGGTCGAAACGAAGATAAAACCGATGATCTATGAATATCTGACGGCAGGCATGGGCGACAGCATAAGCGGGTATATCGATTCGTTCCTCGGTTCAGCCACTGTCGACACTCTCGGAAGCATCGGTTTTATATTCCTACTCGGAGCGGTTTATTCTATCCTTTCATCCATAGAATCATCCTTCAACGCAATATTCCAGGTCAGGAAGAACAGAAATCCGGTCGAGATGCTGAAAACATATCTGACGATAATATTCGTAGCGCCTGTACTTATGATAATGTCGCTCTGGCTTACTTCAAGGCTTGAGTATTACATCAGATCGAGCGAGATCTTAGGCGGACTATTCTCTTTTATGATGTTTTATCTTACTCCTTATATCCTCATGATCCTGATGTTCCTTTTTCTGATAGTAATTATTCCGAACACGAAAGTTAAATTTTTAAATGCGCTTGTCGGAGCAGTGGCAGGAGCGGTCAGTATGATCCTCTTAAAAGCGCTTTTTATTCATTACACGAAACTTGCCGTCAGCTACAACGTTATCTACGGTTCGATAGCTGCGGTCCCGTTCTTTATGCTCTGGCTTTATTTTTCATGGATAGTGGTTCTTGTCAGCGTTCAGATCACGTATGTGCGTCAGAATGTTCATAACCTTACCCATATCGAGCAGAACCTTTTATCGAACAGGGTCGACAGAACAAGGATCGCTCTCATGGTCATTATCAAGATCGCGAAGAATTTTATAGCAGGAAAAGAGCAGTCATCCAAGCTTGAGATCAGCAGAGAGCTGGATATTCCTGTGTTGGAAATTACGGAATGCCTTCATCATCTGGAGCAGAGCGGCCTTATCGTCGAGATCGCTAAAAAGCACGAATCCTACACTCTCAACCTTCCTCTGGAGAGCCTTACTATAGGCAGGATCACCGATACCGTCGATCTAATGTTCATTGAGAACAAGAATTTTAAGAGCGAGAAAAATTTTAAGGAGATATCGAAAATTATTTCCGACAACCGGATAATCGCCGACAAAGATGCTCCATTAACGTCATTTTTTGAAAAATGAAGTATTTAAAATATTTTATTTTCTTATTCTTTTATCTGTTCATTTCCTGCGAGGACAGGATATTTGTCGAAAAAAAGCCCGATATTGTTCTAAACTCGGGTAAGTATAATTTCGATGCGGCAGGCTATGATTTCGATAGAGTGATCTTTTCGAAAGACAGCTCTGTAATTGAACTTGTGAGATGTAAAGAATCAGAGGCTGATCTTTATATTCTGGACAATGAGGATCCCGGAATTTATGATATGTTCGTGATATCCGGCACAGATACTGTTTGTTCCCGTGAAGTTTTTATCGGCACAACGGACCACGAAGCTTTAAATATCTCTGTTCTTGACGTTAAACAGGGCGACAGTTTTATTATTACGCCACCTGACGGCCTATCTTCCGTTATGGACGGCGGTTACGGAACTCTTGGTATTGAATCATGGCAGGGATCCGGATCGAAGATATTATTGAATGAACTTATTTCGCGGAATATCAGCGAATTAAAATACGTTGTCGAGACCCATCACGATAAAGATCATTACGGCGGACTTTATGACTTATATGACAGCGGGATAATCAGTTATTCTGATTCATTGAGTTACAGGGATTCTCTGCCCGCGTTCGGCGATACTCTGTATTTTTCTGAAACTGTGAAGGGAGTGATCCTTCATTACGGAGATCTTCCGAGCGATCCGTCCACTTCTGAAAATGACAGGTCGTTATCTTTAAAAATGATATTTCATGATTTTGAGATGATCTTTACTGGTGATATCGAAGAAGATGCGGAAGATGTAATTCTTACCCGCGGATTGCTCGATCCTCTTGAGGATTACGAGATATTAAAAGTCGCTCATCATGGAAGTTCATCCAGTTCGACACAGCCTTTCCTCGATGCTGTAATGCCGTTATATTCCATAATATCGGTCGGATACGGTAATGATTACGGCCATCCGACAGCAAATGTACTTGACCGTCTGATTTCTAAAGGTTCAAATGTTTTGCGTACCGACCTGAACGGAACTGTCGAGATCTATTCCGACGGCAGTTTTTTTCAGGTGTCATGTAGAAAATAATAATTAGCTCGACATAAATTCATCTCCAAACGGACCCTTTCTCATCAGTCCGATTACTACTTTAAAGCATTTTCCGTACCGGCAGGTAAAGAGGGGTAAACGGGATCCGTTTGGTTATGAATTATGTCTCGCCGTATGACCGGTGGAGGTTGTAATGACCCGATATAATTCGTTACGGATCGACATCCGTTACGTATTTGATCCCGCTGGTACGTGTTGATTGCATAGAAGTTATTGAGAGGATGGCTGCAGGATGAGATCCGGAATGAAGTTATACCGGGTCTGCTATAAATGCTGAGATTTTCTATTTTGATAAAACTAAGGCTGAATAAACAAATGTATAAAAAATTGGAACTTTATTAAAATGCCGGTTGTATAAGAGTGGTAATAAGCTTTGGCGAACACTTCACATAACATACCTCCTACTCTCACTCAACAAAGCCCCGGTCCGAAAACGGGGCTTCTCCTTTTCTATAACTCGGTATGTTCGACGCTAACGCTAAACCCTTTCGAAGACATCATCTTAACGAACTCCTCGGCGCAGAAAACAGAACGGTGACGGCCGCCCGTACATCCGAAAGAAACCTGAATGTTGGAAAAACCACGCTCGAGATACGATTCGGCTGCCTTTTCGACCATTCTTGCGCAATCCTCGACAAAACTTTTCACTGAACGGTATTCAGAGAAAAATGAAATGATCTGTTTATCTAGTCCAGTATATTCTCTGAGCGTAAGATCATGGAACGGATTCGGTAAAAATCTGCAGTCGAAAACAAAACCGCCTCCGTCTCCGAACTCATTCTCGGGAATACCGCTCTTCTGATAACCGAAAGAATAAACAGATATTTTTAAGTTCTGATGATTGGTTTTCATAATAATCCCGGATTTTCTTTAACATATCAAATGTAATAAATTTATTTCAATAATCCAACACGCAATTGACATTTGAATTACTTTCACTTAACTTTATTATAGTATTTAAGTATAAAGAGTTATCATTAACCAAAACGGAGAAAAAAATGAAAAAATTATTATTCACTGCGTTAACAGCGGTTTTTCTGACTGCGAACGCGATCGATCTGGATGCGATAAAACCAAAGACGGGCGATGCGGAATTCGACACCCATCTCAACGAAATGAACGTGATGGAAAAGGCTAGGCTGGAGCTTTTTAAAGCCGAGACCGCAAAAGAGTATAAAGTCGAAAAAAGCCTTATCGACAAAGCGCTTGATCTTAAGAAAATGCAACCGGCTGATGTTTATATGACGATGGAACTCGCAAAAGTTTCAAAGAAAAATCCCGAAGAAGTGATGAAAATTTACGGCGAGAACAAGGAAAAAGGCTGGGGCGAGATCGCAAAAAAACTGGGAATAAAGCCCGGATCAAAAGAGTTTAAAAGGCTCAAAGCTAAGACAAAGTTCAAAAAAGAAAGAGGCAAACGCGAAAGGCTGAAAAAAGAAGATGCTGACGCAAAAAAAGCATATGATGAAAAAGCTAAAGAATTAAAACCTGAAGATGCAAAACCGCAAAAGATAGATAAAAGCGCGATTAAGCCGGTAAAGGAATCTAAACAGGGTAAAAGATAATAAACCATACTGGAGGGGAAGCCGATGCTTTCCATAAATGAAGAAAGAACGGTCGAGAGAATTGAAGAATGGATGCAGAAGATATTCAGGAAGGCCAATTTTACAAAAGCCGTCCTCGGATTGTCGGGAGGTATAGATTCAGCGGTAGTAGCGTATCTGGCCGTCAGAGCGCTCGGGAAAGATAATGTTTACTGCGTAAAAATGCCTTACCGGACAAGTAATCCGCAGTCCGTTAAAGACGCCGACAGAATGATAGAACTTTTAGGTGTAAGATCAATGACGGTAGATATCTCCCCGGCCGTCGATGCATTTTCCGAATCGCTTAATGACGTATCACCTGCAAGGCTCGGTAACATTATGGCCAGATGCAGGATGATAACGCTTTTCGATCTGTCAGCGGGACTGGAAGCTCTTGTGCTCGGAACGAGTAATAAGACAGAAAGGCTTCTCGGGTACGGAACGCTTCACGGAGACCTCGCTTCAAGCGTAAATCCTCTGGGCGACCTGTATAAAACGCAGGTCTGGGCGCTGGCAAAATATCTCGGGATACCTCAGGATATAATAGACAAAAAACCTTCAGCCGACCTTGTTGAAGGGCAGACGGACGAGAAAGATTTCGGGTTCACGTACAGGCAGGCGGACGACGTTCTTGACGCGATCCTTGACGAAAAACACAGTAAGCTTGATACGATAAACCTCGGCTATACTATGGATCAGATCGACGAGGTTCTGAACAGGGTCGAGCACAACAAATATAAAGCGGAAATCCCGTATATTTTTCAGCTGCGGGTAGTTTGATGCACAAAGCGGTTTTTCTGGACAGGGACGGAACGGTCAATGTTGACAAAAATTATCTTATCAGGATAGAGGATTTTGAATTCGAGGCAGGCGTTCCTGCTGCATTGAAATACCTGTATGACAAGGGATACAAGCTTATCATAATCTCAAATCAATCAGGCATCGCAAGGGGATATTTTTCGGTCAATGATGTTGAAAAACTTCACGAACGTATCCGTAATGAAGCTGAAAAACGCGGATTTTCGTTCGCGGGTATATATTACTGCCCCCATTATGCTGAAGGATCTGTCCCTGAATATTCGATCGATTGCGAATGCAGAAAACCCGGAACTGCTCTTATCGAAAAAGCAATGGTGGAGCACGATATCGACAGAAATGAATCCTATATGATAGGTGATAAAAAGGCTGATATAACAGCGGGGAAAAATGCCGGTCTTACGACGATACTTGTAGGCACGGGATACGGTAAACAAACGGCTGAAACTTTCAGGGAATATGATTTTTACATCGAATATTTATCGGAAATAAAAAAAATAATCTGATCGGGAGGCAAAAATGGCGGAACTTGTGCGAAATTCAAAGGAAAACACCATTGAGATCTATCAGGGTTTTCACAGAAGCAAATTCTATGACGACATGAAGCACGAGAAAGTAAAGGATTCGGATATTACTCTATTGACCGGCAGAAAGAAGATCGAAGGAATCAAAATATCGAGTTTCTTCGAGACTACGGAGATAGCATCATTTATCGCAGAGAACGACCTGAGAAAGATATTCGAAAGAAAACAGTACAAATGTGTTTATACCGGAAATTTCATTCAGATGAGCGACAGATCTCCGGATTTTTACCTGAACATAGGCAAAACAAGGCCGGATTTTCTTGTAAAAGTCCCCAACATCGGCATGATCTTTATTGATGTAAAATGCCGCAAGCTTTACGAGATCGGAGGAGACTATAAAGCTGAATATTTCAATCTGAACAAGGAAGAGGTAAATGAACTTTTAACAGTTCAGAACGAAATGGACATTCCGGTATGGATAGCAGTCAAGGATTTCGGAAAATTCAGCGCGTCAAAAAAAGCTTTTTCCGATCATGATTTTTATTTCATATCGCTAACGGTTCTAAACGCCTTCATAAAAAAGATGAATTCGAAAAACGGTTCGAAGTCAGGTCTGTTCTATTCGTATAAAGTGCCTGTCGGGCTTTTCAGGAAGGACAATAAGCTGATCACATTTTCATTCGATGATAAGTTCGATAAGGAAACTGTCGATATGTATTCCGACATGATGCTCAATTCTGTGGATGAGATAAAAGAGGCGATAATCAAAGCTGTCGGAAGCGAGGAATTCTATAAAACTTACCTTCCTTACGTATTAAGCGGATACTATCCTTCAGGAAAAACGAGATCGAAATTTAACGGGATGCTTTCTCATCTCACGCCTCAGGATATCAATTCCGTTCTCTGGAAAATGATAGATGACGGGCAGATAGTTCACGCGAAAGGCAAACCGCTGTCTGTAAAACAGAAAAAGAAATAGAAGGCTGAATGCGCGGTTTTTTTATCATACCGGTGCTGGCATTGATCTTCTCATTATATGCTCAGACAGAAAAAGAGACCGCACAGCCGGATACGGCAATTTTTTATTTCGCGGACAGAATTGATTACAACGCGGCTGAAGAAAAGATCTTTCTTTCAGGCAATTCAAGGCTCAGATACAAGGCAATGACTTTTACTGCCCACAGCATAGTTCTTGATATGAAGAACAATACTGTTTCGGCTTCGCAGAAGGAGGATACTCTTTTTTCAAAAACATCTCCAGGCAAGATAGACAGCATTATCGTTACCGGCGTCCCTACAATTTCCGAAGGGAACGAATCCGTCACCGGCGATAAAATGTCGTACGATCTTGATACGAAGCAGGGAAAAGTATCGTCAGCAAAAACTGTTCTGAAGAGTTCAAGGCAGGAGGACGACACATACTTCCGGTCTGGCGACATGCTCAAATTAGAGAATAACGACATTCACGGGATAAACGCACAGATCTCAAGCTGCGACCTGCCTCATCAGCATTATCATTTCAGGGCGGACAGCATTATCGTAACTCAGAACAACTGGGTCTTCGCAAAGCCGATCAGCCTTTATTTCGACGAGGTTCCGGTCGCATGGTTCCCTTTCATTCTGTACAAGAACAACAAAGGCAGGAATTCGGGATTCATTCTGCCGTCGTATTACTACAGCAGCACGAAAGGCAATTCGTTCAAGCATCTCGGATTTTTCTGGGATATGACGGATTATACTGACTATACTGTAATGATGGATTATTACGACAGATACGGCTACCTTTTAAAACAGAATTTCAGATATAAAAAGAAATATTCTCTGGACGGTTTTATATCGGCCGATTTTACTAACGACCACGAAACCCACGACTGGAGGTTCAGGGGAGTACACAATCATAAGATAAGTCCATCAATGTCGTTAAATGCAAGCGCGGATTACGTGACGAAGAGAAGCCTTGTGCGGGATCTGGGCGAAACGAGCGCAGACAGAATGACGAACAAGCTTTATTCCAGCGGGATCTTCACCAAACGGTGGTATAATTCAGGCGATAATTTTAGAACGATGTCATCAGTTACGCAGTATGTCGATACGGCCATCGTTAAATACACATTCCCGAACGTCAGCTACAGTCTGAGCGGCAGAAGGCCTTTTGCCGATTCAGATCTTCCTTCGGTTTTTAAAAAATTCCAGTACAGCGGATCGTTCAATTCAGTGCGTAATGTGAATGTTTATGAAGATGAGAATATATTCGACGAGAATACTTCATCCGGGCTAAATCTGAGCGAAAGAACGGAATACGGGAATCTGAGGGTCGGAAGCAGCCAGAATTTAAAAATTGCGGACCATAAAAGCAAATATTATGTGTCAGACACGACCGAAGAAGAATATGAGAATTACAACAAAGACTCGACTCTGACGAATTACGGGATCAATACGGCTTCGTATCTTCAGTTCAGCCATAAGGTTTTAAGGTATTTCAATCTTAAGGAAAGCTTCAATTACAAGCATGACGTCGCTTTCAGATACATTGATGAAGATTTGAATATAGTTAAGGGATCGAAAACAAGGAGCACTTACGACCTGTCCGCTAATCTCGATACTAAGATCTACGGTATATTTCAGCCGGAGATCGGGGCTTTCCGTAAACTCAGGCATACAATAGCTCCGTCAATGGGATTCATTTATTATCCTGATTTTTCAAAAAGCAGTTACGGATATTTTGTTAAGGATTCGCTCGGGAACAAGAAAGATATTTTTTCGCCGTCGCTGATCGGATCAACGCCTTCATCTGAGACTATGAAGCTGACTTATTCGCTGAATAATATTTTCGACGCAAAGATCAGATACGGAGAGAACGAGAGCTCGCGTACACTTTTCAACCTGAACTTTTCCGGATTTTATAATTTTGCCGCCGACAGCAATAAAATGTCTGTGATCAACGCGAGAGCTAATTCCAATATCTATAACGGGCAGATCATAGGCGATTATATCAGGCTTTCCGTCAACGGTAATGCTAATTCGGTAATTACTCCCTATACTGCGGACGGCGGAAAGGGCGATTATATTAACTCGAGTTTTACCTTCTGGGACAAAAATCCGTTCAGGATGGAAAGCTGGGATGTGAATTATTCGGTCGAGCTTCCTTTTACATTCAAAGGCACGCTCGGGAAAAAGGCCGATCCTTCTAAAACCGGATATTCAGATACCGGGCTGGTCAATATTTCAAGGGGTAACTATACGAGCATTCCTTTCGATATCAACGGTCGCGTCATGTTCTCAGAACGTTATGATTCGAATGATAATTATACGAAGAATTTTAACGGTAATATAGGCGCGAGGATATCACTTACTGAGAGCTGGTCGGTCGAATATTCCGCCACTCTTAATTTTCTGATGCCCAAGGAAATTACTTCAACAGTGATCAAGGTCGCGCGCGATATGCACTGCTGGCAGGGCGAGTTCGAATGGGATCTTTTCAACAAGGGATTCAAGCTTCTTATAAATACTAAATCAAGCATTTTCTCCGACCTCAAGTTCGACAAGGACACCAGGCAGAGGAAGTGGTAGTTTTTATTCGGTAACCTGTGTGTTATAAATTGCGAGACATAACTTCTTGTAGATACCTTATATAACTTCATTCTGGATCTCATCCTGCAGCCATCTGTTCAATTGCTTGTTTGAGAGCAACACGTACCGGCGGGATCAAATACGTAACGGATGTCGATCCTTCATGAATTATATAAGGTATTATTTGACGATTTATTAATAAACTCCCGTTTCTCAAAATATATGGCTCGACTTTTTAACCTACCCAGGTCACGCGGCGAGACATAATTCATATACAAACGGAACCCGTTTACACCTCTTTACCTGCCGGTACGGTAAATGTTATAAAGTAGCGATCGGCCGGATGAGGCAGGGTCCGTTTTGAGATGAATTTATGCCGAGCATTTAATTTAAAATTCGCTTTTAAATAAGAATATCTCTATGTATATTTTTGTAAAGTACATAATAAGGAACACTCATGTCGCACTTCATTCTCGGTACAGCAGGCCATATAGACCACGGAAAAACATCGCTGGTAAAAGCGCTAACAGGCATGGACACCGATGTTTTAAAAGAGGAAAAAGAAAGGAATATCACGATCGATATAGGGTTCGCCTTTCTCGGATCGGATATCACGATAATCGATGTGCCCGGGCATGAAAGGTTTATAAAGAACATGCTCGCCGGAGTGTCGACGATAGATTTCACACTTTTCGTCATAGCCGCAGATGACGGCATAATGCCTCAGACGAGAGAGCATCTCGACATACTTAACCTTCTGCAGGTAAAAGATGGCGTGATAGTGCTTACAAAGGCAGATATGGTCGAACCGGACTGGCTGGAGCTTGTTCAGGAGGAGATCAAAGAAGGCGTTAAAGGGACTTTTCTCGAAGGGAAACCGATCTATGTGGTAGATTCTCTTTCAGGCAGAGGGATAGAGGAATTGAAGAACATGATACTTGAGAAAAAAGAGAATCATCCCCCGCGTCTTGACAAGGGTATTTTCAAGCTGCCTGTCGACAGGGTCTTCACAATGAAAGGCTTCGGTACTATAATAACCGGCACTATTCTCTCAGGAAAAGTAAAGGAAGGGGACAGACTGTCTCTTCAGCCGAAAAACGTCGAAGTGAGGGTAAAAGGCCTTCAGTCACACGGCGTGAACAGGCAGGAGCTGACAGCAGGTGACAGGGCTGCGATCAATCTTCACGGTGTGTCGGTCGAAGAAGTTGAAAGAGGTAATGTTCTTGTTTCGACAGGCTATCTTGAGCCTTCATATATATTTACCGGGAAGTTCTATCTGCTGCAGTCGTCTAAAGAGCTGGAGAATCGGGTGAGGGTGAGGGTTCACGCAGGAACGAACGAGGTTCTGGGCAGGATCGTTCTTTTAGACAGGGACGTTATAAAGCCGGGCGAAAGCTGCTTTGCGGAATTCAGGCTCGAAGAGCAGATGAATATATCTCCCGAGGAAAGATTCGTCATCAGGTCATACTCCCCGCAGATAACGATAGGCGGAGGGCAGATACTTACGATCAACGCGAAAAAATCCAAACGCTTCGACAATGAGCTTTTTGAAGTTCTAACTGTCATCGAAAAAGGCGATCAGAACAGGCTTGTCGAAGAGACCGTATTCATGTCGCTGTTCAGACCTTTGAGCCTGTCCGAAATATCTAAAAAGGTCGCGTGGGCGGAAACAGAAACTTTGAAGGCGATAGAAAAACTGCAGGCTGAAAAAAAGATCGTCAGGATCGGAAAAGAGATTAAAAAGGAATATTACCATAAATCAAATTACGAAGAACTTCAGCAGAAAGCTTCGGACATACTCGAAAAATTCCATAAGGAATTCACGCACAAGGACGGTATGTCTAAAGAGGAACTGAAAGTAAAAATATCTCCCGTGATAGATGCTGAGCTGTTCGATGCTGTGTTAAGCATAATGTCGCAGAACAGGATAGATATCGCGAACAATCTTGTCAGTCTGAAAAAATTTTCGGTTCAGATAGACGCGAAAATGCAGAAATCGATTGATTCTGTGATGGAATGCTACAAAGAAGACGCATTTACACCCAAGACGGTCAAGGAATTGAGCGAAGATCTCAGGCTGCCTTTAAAAGAGATCAGGCAGTACGCCGGAATGCTGGCTTCAAAAGGTTCATTAGTAAAGATCGACGAGGATTTTTACATAGCTAAAGAAATTCTGGATAAAGGGAAAGAGCTGATCAAATCCGAGATCATCAAAACCGGGCCGGTCAAAGTAGGCAGAGTATCCGAACTGTTCGGCAGTTCAAGAAAATATGTTGTTCCTATCATGGAATATCTCGATAAAACAGGATTTACAAAGCGTAACGGAGACTTAAGAGAGCTGGGGGGATAGATGACTTACGAGATCAACTGGATAGATAAAGAACATATTGATATCAAGGGAAGGATCGGACTCGGAAGAGCACCCGGATACGGTTCGGTCAGATTCGATGATTACCGCTCGATGAAAGAGCAGGGAATATCGAAGATATACTGTCTTCAGGAAGAGGAAGAGCTTGATTATCTTTCAGGCGAGACTGTAAAACAGAGAGAGCAAAGTTTAAAGGAATTCGAGATAGAGTTAATTCATTCGCCTATAGGGGATTTCAGAGTTCCAACACCCGAACAGGCGGTTATGCTGGCTGAGATGATCCTCAATGATGTAAGCGAAGGAAAAAGCATACTAATCCACTGCATGGGCGGACTAGGCAGATCTGGTACGGTTGCGGCATGTACGCTCGTCAAATTCGGGCTTAAGGCGGATGAAGCAATAAATCTCGTCAGAAAGATAAGGCCCGGTACACTCGAGACGGATGAACAGGTCGGGTTCGTAATGGAGTATAGAGCTTCAATTTAAGAATAAAAAAGGCAGAATTATTTAACTGCCTTTGAGTATGAAAAATATGGATCAAAACTACATTACGATCTTCAGCTTTTGACCGATGAGCAGGTCGTTCGATGTAAGATTATTATCAGCTTTGATCTTTTTTATTGTCGTGTCGAATTTATCGGCGATCTTTTTCAGGCTTTCGCCCTTTCTTACCTTATAAGTAAAGCTGGTTATTTTAACTAAAAGTCTCTGGTCAGCCATAATATTGTCGCTTTTCAGATTGTTGGCTGCTTTGAGCATATCGATATTCAGATTGAACATATCTGCGATCTTTCTGAGCGTATCGCCGGATTTTACGATGTAATAGTTACTGTCGCTGATCACTGAACCGTTCCCGTTTTCAGAGTTAGACTTTGAAGAATCAGCAACCGCTGCTGATTTTCTTTCCTCTTTTTCCTCAAGCTCCTGAGCATATTTTTTCGAGATTACAAGCTTCTGCCTCGGAATAATATTATCACCGTCAAGCCTATTCAGATCTTTCAGCTCCCTTATTGTCATACCGAATCTTTTCGCGATCTTTCCAAGGCTGTCGCCCCTTTTAACTATGTAGTAATCCAAAGGCGATGTTGTCTGCTTCATCAGCTTTTCACTGACTTTTACGATCAGACTGTCCACGGGAGCGCATTCCTTAGGGATAAGCACGTTAAAATTTCCCGGCGGCAGGATTATTTTATTGATCGGAGTATATTTCGACCTCTTCTGTTTACTAATTTTTATCCAGGGATTGTTCTGATAGATGTCAGCTACAGTAGTACCCTGAGCCTTCGCCCAGTCCTTGATCTCGTGATACCCCTTCATTGCGAGAGGGACTTCTTTATATTTTTCCTCAAGCGGTTTTTCAAGCGCGAAATTTTCTCCGAAGAGCTCCTTCTGATACTGTGTGATCATTTTTATAGCTATCGCCCTGTAAACATAAAAATCTGTTTCTTCAACCCTCATTATCAGCTGAAAAAAATTCTTTGCGCCCTGCTCTCTGATATCCTTAAGCACATTGCCCATTCCCGCATTATATGCGCACATAGCAAGAAGCCAGTCATCAACACCTTCATTCATAAGGTCATTGTAGTTATCCCTCAAAAGTCTGGCGGCAGCATCTGTAGCTTTAAATACGTCCCTTCTCTCATCAATATAATTGTTCTGCTTAAGTCCGTAAAGTTTTCCTGTTTTAGGCATGAACTGCCATATTCCGGCGGCTTTTGCTGATGATGTGGCGTCAGGATTAAGGTAGCTTTCCGCGACTGCGAGATATTTCAGATCTTCAGGAATCCCGTACGATTTTAAAACTTTATCGAAATACTGAAAATACTCTCCGGTTCTCGGTATATATCTGTGCGCATATCTGAGTTCCGCTTTGAATATCTTCTCGAATTTCTGAAGAACCCTGCTGTTAGTAAGGTCGATCTCGTACCCGGCGAAAGTGTAGGATTTCGGTATCTGAAAATTCTTATCGGCGAATGGGAGAGTGTTGTAGTAATCCAGCTCAGTTTTTAAAGAATCAACCTTATCGAGCAGAAACGCGTTCGTGACAGAAAGACTGTCGACAAGGGTATACAGCGAATCAAGTTCTGAAATAAAAACTACGCTGTCCTGTGAACAATTATCATTTACCGGTTCTTCTTTTATGGCTGTAGTGCTGCACCCTGCCATTATTATAACAGCAGAAATAATCGTAATTAACTTAATTTTTATGTGCATTGCAGACTCTCCTTTACGTAACTTCTTTACACGCCGTGAAATATAATATTCTATATTAAAGATACAATAAAAAAATTCCTTAAATTCCAAATTTAAATAAAACATATTGACACAAGCATAGAATAGTTATAAATTGTATGAAGTTGAAAGGAATTAACCTTTTAACGACTTTTTTCGATGAAAATCAGACATATCAAGATTGAGGAAATTAATGCGTAAAACCATTAATGAAAAATTACAGATAATAAAAGAAGCGACAACTAAAAAGAAAATAAAGATGCTTTCTCTGAAGCACGGAGTATCTGTTAAAACGATCAGAACATGGTTAAAACAATCTAAACCGGAAGTTTGTATTAGCGGAAAGGATAGTATTAATAAAGGAGACATTAAAGAATCTCCGGTACTAAACTCGAGACCATTCTCCTGCATAGTCCTTAAAATATCGGGCATTACTGTTCCGGCTAAGATCAACGGCGGGGTTAAAATTTTCAGATATCTGATCAAAGATCGTAATTACGGTTTTGTTTTCGCAGCGTATTCATTAGAAAATAACAGAAGTAGAATAGACACCTTTGCAGAAACAGTTGTACGGGAACTCAAAAAGACAGGTTATTCTGTAGAAAAAATTCTGACCGATAAAACGGTTCAGTTGTGCGATCTCAAGAACGTAGAACATTGTGTTCGGAGCTATAGCGAACTTAAAAGACACTTTATTTTCTCGAGGAAAAAAAATAACTACATAAAAGACAGACAGAAATACGAATCTTGGAGTGATTTTATATTTGATTCTCTATCTACCGTGTGTAAAATCAATGAACAAAACTCGTGTCTCAATTCGGTTTCAGGCAAAAAGATCATAACAGTTTTGAAGAGCCTTAATTTCAAATTACATAATGATTCTATGTGCATGTAAAGGAATATACTATGTGATCGGTCGCTGGAAAAAATATTGTTCAAAAAATATGATGATGCCTGCGCATATCTTACAGCTTTCGATACTGACAATTCAATGCAGATCCTGGATCAGATCGGTCATATACTCAAAGGTTCGGACATGGAAACCGGCCTGTATTTAAATGTGCTTTTGAAAAAAGCCACAGCATTCGGAATGGAGGGCAGTAATTCTGAAGCTAAACATTTAGTTACATACTCTCTTAATCTGCTGACAAAAACTAAAACAGAGAATGAAAATGAGATCCGGAGAAATTTCTATACTCTTCTTGCGGATATTTACAGATACGAGATGAACAAAAACCGCGCACTTCACTATATGAAAACTGCTTTAGAATACGCCCGAAAAACCCATGATAATAAAGCTGTCGCTATGAATCAAATTTATCTGGGAGCGGTTTATCTTTACTTTGAAATGCCTGATCAGGCAGCGACACATTTCAATACGTCACAGAAAACAGCTGAAGAACACGGACTGTCTGACATTCTGGAAGCTCTGAAAGGATACAGGGCGACAATGTATAAATATACAGGAAATTTTACCGATGCTATTTCTTATTTCAAAAAGAAAATACTAGATCATTCTGCGGGTGCTACTACTTCCCAAAAAGCGTTTTTGTTTGGTAAATATGCCGATTTAATGCTTTACACAGGCGAACTGGGCGAAAGTCTTGATTATTTTAACAGATCTATCGATCTTATGAAAAAGCATCCAGAGATAGTTACTTTAAAAAGGATTCATCTTTTAACCTCGACGAAAAAAGCTCTGGTTCTGATAAAACTGAACGATTACAGAGAAGCTTTGAACCTCTGCGAAGAAAACTTAATAACAGCCAAAAAGCTCGGAGATAAAAATCTTTTAACGACCAATTTATCCTATATTCAGATAATGCATGCGGCTTCAGGAAATGTTTCTGAATCTGAAAAGCATCTGAACGATATTATGGTTCTTTTAAAAAACAATCATAAGCCGGATCTTGAATATAAGTATTTATTAGGTAAAGGTCTGATTCATAAAGCTCTTGGTGAATTTAAAAAAGCCGAAGAATATCTGATCCGGGCAGTAAATACTGCGGAGAAAATTTCGCGCGGCGGGATAGAATATTTTGCGTCAGCAATATCTCTTTCAGACCTTTACTGTATGATGCAGAAGAGCGAAGAAGCCCATAAACATGCGGATCAAATAATTTACAGAGCTTCTGCTGCTAACCTTCATTCCCAGTCGTTCAAAGCAGAAATGCTTAAAATTAAATCCGATTATTTCCTTTATGCGGATCATAAAGGCTATCTGAAGTATCTGAAAGGACTGGATAAAACCGGACTTAATGATGAAATAAAATACTATATTGAGAGCCAGATTTTAAGTGTATCGAGGATCGCCCGCAGAGCTTCAGATTCGTTTTTATAGCTAAAATGGGAAGAAAAATAAAAAAAAAGGTTTGAAGTTGTTTTGCGAATTGTAAATAGTTATTATACAATCACGAAAGCATCCCCGAATGCTACTCTCACTCCCCTAGTGAAAAAAAGACAGAGAAATCTGTCTTTTTTTATTACCGGAAGAATCGTTTCTTGACATTTCAAAAACAAATTCGTAAATTTGCCGGTCTAAAATGATTCCGGCTCGGGTGAGATGGTATAATCCATGCTGGGCGGCAATTGAAAACAAAGGAGATACAAATGATCAGTAAAGAAGTAAAAGCGGAGATAATGAAAAAGTACGGAAGTACTCCGACTGATTCAGGCAGACCTGAAGTTCAGATCGTCATTATTTCTACAAGAGTTAAAGAACTTACAAATCACCTGATGGCGAACAAAAAAGACAATCATTCAAGAAGAGGTTTAAGACTGATGCTGGGTCAAAGAGGTAAACTGTTGAAATATCTTAAGGCATTGGATATTGCAAGATACAGAGCCTTGATCAAGGATCTGGAACTGAAAGACAGATACTAAGGTTTATCAGATTTAACAGGCCCCTCTTCTGCAGGGGCTTTTTTATTTTTCGAATTGTACCAGAACTCGAAAATATCTTTCGCGATCAGAGCGGCCCCGCTTCCGTGCTGGCCGAATTCTTCGAATACAGTGACGGTTATCTCAGGATCATCGTATGGTCCGTAAGATGTGAACCACGCGTGATCATCACCGTGAGGATTCTGGGCAGTGCCTGTTTTGCCGGCGAAGCTGATAATGCTGCTTTTCGATCTTATTGCCGTACCGCCCCAAGTGTTTACAACGAGATACATTCCTTTTCTGACCACCGAAAGTATCTTAGGATCTAAATCTATGGTATCCGATGCTGTTGAATCAAAATACGCGAACTCTCCGTCATTTCCGTATTTATGAAGAAGGTGCGGCGTGAATTTTATCCCGCCGTTCGCGATAATAGATGTGTAATTCGCTATTTGGAGAGGAGTGACTAAAAGCTCACCCTGCCCTATCATGAGGTTGGCGCTTCTTCCGTCAAGGTCGCCGGTTATTCTTTTTTTATAGTATTTAATATCAGGCACCAGTCCGCTTCTTTCGAATCTGAGATCTATTCCTGTCTTTTTCCCGAAGCCGAGCCTGTTTAAAGTGTTTTTCCATTTATCAAGATTTATTCTTATCGCGATATCATAAAAATATGTATCGCAGGACTGATATAACGCCGAGAGCATATCCACATTACCGTGACCTCCCTGCCTGTTCCAGCATTTAATAAATCGGTTTCCGATCTGCATTCCCCCGGGGCAGTTAACCTTATCAGAAGGAGATTTGAGCTTCTGTTCAGTTGCGGCAAGAATAGTAGCCATTTTTATAACAGATCCCGGCGGATAAAGGCCCATGATAGTTTTATTATATAGTGGTTCAGCAGGATCTTCCGACCATTTTTTCCATTCCTCTTTAGACAGTTTTTTATTAAACAGATCGACAGGATAATCAGGTTTACTTACCATCGCAAGGATCTCGCCGTTCTTACAGTTCTGCACGACAACCGAACCTGATTTTCCGCTCAATAATCTTTCTATGTACTGCTGAAGGGTCAGATCGAGGCTAAGATAAATATCTTTTCCCCTCTTTGCCTCCTTCCATTCCTCTTTTTTATATTCCGAGATCTTATTTCCCTTAACGTCTTTGATCTCCATCATCATTCCCTTCTCTCCCCTGAGTAGAGAATCGTAAACGAATTCGATACCTTTTTTACCTACGAGATCCCCATAAGAAATGTCAGTTTTAAGCTCTTCTGCCTCTTTCGCCTCTCCGAGATAACCGAGAAGATGCGGCGCGGAATTTATTATGAATTTTCGGGACCATTCTTTTTTTATATAGATCCCTCTGAGTTCTTTTCTGTTCTCTGTGAATGATGAATATACAGAAAAATCAATATCGCGCATAATTCTGAAAAATCTGTCAGCGTGAACTTCGGGAGCTGTCAGCATAGATAAAAGAGTGTCTTTTTCGATGCCGAGATTTTCAGTAACAAAAGAGAAAGAGCTTTCGTTCTTTAAAAACTGTTCGGGGATCGCATAAAGGTTATATGCGTACTGATTATCGATCAGAAGAGTGCCGTTCCTGTCGAATATCCGCCCTCTTGAAGGTTCGACGACAATAGTCCGGACACGGTTCAATTCCGATCTTTCTTTCAGATCTTCATCGAAGTGCTGAAGATATATGATCCTCGCCAGTATAATAACGAAGGCCGCAAGTGTAAGATAAAAAAATACTTTTACTCTTGAATGATCCATATTATTTTGTCGGTTTTAATGAATGCAGTATTACGGCGATGACCAGAGTATATGCAGTTGAAGGTATAACGACAGTAAGCATATTTCTGAAAAAGCCGAGGCCGGATAGTGTGACCAATGAGATGAGAAAAGACGAAAACAAGATCATAATAAGATATACAAGCGTTCTTTTATATCCGGGAAGATAAGAAATAGTTCTTTTGTAAAATGAAGTAAAAAAGCAAACTATACAATAAGAAAGTGAAGATATCCCTATGACGTCGCCGATCACAAGATCGAGCGCGAGGCCGGCGGAAAATCCCCATATAACGTTTTTACCGGGTTCAGGATCGCTAAAAGATCTCCTAAGCAGAAAAACTATAAGAATGTCAGGCCTAACATTATATACAGAATACAGCCATGAAAATTTCAGGCTGATGAAGATTATCAGGAATAAAAGCAGGGCGTATTTGATGTGTTCTCTTATCATTTTCCGGCTTTCTTTTTTAATACGAACACGTCGTCAAGCTGATCGAATTTCTGCGAAAATCTTACTTTGATCTTTTTGTTGATAGTTGCAGATGAATCGGAAACTGTAACAACTTCCCCTACTAAAAGTCCCGGCGGGTAGATCGTACTGAAATCCGCTGTGAAAATGCTTTCTTTTACGGCTACTTCCGTAGTAATAGTGATCTCTTCGACAGATGCGTAATCCTGATCAACTGGGATAAGTATTCCATTTGCGCGGTTCATCTGCGTCCGGACGGCGATCCTGTTGGAAGGGTTGGATATGAGCTTTACTTTCGATATCCTGTCACCTGAATTGATTATTATACCCACTACGCCGTTCATTGATATAACGACATCGTTCTCATTCACGTTCTTTTCTTTTCCCGCATTGATCAGAATTGTCCGTCCGTAGCTGTTGGGATCAATTCCGGATAAACGGGCATAGATATATTCGAACGAATCAGGTATATCTATGGAAAGAAGTTCTTTCAGCCTTAAATTCTCATCAAAAGCTTCTGCGAATTTTATTCTCTCGTTCTCGGATTTTATCAGACGGGTCTTAAGATCAGTGATCTCATTTTCGAGCTCTCTTTTTTCTCTGAAAGAAAAATAATCGTAATTAATAAGGCTGAACGCGTCCATTCCGTAAGAAGACAGCGTGTCGTTAAAGGATGATTCGTTGAACAATATGAAAAAAACAGATATCAGTGTCGTCGAGATCAGATATATCCAATCCCTGTACAGCTTATGTCTGGGAGTAATTTTCATCAGTGCATTTCCAAGAGAGGGAAGATTTATTCGTTCAGCAGAATTTTATAGTATTTATTCATGTCTTCAAGTACTTTCCCAGTACCTCTCACTACGCAGGTCAGAGGATCTTCCGCCATAATTACAGGCAGGTCAGTTTCTTCTTGGAGTTTCTGATCCAGACCTTTAAGCATAGCGCCGCCGCCCGTTAAAACGATGCCTCTGTCCCTGATATCGGATGAAAGTTCGCCGGGAGTTTTCTCTAGTGCGCTTTTTACAGCCTGGCATATCGAAGTGACGATAGGGGCGAGTACAGTGCGTATTTCTTCCGAAGATATCTCGATCTCCTTGGGGAGTCCCGCTATTAGATCCCTTCCTTTGGCTATCGATTTCAGTTCTTTTTCAAGCGGAGCGGCCGAACCTATCTCGATCTTGATCTTTTCCGCTGTCCTTTCCCCTATAAGAAGCTTATGAACACTTCTCATATAGTCAATTATCGCGTCGTTCATTTTATTTCCGGCGATCCTGATCGAATTCTCGGAAACAATTCCGCTTAAAGATATTACAGCTATTTCAGTTGTGCCTCCGCCTATATCGACTACCATGGATCCCTCGGCCTGATCGACAGGGAGTCCTACACCCAAGGCTGCAGCCATGGGTTCTGAGATCAGAAATACCTCCCGCGCTCCGGCATTTTCCGCTGCGCTCCTTATAATTCTTTTTTCAGATTTTGTAACTCCGGACGGTACGCAGACTATCATCCTGGGTCTTCCACTGAAAGCTCCGGTCTTTATCTTCTTAATGAACTGCCTGATCATTTCTTCAGCCACTTCATCGTCGTCAATAACTCCGTCTCTCATGGGTCGTATCGTTCTTATTGTGCCTGGAGTTTTACCTTCCATGCTTCTTGCTTCGTAGCCAATCGCGATGACTTTTTTCAGTCTTTCGTCCCAGGTAACTACGGATGGTTCGTCAACGACGATCCCTTTTCCCTTAACATAAATTAGAGTGTTCGCTGTTCCCAGGTCTATCGCAACGTCGTGAGAAAAAAAGTTAAATATCGAAAGAAAATCCATGGTATATCCTTATTGTTTATTAATGTCTGAAATGTCTGTTGCCGGCGAAGATCATAGCTATTCCGAGCTCGTCGCAGGCTTTTATCGAATCCTGATCGTTCTGCGATCCTCCAGGCTGAATTATATATTTAATTCCGTAGGACGCCGCCGTTCTTACGGTATCGTCGAAAGGGAAGAAAGCATCGCTGGCAAGAACGGTCTGTTCCGATATAACTTTTCTGAAATATTCCTCGAAGGGTATTTTTATGCCGAGCGAACGGTGTTCGTATTCAAGATTTTCACTAGCTTTCGTCATTGCGAGCTTTCTCAAAGAATCCACCCTGTTGGGCTGTCCGGCACCCATTCCGAGTACGGAAAAACCGTTTTCAGTTTTTCTGCAGAGAACGATCGCGTTAGATTTTGTATGTTTGCAGCATTTGTAAGAAAATTCGGACAGCCTAAGCATTTCGTCCGAAAATCCGGCCTTCGTAACGGTATCGAGCTTTGAATATAGCTGATCGTCAACCGTCTGATACAAATAGCCGCCGTCGATCCTTTTAAAATTAAAGTCTTTGGCTTTTTTTGATGCTTCAAGATCTATTTTGAGAACTCTGACATTCTCGAAATTCTTTTTTGTAGTAATATATTCTAAGGCTTCTTTTGAATATGACGGCGCTATTATCACCTCAATGAATTTCCTTTTAATTTCTGATGGAACGAGTTTATCGTTCTCTACTGTAAATGAAAGGTGCTTTACTTCATCTCCTCTGAAAAACCTTAACGCGTCCATATCGAATTCCCTGTTGAACGCTATGACCGATCCCATAGCTGAAATAGGGTCTGAGAACCAGGCTGTTTCTATTGCTTCTCTGATATTTTTTCCCGTCGCAGCACCGCACGGGTTCATGTGCTTGATCACGACAGCTGCCGGCTCGCTAAACTCAAGAACTGTGTCCAGTGCCGCCTGTGCGTCCATATAATTGTTGTAGGACATTTCTTTTCCGTTTATCATGATCGCGCCGGCAAGCGTTCCCGAGGAATTCTCATCAGTGAACAGAACTCCTTTCTGATGAGAGTTTTCTCCATACCTGAGAACCTGGCCGCCGTTCAGAAAGACGGTTTTCTTCAAATTGTTTTTCAGCTTCTTTTCCAGATATTCAGAGATCATTGAATCATAACGGGATGTTTTCGCGAAGACCTTCAGCGCGAGTTCTTCTCTGAATTCCATGGTCGTTCCGCCATTTTCTTCGTATTCGGCGATAAAGCGCTCATAATCAGACGGATCCGTGATAACTGTCACGTATTTATAATTCTTCGAGCCGCTTCTAAGCATAGCCGGCCCGCCGATATCAATGTTCTCGATCGCTTCTTCAAGTGAAACATCAGGTTTTGCGACCGTCTGTTCGAACGGATAAAGGTTCACGACAAGCAGATCGATCATTCCCACGCCGTTAGAAGAGGCCTGCTCCATGTGCGCCGGATTATCCCTTACGCACAGTAAACCTCCGTGAACTTTCGGATTCAGTGTCTTTATTCTGCCGTCCATCATTTCCGGAAAGTTTGTAAGTTCAGTAATTTCCTTAACTTTTATCCCGTTCTGATCAAGCAGTTTAAATGTTCCGCCTGTTGAAAATATTTCGATCCCCTTTTTATCGAGATATCGTGCGAATTCAATCGCGCCGGTCTTGTCCGATAAAGATATTATGGCTCTTTTTATTTCTCTAATATCCATTATTCTTCCCTGTCCTCAAGTATTTTTATCGCTTCGGAGTATATTCTGTGTTCGATCTCAAGAACACGTTTCTGAAGATTTTCAGGCGTCTCGTCAGGACCGATCTCTATCTTCTGTTGAAGAAGTATCCGTCCGTTATCATAGATCTCATCGACGAAATGAACTGTAGGACCTGAAAATATTTCTCCGCTTTCGATCACCGCCCGGTGCACATTCATACCATGCATGCCCTTTCCTCCGAACTTCGGCAGAAGAGCGGGATGAATGTTAAGTATCCTGTTATTGAATTTTCTTACGATCTCCGGCGGTAGTTTTTTTAGATATCCTGCCAGAATTATAAGATTGATCTTATGCCTGTTCAGAAGATCAAGCTGGGCATCTAAGAATTCGTCTCTTGATAAATTATCCCGAGATATCACGGCAGTATCTATTCCCAGCGATCTGGGATAATCCAGACCTGATACATCTCTGTTAGCTATAACTAGCCTGACTTTTGAAGAAATATTACCATTTAGACTGCTGTCAATTATACTTTTAAGGTTGCTTCCCGAACCTGATATGTATGCTGCAATGTTATAGCTTTTCATCAGGAAAGTTTAGTCAGCTCCTTGTAATTGTTTATAAAGGCGTTATCGATGTCGTTTATAACAAGAGCTTTATCTGTATTTTCCGCCCTTGCTTTTTTAATGAACACTTCAGCAGTCAGCTTGAATCTTGGGTCTCTTGCCGCGTCCAGAACAAGCAGATGACCCATTATAAGATTTCCGGCCATTTCCACAAGTCTTCTTGCATGGAAATCTAGAAATTCCTGATCATTGTGCCTTTCCACTTTTTCGATAGTGTTCACGTATATTTTCCGCATAACGTTAAGTTCTTTTCTTAAAAATTCAAGCTCGTAAGGTATCTTTCTTGAAGTATATTCGTCTATCATTTCGGTGAAAAGTCTGCTCGTGACCCCCTTTATGGAAGCGACAACCTGAAGCTGTGTAGTTCCTTCGTAAATGGAAGTTATCCTAGCATCCCTGTAAAGCCTTTCGACCGGGAAGTCCTTTGTAAACCCGGTTCCGCCGTGGATCTGGATAGCATCGTATGTTATGCTGTTGCAGGCTTCAGATGAAAGCCCTTTTACGAGAGGAGTGTAGAAATCAGCTCTCTTTTTGTATTTTTTCAGATCGTTCTTTTCTTCTGCCGTCAGATCTCTTTCATGTTCGATCTCTTCGAGAGATTTATACACATCGACGAATCTTGATGTCTCATAATAAAGAGTTCTGAGAGCTGCGATCTTAACCTTCATGTCCGTCAGAATTTCATATACCGGTGCGAACTGGTTGATCTTTTTGCCGAACTGAGCCCTTTCCTGTGCGTATTTGAGCGCTTCTCTATAGGCCGCTTCTGATATTCCTATCGCCTGGCCGCTTACTCCGAGTCTCGCACCGTTCATAAGAGACATTACGTACTTTATAAGTCCGAACTTTCTTTTTCCGATAAGTATAGCAGGCGAATTTTTAAAGACCATTTCGCAGGTGGGCGATCCGTGTATACCCATTTTATTCTCTATTCTTCTTATCTGAACGGTATCGTCCCTTTCATAAAGGAGCATTGAAAGCCCCCTACCGTCTTTCGTGCCTTCTTCGGTTCTTGCAAGCACCAGGGAAAGTTCCGCATTACCGTTGGTAATGAATCTTTTTACGCCGTTCAGTCTCCACAGACCTGTGCTTTCTTCAAAATGAGCTTTGAGCTGAACAGCCTGAAGATCTGATCCCGCGTCAGGCTCCGTCAATATCATCGCTCCTGTAGCCTCTCCGGAAGCAAACATTGGAATGTATTTGGCTTTGATATCCTCGTCGGCGAATTCTTTAACCGTTTCTCCGATATCCTGCAGCCCGAAAAGGTTCATAAGGCTGGCATCACCTCTGGAGACCATTTCTATCATCATGCTGTATACGGTAGTCGGAAAATTCAGTCCGCCGTATTTACGCGGCTGTGTAACGCCTGTAAGCCTAGCCTGTTTTAAAGCTTTCAAATTCTCGACAGTACCTTTTGCATAATGAACACGGTTATCCTTCAGGACAGGTCCTTCTGCGTCGACGCTTTCAGCATTAGGCGCGATCACGTCTCCTGCGATCTCTCCGGTTATTTCAAGTGTGGAATCATAATTGTTCAGAGCATCCTCAAAACTGGCCGGTTTGTATTCATCAGGTTTGATCCTGTCTTTACCGTAATATTTATTTTCGGTGATCTTATAGTATCTTTCCTTGAGTTCCGCGACCCTTTTCATAAAAGGATTATTCAGATGGAACTTCAGATCTTCATTATCTCTGTAGAAATTCGTCATTTGGACTGCTCCTTGTAAAACTTGATCATTTTCGGGATCACTGAATGAAGGTCTCCGACGAGAGTAACGTCGGCTATCGAATTGATCGGAGCTTCGGGATCCGTATTAATTGAAATTATCTGAGCGGACGAGTCCATTCCCGCCCTGTGCTGAATAGCTCCAGAAATACCGCAGGCGATGTATAATTTCGGCCTTACTGTCACGCCTGTCTGGCCGATCTGCCTTGAATGATCAGCGTATCCCGCATCTACCGCAGCTCTTGAAGCGCCAACTTCACCGCCGACTATTTTTGCCAGATCGTTGAGAAGATCAAAACCCTCTTTTGAACCGACGCCGAATCCTCCCGCGACGATTATCTGAGCAGCGCCGAGATTTACTTTTCTAGGCTCAATATGTCTTTCAATTATCTTAACTGCAAAATTGACATTGTCTAGAATTTTCATAGTATCAATTTTTTCGATTTTAGTCTTATGCTGTTTCGCGGTCTTTTCCTTTTTCATGACTCCTTCACGTACGGTAGCCATCTGAGGTCTTGTTTCGGGATTTACTATAGTGGCTATTATGTTTCCGCCGAAAGCGGGTCTGATCTGATAAAGAAGGTTTTTGTATTCGCGTCCGGATTTGGGGTCTGAATAATCGCCTATTACAAGATCAGTACAGTCAGCTGTAAGTCCGCATCTCAATTCTGAAGCGATCCTAGGAGCGAGGTCCCTTCCGACGGAAGTGGCTCCGACCAGAACGATCTGCGGTTTTTTTCTGTTTATAATATCCGTCAGCACAGCAGCATGCGGCAGTGTCGTGTACGGATGAAGCCTTTTATCGTCAGCGATATGGATTGTATCCGCTCCGTATGGAGTTATCTGTTCGGCTATTTTCTCAGTTCCTGAACTTATTACGACAGCTTCGACTTCACAATTCAGTTCTGAAGCGAGTTTTGACGCCTTGGAAACTAGTTCCAGGCTCACGTCGGCTACAACGCCGTCCTCTATTTCGCAGTAAACACAAATGTTATTCAATTTATTACCCCAGAGTATGATTTGTTATTAGATCCTGCATTAGCTGCCTGATCTCAGTATCGTTATCGCGTATCACCTTAGAGTCTTTGCTCTGAAGTACGACATTGTCGATCTTTTTTACCTTTGTCGGTGAACCTGCCAGCCCTATTTTCTGAATATCGCATTTAAGGTCGTCAACGCTTAGCTCTTCGATCTGAAGATAATCTTTGTTCCTGACCGACTGGTTCAGGTAATCATCGGCGATCGTCTGAAGTTCTGTAGGTGTTTTCGCATGTTTGTATTTCATATAAAGTTTTGCGTTTTTCGGTCTGCATTTTTCTGCGGAACTGTGTACTGTAATAAGAGCCGGAAGGGAAGACTCTACGACTTCCACACCTCTTTCAAGCCTTCTTTTAACCGTTACTTTGTCTTTTTTTATGTCAATGATTTCTTCCGCATAAGTTATCTGAGGAAGCTTCAGCTTTTCAGCCGTCTGAGGTCCGACCTGCGCCGTATCGCCGTCTATTGCCTGTCTTCCGGATAGTATCAGATCGTAATTGCCTATCTTTTCAACCGCTTTTGAGATGACATATGAAGTAGCGAGAGTATCAGCTCCTGCGAATCTTTTGTCCGTGACCAGATATCCGCTGTCCGCATCTCTGAACATACTTTCCCTGATAATGTCGGCGGCACGCGGCGGACCCATAGTAAGTATAATGATCTCCGTGTCCGCATATTTATCCTTGATCAGAAGTGCCTGTTCCAAAGCGTTCAGATCTTCCGGATTATAGATCGCGGGAAGAGCCGCCCTGTTTACCGTGCCGTCGGATGTCATAGCGTCTTCGCCGACATTCCTCGTATCAGGCACCTGTTTGGCAAGTACAATGATCCTGAAAGCCATCATTCCTCCATGTGTAAATTCATTTATTTCAAATTATTCATTACATCCATTCTAAAAATTTAGAGAATATATTAAAACGCGCGAAATATTGCAACTTAAAACTATTTTTTTAAAAATAAAGTCATTTGACAAAACAACACGCTTTTTATATCTTGCTGTTCTAATTTTAAAGTTTCAGCGGAGATTTTATGTCGAAATTGATGGTGAGCGTCGCGGGGATCAGAGGTGTTGTAGGGGATTCTTTAACCCCCGAGGTAATATTAAGATATGTAAGCTCATATTCAAGACTTCTGGGACCCGGGCCTGTCGTTGTAGGAAGAGATACGCGTCCGTCCGGAAAAGCTATATCGGGACTCGTAAGTTCGGTTCTGAATATGTGCGGAAGGGATGTAGTTGATATTGATATCGCAACTACACCTACAGTAGCGATGGCGGTAGAATTATACAAAGCTGCCGGCGGAATAGCGATAACTGCAAGTCACAATCCTTCGGAGTGGAACGCTTTAAAGTTTATGGACGAAAAAACGCTGTTTCTGAACGAGAATCAAGGCGAAAAACTTCACTACATACTTACCGAGAACAGATACATTTACGAAAAATTCGATAAACTCGGATCTACCAGATTTGAAAGGGAAGAATCAAGAAAATATCATATAAAGAAAATATTAGATATTCCGTACATCAACAAAAGTCTAATCAGAAAAAGAAAGTTCAAAGTAGCCATCGACTGCGTTAACGGAGCGGGCAGCGTTATTCTGCCTGAACTTCTACACGATCTTGGATGCACTGTCACAAAAATAAACTGCGAGCCGAATGGCATATTTCCGCACGGGGCAGAACCTTTACCAGAAAATCTTAGTGAAATTTGCGGTGTAATAAAAAAAGGAAATTTCGACATCGGAATGGTCGTCGATCCTGATTCTGACAGGCTTGCTCTTATAAGCGAGAACGGAGTTCCTTTGGGCGAAGAGTACACTCTTGCCATGGTAGTTGATCTGATACTGTCAAAGAAAAAATCTGACATAGCTGTCAATGTTTCTACATCTAGAGCAACTGAAGATACCGCCGCAAAATACGGATGCAGAACTTACCGCGCGAAGGTCGGAGAGATCAATGTTTCATCTGTCATGCTTGAAAAAGGGCTGATAATAGGTGGCGAGGGGAACGGCGGAGTTATCATGCCTGAAGTACATCCGGGAAGGGACGCTCTTGTCGGGGCGGCGTTGATCCTTCAGTATCTGACAGTGAAAGGAAAATTCGTTTCCGAAATTTTTGATGAACTGCCCTCTTATCATATTGTCAAAGACAAAGTGTCGGTTGAAGGTATAGATTTCGAATCGAAAGCCAGAACGATGATGGAAAATACGCCGAAAAAACTTCTTGATCTTACTGACGGAATAAAAATAAACGGTGAAAATGACTGGGTTCAGCTCAGGAAGTCAAATACAGAACCGATTGTTAGAATTTTTGCTGAAGCGAAAACAAGATCAGCTGCCGAAGAGCTTGTTAAAAAATATAAGGAAATCATAATTGGCTAAAATTATGTCTTCAGTTCTTCTGTTAACCGCAATTATTATGCCGCTCTTTTCGGTGAGCGGCGACGGTCAGATCTTTGATGAGAACGGAATTAAAGGCCTGCCTGTATTCAGATATAATATTTTCAGATCGCTTACGGAAGAGGAAGATAAGTATATACTTAATATTCATGCCGATATAGCAAACGACAGGCTTCAGTTCTTAAAAAAAGATTCGATCTATGATGCTTCTTATTCTATAGCGGCAGCCGTTTATTCGGGAACAGAAACGGATGTGATACCTCAATATCAGAAATCAACAATAAACAGAGTTGTCACAAAAGAGTATAAAGAAACCCAGTCGCCCCGTTCAAAAGAAAGTCACAGTCTTAAATTCGGAATTACGAACGGTGTTTATACGGCCGTGATCACTCTCAAAGATCTCAATACTCAAAAAAAACATACAGTGCGAAGGGTCCTTGAGTTTCATGATAGAGCGGGATTGAAAATATCGGATCTCCGGATGGTTTACTGGACAGACGACAGCGATTTTGAAAAAAGCTATGAACCGCTGATCAATAATGTTGTTGATAAGCAGAACAACTATACCGGAGCGATGTTCGAGATTTTCACAGGCGGAAATGAAGGAGTTAAAGATTTCAGCATAAGGTATAAAATTATCGGCAGTAGCGGAAATACTGTATATGACGACTTGTTCAAAGGAACAATAAAAGACAAACTTCAGCTTCAGGTGCTGAAGATCCCACTTGAAAATATCGGCGCAGGAAATTACAGGATCGAAATGGAAATCGATATCGGAGGATCGAAAATTCAGAGAAGCGCGATATTTTACCTCAGATGGAAGGATCTGTCCCTTAATGTCGCCGATATAAGTGTCGCAGTCGAACAGATGCTCTATATAACCGAATTCGATTCAGTTAGTCATGTATTCAAGATGACTGACGAAGAAAAAAAAGCATGGTTCAAAGAATACTGGAACAGGCTTGAAATGTCTCTGGGGCTTAAATCGAATTCTCTGATGGATGAATATTTCAGAAGAATAGCTTACGCTAACATGCATTTCTCAGTTCCAAAGAAAGCCGGCTGGAAAACGGATATGGGGAAAGTGCTGTGCGTTTACGGAGATCCGGACGAAGTACAGAGTTACCCGTTTACAAAAAACACGAAGCCTTACGAAGTCTGGATATATTATGAGTCGGAGCAGCAGTTCATTTTTGATTATACCGGAGGCGAGTACAGGCTCAGGAAATAAGATGAAACTTTCAGTTCTTTCAAGCGGAAGCGGCGGAAATTCCACAATAATACAGTCATCAGCAGGCAGCATACTGATAGATGCGGGGATAACAGGAAAAAGGCTCATAGAGCGGCTGGAATCTATTTCTGCAGATATAAACAGCATTATGGGCGTGATAATAACGCACGATCACCATGATCATATCGACGGGGCAGGCGTTATAGCAAGAAAATTAAAGATCCCTGTTTACCTTCATAAGCCTAACTATGAATCTTCAAAAGAAAAACTCGAAAAATGCGAGATAAGGTTAATAGAAGGTGATTTTAATATCGGCGATTTTAAAATAATACCTTTTCCAATATCTCATGACGGTACGGCCAACTATGCTTACAATATTATAAAAGACGGCAGGAAGATAAGCCACGTTACTGACATCGGGGTTGTGACAGAGACCGTAAAATTCAGGATCAGAGACTGCGATCTTCTTGTAATCGAGTCGAACCACGATCTGAAAATGCTGCATGACGGGCCGTATCCCTGGTATTTAAAGCAGAGAATTGCAGGAAACACCGGGCATCTGTCTAATGTTTCCGCAGGAGATCTGGTGAGAGGATCAGCGGGATCTACACTAAAGAACGTAATACTTGCTCACATGAGCAAAGAGAACAACGATCCTGCTCTTGCATTCGAGAACATGACTGCTGTCAGAGAAGAGAACGATTTCGCTTTTCGCCTTCATCTGGCGTTTCAGGATAAAGCAACGGAATTTATTGAGATATGACAGGCAATAATATAATATATGTTACAGCGGGTGAAGAATCCGGCGATATGCTGGGAAGCGAAGTCATAAAAGAGATCAGAAAAGTAAATCCTGATATAATAATTAAAGGGATAGGCGGAAAGAAAATGGTTTCTGAAGGGCTCATCCCTGTGTTCAGAACAGAAAAACTGGGATTTATGGGATTTATTGAGCTTTTCAAACACGTTATCGTAATAAAAAGAGCTTTTAAATCCGTACTTAAGAGTATTATTACCGATAAGCCTTCAGTTGTACTCATGATAGACTTTTCGGAATTCCATATAAAGCTGGCAAAAAGAATAAAGTCGGAAATGCCCGAGACGAAAATCATTAAGTACGTGAGTCCGCAGATCTGGGCTTCAAGAGCATCTAGAATTAACGACATAGTCAAATATTACGACTGTCTATGCTGTATTCTGCCTTTCGAAAAGAAAATTT
>JAKQBN010000070.1 GCA_029559475.1 bacterium
ATATTGGAAGTTATCCTCGGACCTTTTGATCCTATCGGCTCTTTTATCGCCTGGCACATCGCTTTCATACCCTTTTCCAGCCTCTTCCAGTCCTTACTCTCGTTTTCGACCGGCAGTATATCTTCGTCGATCGATTTAAAAATATACTTGCCTTCGAGAGCTTTTTTCGGAAGCATCTCCCTTCTGAAATCCTCAAGGTGGGAAAATCCGTTCTGTTCTTCTCCGATATTGACGAAAACTGAATTCATGCCCGGTACGACATTATCAATAAATCCCGCGTAAATATTACCGATCTTCCTTTCGTTGTCTGGTCTTTCGATGAACATTTCTACAAGCCTGCCGTCCTCAACTATAGCGACCCTTGTCTCGTTCGTCGAAACATTAATAAAGATTTCTTTTAAGTTCTCCTTCATTGTTCCTTCCATTTATTAAAAACATATTCAAGTCCGTATCTGGCATTTGTCGGCAGGTCCTGAACGAATATCTCGGGCACCAGAACTTCAAGTTCTTTTAGAAGCTGTATATCCGTTTCATTCAGAAATATATAGTTATTGATCTGCTTTCTTCCTTCTGTGTAGTGTATCCCGCCGATATTGAGTTTCTTATACGAAAAACCTCCTTTCAGAAGTCTGACGGCAGCTTCGAGTGATCTTAAAACGAGAATATACGGTTCGGCATTGCAGGATGTAAAAAATGATCCCGCATCTTTAACCGCAATCGCTCTTCCTACGCATCCGAAAGGCACTCCGGTCAGATATAATTCGGAATCGTTTTTGTCTGCCGCTATTTCATCGTCCGCTATGATCATAAATCTGGGTCTTATATAACCGCACCATCCTACAGCTACCTGGCCGTGGATCAGCCTGTCGTCAACTCTTATCAGGTTCATCTCTATGCCCTTTCAGATCTTGTCTGAGATATATTTCACAAGCTTGTCTATTCCGGTATAGACTTCAAATAACGCCGCATTGCTGTTCATGTAGGCCGGCGCGCTGACGATCCTGTTCATCTCGTCTACGCAGATCTCGGTTGAATCTAAAAGAACCGCGGTAACGCCTATGCTGCTCAATTCATCAGCGGTTTTCGGCGAGTGTCCCGGAGTAATTTTCAGCCCGGTAGCTTCGCCTTTTAGAGCCATCGCCACCATTATCGGTGAAATGCAGATCGCCCCGATATATTTGTCCATTTCGTAAAAATCCAGAATTACGCTCTTTACCTGTTCAGAAACACTGCCGTTAATGCCTTCGAGTCCGTAGGTAAAAAGGTTTTTCGCGACCCCGAATCCCCCCGGAATTATTAAAGCGCCGTAATTGTTCGGATCAAGTTCAGAAATGTCCTTGATCTTTCCGCGGGCAATCCTCGCTGCCTCGACGAGCAGATTTCTCGTTTCCTTTGTTTTAACTTTTTTAAGATGGTCCATAACATCATACTGCGCGGAATCGACCGAGAAACATTCATAGTCTACGCCGTACCTGCTCAGCGCAATAAGTGCCGATACCGATTCCTGGATCTCCGATCCGTCCGCATGGCCGCATCCGGCAAGTAAAACCGCAACGCTCTTCATATTACGCCCCCTTTAATATTAATATCTCTTTCTGCCTTTCCATTTTGATGCAAGTCTTTCCTTTATCTGCTTTTCCATGCCTTCTTCTGTCGGAAAATAGAACTGTTCGTTCTTTATCTTTTCGGGTAAATAATCTTCAGCTACAAAATGGCCTTCAAAATCGTGAGGATACTTATATTCCTTTCCGAACCCGAACTCCTTCATCATTTTTGTAGGCGCGTTCCTCAGGTGCAGGGGAACTTCGGCATTGTCACCTTCTCTTTCCACTGTCTCGAAAGCTTTGTTCAGAGCCATATACGAGGCATTGGATTTCGGCTGGGAAGCGAGATAGGTTGTGCACTGCGCAAGAATTATTCTGGCTTCCGGCATACCTATTACCGAAACCGCGTTGAAGCACGTCTGAGCCATCACGATCCCGTTCGGGGATGCGTTACCCACGTCCTCAGACGCGAAAATGATCAGCCTTCTGGCAATGAATTCCGGATTTTCGCCCGCGTCGAGCATCCTGGCGAGGTAATAAACTGCCGCGTCAGGGTCCGAGCCTCTCAGGCTTTTTATGAAAGCGCTGATCACGTCATAATGATAATCGCCTGATTTATCGTATTTCTTTCTGTTGTCGGTAAGCGCTTTTTTAAGTTCGGGCTGCGATATGACCGCATTCTGCTGATCCTCCGAGAATTCTACCGCAAGTTCGAGCGTATTAAGCATTTTCCTCGCGTCCCCGCCGGATGATTCAAGAAGTATCTTCCTTGCTTCATCAGTGATCTTTACTCTCTTAGATCGTATGATCTCATCATTTTCAAGCGCCCTGTCGAGAATTTTGTCGAGGGCGTTTTCGCTTAAAGGCTTTAATTTAAGAACTTTGCTTCTTGACAGCAGAGCCGAATTTACCTCGAACGACGGATTCTCCGTAGTCGCGCCGATAAGCCTGATGATGCCTTTCTCGACAGAATTCAAAAGCGCATCCTGCTGTCCTTTGTTATACCGGTGTATCTCGTCGATAAAAAGGACGGCCGATTCTCCGTTCCTTGCGGCTATACCGGCATTGAATATCACTTCCCTAAGATCCTTTACGCCAGAACTTACTGCGCTTAATTTATAGAATTTCGATCCTGATTCTTTCGCGATCAACTTTGCCAGCGTGGTCTTTCCGCTTCCGGGTGGTCCCCACAGGATCATCGAGAATACCGACTTGTTCTTTAGCATCCGGTCAATTATCTCGCCTTCACCGGTAATATGTTCCTGGCCGACTACATCAGCCACCTTCTGCGCTCTTACCCGTTCTGCGAGCGGTATGAATTCTTCCGGCACATCCTCCAGACTGTCTTCGCCGAAATTGAATAATTCCATTCAATACCCGTAATTTTCTACAAATATGGAAAATACGAAATTTTACCTGCATATTCAATAAAATAAAAACGGACCGGAATTATTTCTCCGGCCCGCTGCTAAACATTGAAATATATTTTAAGTCTGCAAATCGCTTAATCGCAAGGAGAAGCGCAGTTTCCGAAATGGAGTTTGCTTAAAGGCAAATAACATAAGGAAACAAGCTTCGACGCAGCAATTATGCGATTTTTACATGTCCATGTCCATACCGCCCATGCCGCCCATACCCCCCATACCGCCAGGCATACCGCCTGCAGGAGCAGCTTTCTTCTCGGGTTTCTCGGCTACTACGCATTCAGTAGTCAGTAACAGCGAAGCTATTGACGCAGCGTTCTCGAGAGCTGTATATGTTACTTTTGTCGGGTCTATCACGCCTGATTCGATCAGATTTTCGTATTTTTCAGTTTTCGCGTTGAATCCGTATGCGAATTCTTTGCTTAATGCTACTTTATTTAGTACGACCGCGCCTTCCATTCCCGCATTTATAACGATCTGTCTTAAAGGTGATTCGAGAGCTTTTTTAAGGATATTTATACCGACCTGCTCTTCGCCTTCTACTTTTACTTTATCAAGCACCGGGATCGCCCTGACGAGAGCTACACCGCCGCCGGGAACGATACCGTCTTCAACAGCAGCTCTGGTCGCATGGAGAGCGTCGTCAACTCTGTCTTTTATCTCTTTCATCTCGACTTCTGATGCGGCTCCGACTTTTATTACGGCTACGCCGCCGGCGAGTTTAGCCAGTCTTTCGTTAAGTTTTTCTTTATCATAATCAGAAGTTGTAACTTCGATCTGCTTTTTGATGCTTTCGATCCTGCTGTCGATGTCTTTTTTCTTTCCGTGTCCGTCGACTATCTTTGTGTTCTCTTTATCGATTATAACGGTTTTTGCTGTTCCGAGCATGTTGAGTTCGGCATTCTCGAGTTTCATTCCGAGTTCTTCTGTGATCAGCTCTCCGCCTGTCAGGATCGCAATATCTTTCAGCATTTCTTTTCTTCTGTCGCCGAATCCGGGAGCTTTAACCGCAGCTATTTTTAACGACCCTCTGATCTTGTTAATAACGAGAGTTGCCAGCGCTTCGCCTTCAACATCTTCGCAGATAAGGATAAGACCTTTGCCGGTCTGTGCGACTTTTTCAAGGATAGGCACCATCTCTTTTATTACGGAGATCTTTTTATCGTAGATCAGTATGTACGGGTTCTCCATTTTGACTTCCATCGAATCGGCATCGGTAATGAAATAAGGTGACAGATAACCTCTGTCGAACTGCATTCCTTTTACGACTTCTAATGAGCTTTCCATTGCTTTAGCTTCTTCGACAGTGATCACGCCGCTTGTTCCTACAGCTTTCATTGCATCTGCTATCATTTTTCCAACGGATTCATCGTTGTTCGCGCTGATGGAGGCTACGTTCGATATTTCTGTGAAATTATTGCTTATTCTTTTTGTTTTTGACATCAGGAATTTTTTTACTTCAGCTACGCCTTTGTCTATTCCCTTTTTAATATCCATGGGATTAGCGCCTGCCGTTACGTTCTTCAACCCTTCAGCTATAATCGCCTGAGCTATAACGGTCGCGGTCGTAGTTCCGTCACCGGCTTTGTCGGATGTTCTTGATGCAACATCTTTTATCATTTCTGCGCCGATCTTCTGGATCGGAACGTCTAATTCTATCTCTTTTGCTACTGTTACGCCGTCTTTCGTTATTACGGGTGAGCCGTATTTTTTCTCAAGTACAACGTTCCTTCCTTTTGGGCCGAGAGTGACTTTCACTGCATCGGCAAGTATGTCAACGCCTTTTTTAAGTTCGGTTCTTGCGTCTATTCCGTATTGTATCATTTTTGCCATTTTTATTCTCCTGTATCAGAAATTTATTATTTTACGACTGCCAGCACGTCTTCGAATTTTAAGATGAGATATTTCTTTTCATCCAGCGTTATCTCAGTGCCGGAATATTTGGCGTAAATGACTTTATCGCCGACTTTTACTTCTTTTTTTAACTCTTCGTCGTTTCCTACCGCTACTACTTTACCGAGCTGAGGTTTTTCTTTTGATGATGTGTCGGGAAGTATAATTCCGCCTTTCGTTTTGTTCTCGATCTCTTCGATCATTTCAAGAACGACTCTGTCCTTGATCGGTTTTAAATTTACTGCCATTTTGATTCTCCTCTTTTTTAATTTAAAAGTTTGCATTACATTATTGCAATTACCTTGCCAATTCATTTTTAAGGCTGATCTTTTACTTTCCGGGTCATTGAAATGTTCATTCTGTCAGACCCTGTCAGTTGTTGTCATATCCCCAATCATTCTATATTGCTCGGCATAAGTTCATTCATGATCTCATCCTGCAGCCATCCGTTCAATCGCTTCTTTTTAGCGTGTTTCGCACCGGCGTGATCAAATACGTAACGGATGTCGATCCTTCATGAATTATGTCTCGCTGCTTGACCGATGGAGGTTATAAGACGAGTCATATATTTTGAGAAACGGGATTGCATCCTTGTTTTGCCGCAGGTACGTGTTATCTCTAAATCATTATACAATTAATGCCGGCTTAAGCCGGCTGCAGATCGTTTCGAGAAATGATATGACGAGTGATCTCACCGTATACCGAGCTTCCACCTGCTGATGCCTCTGAAGAACATCAGAATAGTGAACGGCACAACGAACTGCCCTTCCATGATCCTGTTCGACGTAGAAAGGATCAGCCAGGCCTTATCGATCTCCTTCTTCCTGTAATACTTTAAAAATACGACCATAAGTGTTTTGGAAAATTCCCTGAAACGCCTGTCGCTCATGATCAAAGTAACGGCATTATCATAATATTTAGTACCTTCTTCCGTATGGAACCAGCCTTCAATCGAGCCGGGCTCTCCGAATTCTTTAATTATAAGTTTAATCTCATCGTCAGAAAAAAAGAATTCATTAAATTCATCCGTGTTAAAGAATTCAAAACTTTCATTAATGAACTTGTCCGCATTCTGATCATATTCCTTCCCCGTCTGAGCGTAAGAATTCATAAGATCCATTGAAGCTTCCATAACGCTCTTCTGCATAACCGGACTCCCGAAATAAGAAGAAGGGGTCGCTGTTTCTTTTTCCAGTTTCTTCTGCTGAAATTCTGCCGATACCTGATAATACTGACATTCGCCGCAGTCTTCATTTCTAATTGTCGCGCAGCAGACCGGACAGATCAGTTCTCCGCCTTTAATGATACATTTCCTCTTTCCGGGTTTCGCATTGCAGTTAATGCATTTATCCTTTGCCATAAATATACTCCGAATAATAAATTAAATATCAGCCGCCTTCATGCCTTTAGCCAGCAGGTAGCCTGTTGCCCTCTCCTTTAATCTGTACCTTGAAACCAGATTTCTGAAATTCTTTCCGTGGTCGGGATAGATCAGATGAGCGATCTCGTGAATAATTACAAGATCCAGCACCCAAAGCGGAAAATCCTTAAGCTTAGGATTAATTATAATGTTTCTATCCCTGACAAAACACTTTCCCCATGTGGTCCTCAAAGAATCCGAATAGGCTATATTAAAATCAGGAGCTTCGGGAATGAATCTGTTCCTAAGTACACCAGCCCTTTCTGAAAGAGTGCCGCTTTCGCCGGATATCCTGGTTCTGACTCTCAGCTTTTTAACGGATTTTTTAATAAAATCATCAATTAAGGTCTGATCAGAATGATAAGGCGCCATGACCTTGATAGTTTTTTCATCAAGCAGTTTAGCCTGAATAGTTCTCCTTCTCGCTTTCGACCTGACAAGCAGTATTTCAAATCCCTCTATCTCCAACTAGAAATTACTTTTTTTAATTTTCGACTGCCAGTTCGGATCGTTCTTTTCGCCGGGATAATCAGAATGAACCAGCTTGAATTCTCCGAATCCGTGAACATCGGCGAATACGAAAGTATAATTCCCGGTAAAATAAGTCCATATCTCATGATCTTTATATTCGTTATTGTAAGTCTCGATATCTTTCTTGCTCGGAGCTCCCATCTTCAGATATATCCTCCCGCGGTCGGTCTTCCATCCTTCGATCTTACTTGTTGAAAAATCCGCATTGATCTTTTCAATATTCTGCTTGAACAGCTTTCTTGAATTTTCCTGAGTTTTCTCTTTTTCAGCCCAGTATCTTTTCAAAAACTCCCTTTTCCCGGTCAGTAAAAGATTGGTATATTTGTCCTGCTCCTTTTTATCAAGCGTCAAAAATACCTGATCGTACTCTGTAAGAAGATCGCTGTCCTTCATAATATCAAGCTCTAAAGAATCTTTCGAAGAAATGGGCATATTTTCATCTTCGACTATCCTGTCTTTTACAAAATCCAGCTTCCTGTAAACAAAGAAGTTGTTCTTTCCTTCGATGGTCCTGCCGGTCTTTTTATTGTTTATTTTCAGCGTAAAATTATATGCTCCGGTCTGAAGTCCCGGTATCGATATCCTGTCAGCCAGTACAAGAGATAAACCAGTAGATCTTTTTGTTTCTACCGCGCCTGTTTTTACTTCTTTTCCTTCTGCTGTGGAAATAGTCCAGTCGTATTCTATTTCATCGTCCTTATCTAAACCGTAAAGCTCATTATAATAATATAAGAACGGTCTGCTCGTTCCGTAGATCTTGCTGGGATTAGGCAGTATTATTACACCCTGTTTAAAAAATTCTGATTTATTATCGGGTTTATCTGTTATAATTCTGGAAGCGAGCTGGATGGTGGACATAGAGAATTTGTCTTCAAATCCGGCGACCATGAACATCTTCGAATCCTGCGGAACTTCGAGCACGTCTATCTGCTTATCGGAATTAAGATCGTCAACTTCCACAACGAGCCTGTAATATCCCGGAGGAAGCATCATTCTGGACATAACGGGTATTTCTGCGCCTGAATACTTGTCCTCATCTTTCGAAATTGAATACTTCTGCTTCCATTTGTCTTCGGCAACAAGATTATCTTTGTCGTACACGAACACCTTCATCGAAAATGTGCTCGACATGTTCTTGTCGAATTCAAGATAATAGATGGGTATGGAAATGTAAATCTCGGTTCTTGTCACTCCGGTTTTATCGGTTTTGTAACATGCGTAATCTGTATAAAAGAACTCTTTGGCCGCTAAACTGATGATCATTATCAGCAGTGCTAAAACAATTAATTTCTTCATTTTTGTATCCTCCTCCCTTCGATGTATCTGTCTTTATAATAATCCGTAGTCAAAAGGTTGATCTCCGGACCTTTAGTTGTTGAAGCGTGAAGGAATTTCCTGTCGTATAGATAGATCCCGACGTGGGATACGCCTTTTCCGTTCGTATTAAAAAAAACGAGATCGCCGTACTTGAGATCGCCTTTATCCTTTACCGGCGCACCCTGCAGGAACTGGCTTTGTGAAGATCTGTGTAACTTTATTCCGTAAACTTCTTTATAAGCAAGCTGTACGAATCCGCTGCAGTCGAACTCATCCGGACCTGTCGCGCCTATCTTATAATCGGCTTTCTTGTACTTTTCGTAAAATTTTTCGAAGCTTTCGGTTATCTTGAAACCTTCTTTTCTCAGCTGTTTATCCCGTTCGGAAAGAGCTTTTGATGACGAACAGGATATCAGAAGCATTACCGCTGAAAATAAAAGTGCGTATTTTATGAATTTCATTTTCCGCCTTTTCTTAGATGTTTTAACAAACCTTCTGTCGAGCAGTCGTGCGGAGCTTCTACTTTTTTATCCTTCAGTTCGGACAGTATCTTGCCCGCAAGCTCTTTTCCCAGTTCAACGCCCCACTGATCAAAGCTGTAAATGTTCCAGATCACTCCTTGAACGAAAACTTTATGTTCGTACAATGCGATCAGTTTTCCGAGCGCATAAGGAGTAAGTTTATCATAAATGATCGAATTTGTCGGATTGTCACCTTTGAAAACCTTATGCAAATAAACTTTTCTTGCTTCAGTTTCCGGAACGTTCGATTTTTCGAGCATTTCGATCACTTCATCCTTCGTTCTTCCGATCATTAATGCTTCGGTCTGAGCCAAAAAATTCGACTGAAGCTTACAGTGATGATCCGCCAATTCGTTTAGCGGTTCTTTCGCGCAAAGAAAATCTGCGGGAATTAAATGCGTACCTTGATGAATTAGCTGGTAGAATGAATGCTGACCGTTCGTTCCCGGTTCTCCTAAGAGTATCTGCCCTGTCCTGTAATTGACTTTTGAACCGTCCCTCGAGACCGATTTTCCGTTGCTCTCCATGCTCAGTTGCTGAAGAAAAGCCGGAAATCTGTGAAGATACTGATCGTAGGGCAGTACCATTTCGCATTCAGCGCCGAAGAAATCGGCGTACCACACACCCAGCATTCCCATAATTACAGGAATGTTCTTCTTATAATCAGCCGTTCTGAAATGATGATCGGCAGCTTCGGCGCCTTTTAGAAGCTCTTCGAATCTTTCGTAACCTATTGAAACAGCTATGGACATACCTATCGCGGACCAGAGGGAATATCTGCCGCCGACAAAATCCCAGAATTCAAAAATGTTCTCTTTATCAATTCCGAACTCGACGACTTTTTCAGTATTCGTCGAAAGAGCGGCAAAATGTTTTTTTACCTGTTTTTGATCTTTAGCTTTCTTCAGAAACCAGTCACGAGCCGTGAACGCGTTCGTCATCGTTTCCTGAGTAGTAAAAGTTTTCGAAGCTATAAGAAAAAGCGTGGTCTCCGGGTCGAGTTTTTTAAAAGTTTCAGATATATGGGCTCCGTCAACGTTAGATACGAAATGCAGATCCGGTCCGTCAGCGTAATGTTTCAGAGCTTCGCATACCATATATGGTCCAAGATCCGATCCTCCGATACCGATGTTAACGACATCGGTGATCTTCTTTCCGGAATAACCTATCCATTTTCCCGATCTGACATCATTTGAAAAAGATCTCATTTTGTTTCTTACGTTCTCGATGTTCTTGTATAATTCATGGCTGCCGGTATGTACATATTTTTGCTTAAAACTTCTTAGCGCCGTATGAAGCACCGCCCTGTTCTCTGTCTCATTGATCCTGTCGCCCTCGAACATCGACGCTATTGCTTTTTCCAGAGCCATTTCGTCAGCGAGCTCGATAAAAAGCTCTATCGTTCTCTCATTTATTTTATTTTTTGAGTAATCGAAAAGAATGTCTTCGAACTCTATTGAAAACTTTTCGAATCTTTTTTTGTCTTTGAAAAGATCTTTAAGGTGAACTTTTTTTATCTCTTTATAGTGTCTGAGAAGTTTTTCCCAGGCCATCGTATGAGTCGGGTGGATTTTTTTAAGCATGGTTCACCTCTTTCATAATTAGTAATCCGGAATTTAATTAAAAAAACACTATTCTTCAAGTATGATTTTGAAAAAACTCTATTAGTGGTTATATTGTACTTAACCTATGGAGGATATTTTCATGGAAATCTTAAAACGTGTTTCTATAAGAGCTGTTATCGAAAGTTTTTTTAATACCGTAAAACGTTTTACTTTACCTGTGATATTCTCAATTATAACAAGCATCCTTATTATCGTTCTGATAGAAAATCAGGAAAATAAACCTTCTCCGTTAATAACGAAAAGCATTTTCGTATCGATACTGGGATTTTTCTTTACTCTTGTATCCACCCTTTACATTGAAAGATCAGAAAAAGCGGGAAAAATTAAATATCTCTTTCAGATTATAATGCTCACGCTGATTGCGTATTTATTCTTTACTCTGCCATCTAATTTCAGGCAGAACGATTATGTCACTTTCTCGGTTTTTCTTGCCGCAGCTGTTTTCGCTCTTATGTTCGTATATATTAAAAAAGATGACGATGAATCCGGATTCGGCATCTACAATATCAACCTTTTCATGCGAGGTTTTACGAGTTTTGTATTCGCAGTTGTCCTGTTTTTGGGAACTGCTTCTGCTCTTTTTGCTGTTCAGGAACTTTTCCTGAATAACAATTTCCATGAGGAGCTCTATGGAGACGCCTGGGTAATTTGCGCCGTATTTTTCGCTCCTTTGTATTTTCTTTCCGGACTGCCTGGTAGAAGTTTTTCTTCCGAGGAATCATTTACTTATCCGAAACCGTTAAAAGTGCTGCTTCAGTTTATCATTGTACCGCTTATAGCATTATACCTTATAATCCTCTACAGCTACACGGTAAAAATCCTTATAACCCAGAACTGGCCGGAAGGAATAGTTTCGTATATGATAATATCCTTCTCGCTTGTAGGAATATCATCGGTCATACTTCTTTCTCCTCTAAAAGATTCCGAACAGTTCAATTGGATAAATTCGTTCTCGAAGTATTTTTTCATGGCTCTTGTTCCGCTGATCATTGTTCTTTTTATGGCGATAACGGAAAGAGTTTCGCAGTATGGAATAACCGAAAAAAGATATTTTATTTTCCTGCTTTCATTCTGGCTCGCGGGAATTACGGTTTATATGATATTCAGCAAAACCAAGGACCTTAAAATGCTCCCTGTCACTCTCTGTATTATATCGGTTCTTTCGCTTTTCGGACCGTGGAGCTGTTTTTCTATTTCAAAATCCAGCCAGCTTTCGATACTGGAAGGTCTTTTAACAAAGAACGGTATCCTCTTAAACGGTGAAATCGTTCAGTCAGATAAAATTATTTCTTTTGCGGACAGAAAAAGTATTTCATCGATAATTTCATACTTTTATGACAGCCACGGGATAGCCGCCGTAAACTATCTTAAAACAACGTATCAGAAACTCGCCGCGGAAAATAAAGACTATAAAAATTCGAAGCCCGAATATGCATTCTACAGGGATGAAGATGAAGCGGTTCCGAGAAGAGCGCTTGTCAAAGACGGACTCGGATTCGATTTTATTAATGAGTGGCAGAATGAAAGCAGTTCGGATCAATTGAATCTGGCCGTAAAATATTTTCATGACCCGGCTGTTGAAAATATATCTGAGTACGATTCATATATAGACTGCAGGGACAATTTGATCAAAGCGAGAGTACTTGACAGCCTGAGTAATGTTTATATTAAGTATGATTCCGATAATTTTATGATCACTTTCGAGAAAGAAAATAACACGACTATAGACTCGATAGATCTTAAGCTTCTTACCGGCAAGATAATTGCGGGAAATATCTACAACAACGGTAAAGACCAGATCGAACCTTCGGAGATGAAAGTATCGAATGAAACTGATAAAATGAAGTATCTGATCCTGTTCAGAAATCTAAGCGCTAAAAGGGATAATGAAAAAGATCCGTATAAGCTTACGAGCGCCTATTTCGGACTTTACTATAAAATTAAATAGGCTGCAGTCATATGAATAACGACTTTCAATTATTATCTTTTTTAAAGCAGTATATAAAATCCATGAGGCTGTATTACTCCTTCGTGACAGGTATCGCCGGCTGGCTCGGATTCGCTTTCTATGAGCATATCGCGACCGATTTCAGAACAGTGGAGATATTTCCTTCTGTTGAGAAAAAAGCTCTAATCATCTCCCTTCTTTTCCTTAGCTGGGGCATAAATCAAATCGTGAACGATTACCTCGGGTTGAAAGAAGACCGTATAAATGCTCCTGAAAGACCTATGGTAACGGGTAAGCTTGATCCTAATGCGGCTTTGTTATTGTCAGCGGCTCTAATGTTATTCGTCTGCGGAATTACTTATTTCTATCTCGAACCCGTCGCGCTGATACCTCTTGTTCTCGGAGTTTTGCTGAATGTGGTTTATGAATATTCAAAAGCTTTCGGAATCTGGGGAAATATTATTTTCGGACTTATGATCACTATGTGTACAGCTTTCGGTTTCCTTGCCGCCGGTCCGACTGAAGCTCCGTATTTTACGAGCAGCAGGATAGCAGTCCTGGTTGTAGTATGGCTTATGAACGGACTTATGACATTCTATACTTATTTTAAGGATTATGAAGGCGATAAGGCTGCGGGGAAAAATACTATTATAGTAAAATACGGTATTGAGAGATCGCGTATCATAGCTATTTTTTCGGCATTTCTGCCTGCTGTTCTGTTTATAGCCGTTTACAGCTTAGATATGATAGAAGCTCCTCTTAATACGACTTTTTTTGTACTTGCGGTTCTGACCCTGTTTTTAGAAATCCAGACCGGCTGGTTATATTATAAAAACCCGAAAGGACAAGTCACGTATTACTCACTGGCGACAAATTTCAGATCCTGCGCGTGCGGTCAAGCCACTTTCATCGCTCTATTCAATAGAGAGCTGTCACTGATCCTGTTCCTCGTTTCGTATATTTTCGTCGGATTTCTTTTCAACCTCCATAACAACAGCAGATCATAAATGATTAATATCGAAAAAGAAATATCCGATCATATTTTCAGATCGGCGACTTTTGAGGGTATGGCCGATAATAAGGGATTTCCATCTGAAGATTATCTTCAGCTTTATAAAAAACTCGCCTCTAACGGCGTTAAGAATATTATTACAGGATTTACATACGTTTCTGAAAACGGTAAAGCCGTTCATCCGGGTCAGGCCGGGATCGACAGTCCGGAAAAGGTCCCTTATTTCAGAAAGATAACGGACGCTGTTCATGAATACGAAGCCCGGATCTACATGCAGCTGGCACACGCCGGTCGTCAGACATCAGAACGCGTTACGGGACATCCTGTCGTCGGAGCATCAAATAAAAGGTCCTCTTATTTTCAAAGCACACCGAAAGAATTAACCGCATCTGAAGCCGGAGATATAATTAATTCTTTTGCCGATTCTGCATTTTATGCAAAGAATGCGGGATTTGACGGAGTGCAGCTTCATGCGGCTCACGGATATCTCATTCATCAGTTTATTCATCCGTACATAAACGACAGAAAAGATGAATACGGTATCGATCCCGGAACAGGCATTGGAGACAGATTTCTAAGACAAACCGTAGAAGCTGTCAGGAGCCGTTGCGGCCAGGATTATCCTGTTCTTGTCAAGATCAGCGCGTCAGACGACTTACCGGTAAAGTTCTCGGAAAATAATTTCATTTCCCTGATTAAAGTTCTTGATGAATTAAAAGTCAGTTCGATAGAGATCAGTTTCGGCACCATGGAAAATGCCCTGAATATTTTCAGAGGAAATTCGGTGCCTGCTGACGCCGTACTTGATTACAATTTCAGATACGGCACTAAAAGCATTATAAAAAGAAATATTACAAAATTCGCAATCATGCTGTTTTTAAAAAAGGATCTTATTCAATTCAGTAATACTTACAATCTAAAATACGCTGTGACCGCAAAAAAACATACTCATATACCTGTTATAAGCGTCGGGGGATTCAGAAACGGACATGATATCTACGGCGCTATTACATCAGGATCCTGTGATCATGTAAGCCTGTGCAGGCCTTTTATCTGCGAACCGGATTTTATGATCAGACTTAAAAATGATCCTGAATATATCTCAGAATGTTCAAACTGCAATTACTGCGCTGTAATGTGCGATTCCCCGTTTTCTACAAAATGCTGCAAACATAAATAATCCGGAGTGAATATGGAATCAATAGAAAAAATAAAAAAGATCATATTCGATAATATCGACAATAAGGTTAATATCGAAGATTCAACGGATCTGAGAACCGGTATTCAGATAGACTCGTTCGACGCGCTGATGATAATGACAGGAATAGAGGATGAATTTAAGATCACTCTGGAAGAAGATGAATTTAAAAAAGTCGGCACCCCTTTGCAGATCCTGTCGCTTCTGAAAGAAAAATATGGTGTAAAATGAGAAAAGAGGAAAGATTCGAGTTCAATTTTACTGAAGAGAACCGGCTTGTAGATGAAATCGGTTTCAATCCTTATTATCAGAAGATCTCTTCGGGAGCCGGATTATATGTCAGGATCGGAAATGATGACTATCTTAATCTTGCTTCAAATAATTATCTCGCTCTGGCGGACGATCCTGAAGTTATATCGGCGATGAAGAAGTGCCTCGACAAATACGGCGTATCAATGTGCGGGACTCCTGTAGCTTGCGGTTATTCTGATATATATGAGACGGCTTCAAGAACGGTTTCTGAATTTCTGGGACTTGAAGATACTCTATTCTATCCTTCCTGCTATCAGGCGAACATGTCTATCTTCAGATCGCTCGCAAGACCCGAAGACGTTATTTTTGTTGACCGTTACGCACATTCGTCTTTGGTCGAAGGTATAAGATCACCCGGATGCAGGATAAAACCTTTCAGGCATAACGATGCTGATCATCTTGAGAGCCTGCTGAAAAGCAGCGGGGCGTTCGAAGTTAAATTCGTCGTGACTGAATCTGTTTTTTCTACTGAAGGAACTATAGCGCCTTTTGATGAATTAAATGAACTCTGTAAAAAATACGGCGCTATACCGGTTGTAGATGATTCCCACGGAATCGGAACTATCGGGAGGTCGGGAAAAGGTATCCTTGAAGAAAAGAACATTAAAGATTACAGCGGTATCTATACGGCATCAACCGGAAAAGCGCTCGGTATTTCAGGGGGGATTGTAAGTGCGCCTGAAACAATAATAAATTATATACGGTACAACTCGCCCGGCCTGATCTATTCAACTGCGGTCCCGCCTGTACTTCTTGCCGGAACGATCAGAGCTCTTGAGATCATCGGTAAAAAAGGAGCGCTGTTTTCTGAAAGACTGACAGCTAACAAATTAAAAATACATACAGCTTTGAGCTCTCATGGATACGATCTTGCATCGGGCGATGCTCCCATCTGTTCAGTTAAAACCGGATCTAATGAGATAACGCTTAAGATCTGCAGATCCCTTTATGAAAGAGGAATACTTGCCACCCCTTTCATATATCCTTCTGTTTCAAGGAACAAAGGCATTATAAGAATGATCCCGCGTATCGATCTTGAAAGCACTCATCTTGATCATATTTTAAGATCATTCGCCAATATCAGAGCGGAAAATCCGGAACTATTCATAAAATGAAAAAATATTTTTTCATAATAAATCCCGGATCGAATCACGGGAAAAGCAGAAAAAGCCTGAAAAAGATAACAGAGTTCATGGCTTTAACGAATATTCCGTTCGAATATAAAGAAACAACGACACTCGATCATGCGTATGAACTTTCAAGAAAAGCCAATCTTGAAGGACATGAAGTAATAGTCGCCGTAGGGGGAGACGGCACGATAAACAAAGTAATAAACGGATTTTATGACAGCTTCGGCAAACGGTTATCAAAGGCCGTCCTCGGTGTGATCCATACGGGAACTAGCCCTGATTTCTGTAAAAGCTACGGCATTCCGTCTGATCTGAAAAAAGCGCTTGATACTTTACTGAAAGTCTCGAAAAAACAGATCAGTATTGCTAAAATTGAATATCTCAAGGCTGATGAGAAAAAGGCAGTCTATTTTGCCTGCTGCGCCAGCTTAGGCCTAGGCGCACATGTGGCTGCTTACGCCAATTCAGGCGTCAGGAAATATTTCGGTGATACATTAGGAACGCTTATCTCTATTATCAGATCTCTGGCCGTTTACAGATCTGATGATCTTGTTTTAGTTACTGACGGTAAAGAATCAGAAGTAAAAAACAACTGCATTACTTTTATCGGTAAAACAACTTATATAGCCTCGGGACTAAAGATCAGCAATGACCTTACGGCAGATGACCGGCGGCTTTTCGTAGTCAGCATAAGAAATGTAAATTTAATGAATTTTATCCCTGTATTAAATACCTTATATTCCGGTAAACCTGTAATTCCCGGTGATCATATTTCTTTTGAATATGCCGGAATAATTCAAATAAAAAGTTTAAAATCAAATTCCAAAATCGAATTAGACGGCGATCCTTTGAACGCAATGCCGCCTTGCACGGTCTCGGTCGCGGAAGATAATCTGGAGGTAATTACAGATGAAGATGAACTATGAGTCACGCGTGATCGAAATGATCAATTCCGTTATGCCTGATTCTCCTCTTAGAATAAGCCGTTGCTTCGAGTCTGACTCGGAGGTCATTTATCTGGGCGGAAGAAAATATCTTTTCACTACAGATGATTTTTCAAAAGAGGATCTTTTTCATGAAAAGGATCCCTATGTTCTGGGCTGGAACATAGGGTGCGCATCCGTCAGTGATATTATAGCTGCCGGAGGCATACCCCTTATCTATTCTCATTCAATGGTCATATCAAGGAACTGGGAAGATAAATATATAGAGGCATTCGCAAAAGGAATAGCGGAGGTTCTTAAAACATATTCGATATCATTTGCCGGCGGAGATCTCGGGATCTCTGAGAACTGGCGCTATACATCTACAGTTATAGGAAAATGCGGAGATAAGATACTAAACAGAAAAGGCGTACAACCCGGCGATTCTATCTTTTTAACAGGCGAGATCGGAAGGGGGAATCTTAATGCCGCTCTGAGTTTATTTTCTTATGACCCGCGAATTAAAGAATTATCCGTCAGTGAAAAAAATATTTTCAGGACCCACGAGCATATTGCTAGAGCATTATCGAAATATGCTTCAGCAGCTATAGATACGAGCGACGGTGTTTATTCTGCGCTTAGAATTTTATCTGAACTTAACGGTAAAGGTTATATAATAGATTCACTCCCGTTCATTGCGGGCGGCGTCCGTGTTTCAAAATCTTTGAACCTTCCTTCAGAACTTCTTTTTTTAGGTGATTGCGGCGAGTACGAGATTCTTTTTACTGTCGGCGATAATAAAAAATCCGAACTGATCAAAGAAATACACGATCTCGGTCTGACGGTCTATGAGATCGGAAAATTTACCGGTAACAGCGATGAGAAGATTATACTAATGAACGGAAAACGAACAAACCTGAAAGATTATGATCTTAATGCGAGAGATTTCGTTGATGTAAAAGAATACCTGGGCGAACTGATCGCATGGGTGAACAGATGAAAAGAAGAACGGTAATAACGGGAATCGGGCCTGTAACTTCCGCAGGGATTGGAAAAGACAGATTTTGGAAAGCGCTTTTGTCCGGAATAATTCCCGAACGTAAAAACGTTCCGGATAAATTTAATTCCAAATCAAAATTCTACATTCCTTTTCCTGAATTCAGCCTTGAAGAATATAACATTCCTGAATATTACAGATTTCTGCAGCCCGAGGATAAGCTTGCTGTAATATGCACTAAACTCGCGCTTGCAGATGCCGGAATTGAACTTTCCCCGGAGAAAAATAAATTCACATCTGAAAACATTTCTCATGCTTCAGTAATAATAGGTACGGGATTTACCGGGCTGGAAACGGCATTTAATTCATACCTGGCTCATTTGGGTATCGAATATTTCTCGCAGAAATATAATAAGAATGTTTCTTTTAACAGAATGGTGATCCCGATGCTTATGATAAATTCGCCGGCAGCATGGATATCGATCATGTTCGGTCTGAAGGGCGAAAGTTTTACGGTTAACGCAGCCTGTGCTTCAGGCACTTTCGCTCTCGGTCAGGCGTACGAGAAGATAACGAACGGAAGATCGGACATCGTCATTACGGGAGGTGTTGAAAACCTTCAGGAAGAAAACTTTTCAATTTTTCGCGGCTTTGATGTTCTCGGCGCTCTAACAAGATCGCCTTCGGGTGATCCCCAGCCTTTCTCTAAGAACAGAAGCGGATTTTTATACTCCGAAGGCGGAGGTTGCGTTCTTGTGCTTGAAGAACTTTCATCCGCGCTTAAAAGGAATGCCCGGATTTATGCCGAGATCCTCGGTTATCATTCGAACAGCGACGCCTATAATATAGTCCAGATCGAGCCTGAGGGAACCCGGATTTCAGAACTGTTCAAAAATCTGTCAGGAGACAATAAAATCGATTATCTGAATTCACACGGCACAGGCACAGTCCCGAACGATGAAATAGAATCACAGGCCATTATCCGGCATTTCGGGCATGCTCAGGATCAGCCTTTCATAAATTCGACCAAAGGCAATCTCGGTCATACGATAGGCGCGAGCGGAGCGATAGAGACCGCTGTTACAGCGCTTTCGGTCATCAGCGGAGATATTCATCCGAACTTTATAAATGATCCTATCGATGACCTTAATCTGGTTCTGAAAACTCAGAAAGCAGACATCGAGAAAGCCTTATCTGTATCCTACGGTTTTGGAGGCCATAACGCGGGACTGCTTTTAGGAAAATTTCATGGGTAAAGTCCTTATCACAGGAGCATCCGGATTTATCGGAAGTCACATTGTGGAGCTTTTCGCGGATAAACATATCCCCGCGGTATGTCTTGTACGAAATTCCTCCGATACGGCTTTTCTGAAAAACCTCGGTCTTGAACCGGTATATGGCGACATAAAGGATACAGAATCCCTGAGATCGGCTCTGAAAGACATTGATTTCGTGATCCATACGGCAGGTAAATCGTCTGACTGGGGCGGATATCAGGATTTTTATGATAATAATGTATCAGGAACTATCAACATTCTTGAAGCTTCTATATCAGCAGGCATAAAAGATGTTATTATCACAGGTTCGGTCTCCTCTTACGGGGAAGAAGATTGTTCGAGCGTAAAAAACGAAGATTCACCTTATAATTCCCATTACAGATACTTCTGCGGCAGGATCTTCCCGTCTGCCATGAATCATTACAGGGACACTAAAGCGCTGCTGACTCAAAAAAGCATAGAGTTCGCGGAAAAAAATAAAATCAATCTGACCATAATCGAGCCAGTCTGGGTTTACGGCGAAAGAGAGTTCAGTTCCGGATTCTACGAATATCTAAAGACCGTACATTCAGGTATCAGATTCATGCCGGGATCACCATCAAATAAATTCCATGTCATCTATGCCGGAGATCTCGCACAAGCCTATCTTGCCGCATATCTGAAAAAGCAGAAAGGAGTCAGCCGTATAATTATCGGCGATCCTAAAGCTCAAAATATGAATTATATTCATTCGCTGTTCTGCTCGAACGCAGATTTGAAACCGCCTGCGCTTTTGCCTAAGTTCTTGACTTATCCTGTCGGGATCTGCCTTGAACTGGCAGCTTCACTATTCAGATCTGAAAAGCCGCCGCTTTTAAGCAGAGCTCGTGTTAACATGATGTACGACAGCATAGAATATTCGACAGCCAGATCTGAAAAACTTCTCGGATTCAAAGCGGTCACACCTTTAGAAGAAGGCATCAAACGAACAGTTGATTGGTATAAATCTAACGGATTTCTGGAGGATTGAATGAATAAAAATATAATTGACGGATATAAAAAATCCATGTTCATCTTAAAGCTGAAGCTCATAGTCGCTTTACATTTCATGATACATTACAGATCCAAAAATCTCAGAGAATATTTTCTTTTATTAAAGCGGCTGAATTATTTTATCGGTAAACTTGAGCATAATAAATTCGTCAGGCAGGGAAAATACACCAAGATCGAACTGTATGTGCCTAAATTCCCGTCCGATGCTTTTTTTACTTCATGCAATAAATTCGCAGTGTTCGGCGAAAAACTCCCCTGCACTACCGTTCTGCTATCGGTGACCTCAGCCTGCAGATATAACTGCGCTCACTGCTATCAGAGGCTCGATAAAGGAAAAGATATTGATCTTGAAAAACTCATCCCGATAGCAAAATACCTTCAGGATCAGGGAGTTGCGTTCTTCAATATCGAGGGTGGAGAACCTTTCCTAGTATTCGACAGGCTTCTGGCTTTGTGTAAAGCTGTAGATAAAAGATCGGAGATCTGGGTGAATTCTACAGGCGACGGAATGACGGCTGAAAGGCTTGCGGAATTAAAGAAAACCCAGCTTGCAGCAGTTATGTTCTCCCTGCATTCCCACGATCCTGAAAAGATAAATGCCTTCATGGGATATGACAAAGCCTGGGAAAACCTTGAAAATGGGGTCAAACTTTGTCACGAAGCAGGCATTACGGTCACATTCAACACCTGCCTGATGAAAGAGGATTCTTCCAACGGCAATTTCGAGAAACTGATGGACAAAGCAAAATATCTCGGTGGATCATTAATACAGCTGATCAAACCGAAACCATCAGGCGCATGGCTGGAAAGTGGAACCGATGTTTATTCGGAAGAGGACTTTGTTCTGGTCAAAAATAAAGTCAATATGTACAACAATAACAAAAAGTATATCGAATATCCTGCTATTGCCGCGCAGATAATCGAAGAAGATCCAGGCATGTTCGGATGCACGTCAGGTGGAACCGACAGATTTTATATCAACGCGAAGGGGGATGTCCAACCCTGCGAATTTCTCAATATCTCTTTCGGCAACATAAACGAGGAGAAGTTCGAAAAAATTTACAGCCGAATGAGAAAGGTCTATGATATCCCCGGGACCTGCATACTCTGCGAAGAGCTTTCTCAAGAATTAAGAAATATCTGCAGAGAGAACGACCTTAAAACCCTTCCTCTTGATAAAGAACTTTCAAAGCGCTTCTACGATAAAATCAAGAACTGCACGCCTACCGAAATGTACCGGAAGGTCGAAAAAGAAATGATATAATAAGTTTTGTCCGTATTTTTCTGCTTTTCATCTTATTATTTAAGCATTTCATATATTATTATCTTTATTATAATAAATTAATATTTTATCTTTAACAGCCCTTATAAACGACAGAAAAAATTAAAATAGAACGGAGAAAAAATGAAAAAACTGGCAGTTCTGGTCCTAGCTCTGACATTTATACTGAGCGGGCAGGATATTCTTACAAAAACCCTTCCTAACGGAATGGAAGTCATCGTTAAAAAGAACACGAGCAACAGATCGGTAGTTTACAACTGCTTCGTGAAAACAGGATCGATACACGAAGCGGAATATTCGGGAAAGGGATTATCGCATTACCTGGAACACATAGTTTCGGGCGGATCGACAAAAAGCCACAGTGAACAGTGGCATCAGGATAAAAGAAAGGAACTCGGAGCAATCACCAACGCATATACGACTTTCGGAGCTACTGTTTATTACATTCAGTCCGACAAACAGTTCGCGGATTCCTGCCTTTACCTCATGGCCGATAATGTGATGAACTGCGCATTTGACCCGAAGGAAGTTGAAAGGGAGAAGGACGTTATCGTAAAAGAATTCGTGTACCGTGTAGCATCCCCGATGGCAAAACTGTATAACGGTATGTGGTCATCGACTTTTTTAAGATCGAACGTAAAGAACGAAGTGATCGGCGATATAGAATTATTCAAGCAGAATACGCGCGAAGAAATGATGGCATACTATAAAAAGAGATATCTGCCGAACAATATGGTATTTGTAGCTGTAGGCGATCTTGAACCCGCAGAAATGATGACTAAGATCGAGAACACTTTTAAGGATTTCAAACGCGGAGTCCTTGAACCTGTTTATCTTCCTGATGAGGCGATCAGACCCGGCAACATTAAGTACATAGAAGAATACGAAGTACAGCAACCGAGAGCTTTCATAACGAAGCTTGTTCCCAGAGCCGAACATGATGATTACGCGGCTATTTCTATGGCCGGCCAGATACTTTTCGAGAAAAGGAACTCTCCCGTTCAGTACAAGCTTGTTGAACAGGAAAAGATAGTGAACTGGATTTACGGTTATTTTAACGACGGCGGCAGATTCCCCGAACCGATGATCCAGATAGGTTTCGAGACTAAAGATTCCAAGAACCTCGATAATGTTGTAAAAAGAATTGACGAGATCATAGCTGAGATAGCAAAGAAAGGTGTTACCCAGCAGCAGATCAGCGAAGTTATCGCGAGGGAAAAAGCTCAGAAGATCTTAAGAACCCCCGATTCAGACAGAGAAGCTGACAATCTCGGATGGAACATGATGGTCTACGGCATTCCCGAAATTTTCGACATGCAGATGGCTCAGTACGAAAAACTGACCCCCGAAGATGTAAATGAAGCTATTAGAGAGTATTTCGTGCCGGATAACAGAGTAATATTCTTTGGAGTTCCGCAGGGAGAAAAATCTAAGATACAGTCTTCTGAAAACGCGATAACAAAAACCGAAGTCGAGAAAATAACCGTTGATAAAAACCTTACGGTCCTTCATAAACAGAACACGAAAGACCCGGTAATTCAGGGGGAGATCTTTCTGCCGGTATCATCGGATTATGAAACTCTCGAGAACGCTGAAACTTTCAAGTTCGTTGCGGACATGCTCGGAACCGGCGGAACTAAAAAGTATTCTTCGATGGATCTCACATCCTGGATAGAGGATCACGCAGTAAGAATGTCAACTGAAGTCGGACCTGTAGGAATGACGATCAGCTTCAAATGCGTAAAAGAAGATTATCCCGAACTGATGAAAAGAATATACAGCATGATGAATGAACCGCTTTTCGATAAAAAGGAAATTCAGCTGGCAAAAGAACGTGCCGATGCTGATTATAAAAGGAACCTGAGCGATCCCGAAGAAGCTTATTCAGAATTCAGAGCTTCTATACTTTACAAGGGTCAGAAAGCCGGATTAAGCTCGAAAGAGAAGAACGACATAATCCAGAAACTCACTCAGGAAGACCTGATCGCTATTTATAAAAAATATTTCAAGGCCGATAACCTCATAGTAACTCTGTTCGGCGACCTGACTAAAGAACAGGCTATAGCCTACGCGAAAGAATTCAAAAGCAAAGTACCTTCAGGCAAGATCAGCGGAACAAGAACCCCGATCGTCGTTCCCAAGCTTAATGAAACATTCGTGAACGAATGCGAATTCGAGCAGGTCAATGTTGAGATCAATTACCTCGCTCCGTTGCAGGACGATCCGGATTATTACACAATGACAGCTTTGAACCAGATAATGTCGAACAGCTTTTCAGGAAGGCTTATGAAAGCTACCAGGATCGATAATGACCTTGTATATTCAGCATATTCATATTATTCGGGAAACAAAGATTACGCTTTCTACAGGGTCATTGCACAGACCTCACTTGCTAAAAAAGACAGACTGGTTGAAGTATTGAAAAACGAAGTTCAGAAGCTCATAAACGGAGAGATCACTCAGGAAGAGATCAGTATATCTGTCGAGTCATACGCGATGATGCTCGACAGCTATTTTACCGACGAGAACCTCGCGGGAATAATGACATCCTACGAATCAAGAGGACTCGGCTACAATTTCCTTAAAGAATCATTAAAGGATCTCAAAAAAGTAACACCTGAAATGATAAAAGCCGTAGCTAATAAATACCTTAAAGACGCCGCGATATTCATATCTCAGCCCAATAAGGACGTAAAACGGGTAGTTGAATAGATCTATAATTTAGGTTAAATGAAAAGTGCGGTCAAATTGAACCGCCCTTTTCGTTTATCTCATTTTCGCTTTGAGTGTGATGTCATCTCCCATGTATCTCGGTTGTCCCGTTGAGAGCAGTACGCTGAGCCAGAATTCGCCTTCGATGTCTATTTTTTTCCGTTTGCCGACCACCGATCTGATCGGTACATGCGTGAATTTGCCGTTCCAGTAGCCGATCATTACCTCGGTTTTTCCCGACATCGCGGCATGAGCGGCATTCTGGGCGAGATTTGAGCAGAACATCGAATCTATCGGCGCGGCCGGGAGCGATCTTATCATATAGCTCGGGTCGATATATTTTATTGTATGATCGACCTTTTCCTTTTTGAAGTATTCGCTGACCTTATCTTTTATGAGAAGTCCGATGTCTTTATGAAGCACGTTGCCTGACTGATCTTTTTTTACTTCGGCAGTTTTGAACAGGTCCTGACCGGCTCCTTCGGCTACGACTATGACAGCATGATGCTTTTCTTTTATCCTTTTCTTTAACAGGTTGAAAAGACCGTCTCTGCCTTCAAGCTCGAACGGGCTTTCGGGAACAAGAACGTAGTTCGCGTCCTGGGATGATACTGATGCTGAAGCTGCTATATAGCCCGAATCTCTTCCCATTAGTTTGACTATGCCTATTCCGTTTAATGCGCCTCTTGCTTCAACATGAGCTGAAGTAATGGCTTCCACCGCGGCTGAGAACGCTGTCTGGTATCCGAAAGTGTGCTCAACGAAAACAATGTCGTTATCTATTGTCTTCGGAATGCCTACCACTGCTATATCAAGCTTCCTTTCGGCTATGATCTCGCATATCTCATTCGCGCCTCTCATAGTGCCGTCTCCGCCTATGACGAACATAACGGATATTTTTAACTTTTCGAGATAATCCACGATTTTATTCGTATCCTGATTGCCTCTGGATGAACCGAGAATGGTGCCTCCTTTAAGATGTATGTCCTCAACATTCTTCGGATTTAATAAAAGAGGCGCAGGTTCGTTGCCCTCCACCATTCCCCTGTAGCCGTACATGAACCCGTAGAATTTATCGCATTTGTACCAGTAGTGCATCGCGTTGACGATCCCTCTGACGACGTTGTTTATCCCGGGGCATAAGCCTCCGCATGTAACTATCCCGCATGAGATTTTACCGGGCTCGAAGTGAAGCAGTTTTCTAGGTCCTGCAAGCTCGAATGAAGGCAGTTTATCAAGTTCTTCTGAATGTTTTTTAATATTCTCAATATCAAGATCGAAAAGCACCCTTTCATCATCCCTGACGAAGTTGGCGAAAATACTGCTGTCTTTAAATGACAGCGGAATGGGAGATTTAAAATTGCAGTCGCCGAGACTTTTTACATCCGTATTATCAAAAATATAGCCGTTCATGCATTTTCTCCGGTCGTTTTATTTGTTGGTAATCCCTTCAGATTTCTTCTGTATCTGATATTCTATACCCATATCCTCTTTTTTTCCGAAAGAATCAGGGTGAAGATAATATCCTTTTTCATCAACTTTCTTGAGTGTTTCATTAATAATCGGATTAGCTTTAGCGTGGCTGTCGTTCCTTATAGCAGTGACCTGCCAGGATACTTCCATTCCGGAAACGCCGCCTGAAATAGAGAATCTGTTCCCGCTGATCTTTTTAGAAATATACAGATTAGGTCCCGGAGCACCGATCGCAGTCAGCTGATATCTGAAATCCTTATTACCTGCTTCACACCACTCCGGCAGGACGATTTCGGCATTTCCACTTTCGTCAAGCTCTGCGTTACCATGAAATATATTCGTCATCTGATCGCTTGCAACGCCTGACAAACTCAGATATTTATTTTCAGGGTCCAGCGGGTGATCGATCTTCACATCACTTTTTCCGTATGTAATCGTACCGTTCACATACACGTTCCCGTTAAAATAACCCGACCAGTTCGTACCCGTACCTGAAGCACCGGCTCCGTAAATGCTTACATTCCTTGTCGTTCCACCGTTCCCGTCGCCATATAAACCGTATGTGTAAGCGTTTGTTGTTGTAGTAACAGTTCCCAGCACCCCGTAGTAATCATTACTGACATATAGCCCGTAATAGCTGTATGGTGTGTAATTAATACCAACATGTCCATTAATCTTAACCAGATCATTAGCGAAATCACCCCATATCAGCGGGGTTGCTGAATCTGAATTTTCAATATACAGTTTATCAGAAGTAGTCTCGCTGTGACCGGCATCTTTACCAATAAAAATATTTCCCGAACCGGCGAGATTCGAATAGCCTGCTCTGTATCCCAGCATCACATTGTAATCTCCGGTTCTCAGATTGTTTCCTGCCGAATTTCCGAACAGGCAGTTTCCTGAGTATGAATTATAATAATATCCGTGGCCGGCACTCGACCCGAAGATCGAGTTATTGCTTCCGTTTTCATTGCAGTAAGCAGCGCCTGACCCGAAAACTGCATTATTGCAACCCCAACTGTTAAATAACCCCGAGTTATCTCCTACAAATGTATTCCCCATACCACCAACGTTTTCTTTTCCGCTGTTGAATCCTACGAAAACATTAAAATTCTCATTTGATTTATAACCGGCTTCGTTGCCGATGAACACATTGTTAGCTCCATATGTATTAGTAAATCCCGCATTATTTCCGATAAACACATTGTTCTTGCCGTTCAGGTCATAAATGGGCGCGGTTGATTTTCCGGCATTTAGCCCTATAAATGTATTATACCTGTTGAAAGTTGTATATCTACCGCCAAGTGAATCCTGCATTCTAGTAGTATTGTCAGAAACTTTAAGAAGGTTTGTCACTCCGGATTTTGTAGCTGCGCTGTTAGTGTTTACTCCGAAACCCGATCCTGTATCACTTATCCAGAATCTGGTGCTGTCAGAAGTCAGTTTCATCAGATCGGTCCCGGTTCCTTTTGATGAAGCAGTTGATATGCAAAAAGACCGTGATAATCCTTTACTGCTCTCAAGATTAGCTTTTATCTCATTTGTGCTTATTACCATGAGAGTATCTCCCATGTTCAAAATCCTGAGACCGTCTGTCGATACATCAAGAACTTTATTGTTAGATGAATCCTTGACTTCGAATAAAGTTTCTGAATGCAATGAAGAAAACAATAAAAATACAAATATTACCGGGATTCCGTATAGTTTCATGATGCGCCTCCATGCCTGATATTAAATAAATTATTTAGATGTACTTTTCACAGCAGATCGTTCAGCAGCCTCTCTAGTTAAATTCGTAGCTGTTATATAATAGAATTTCTTTGTCAGTGAAACCGCAGCTGTCCACTGAGTTCCATTGAATACTCCTGAACTGTCTAAAGTAAATGATCCGTAGGGGGAAGAAGATGAATATACTTTATATCCTGCCGCTCCTGACACAGGGCTCCATGAAATCGTTACATTCCCTGAAGAGTAAGAGATATTTACATTAGCTGGTGCTCCCAAAGGAGTTCTCTGCTCCCAAGCCAGATACGGATATCCGCCATTTATACCACTATTGATCTCCCAGATTGGCGTTGTTGTAAAATCCCACCCGATATATGTGGTCGCATCATTATGCACGTATGTCATATCGTCCGTCGTCCTTCCGTATCCTGCCCCTGAAGATATCTGCCCGCTTGTTTCGGTATCCCAGTAGCATTCATAAACATATCCTGAATCATAATACCCTAAAAAACCGCCGACATTCGCACCTGAACCTGAGACTGCACCGTTCGAGTAACATCTGAAGATATTTGCCTGATAACTGTAGCCTGCCATTCCGCCGGAATAATCTACCGATGATACGGAACCTGATGTGTAGCAGTCAGATATCGTGCACTGTGAAATATATCCTGCAAGACATCCTGCATAACTCCATTCCCACAAAGAAGTAATGTCAGCTTCAGAATAACATTCAGTGACCGATGAATTGCAAATATTGCCTGCAATGCCTCCCGTATAGCTGTTTGCAGTTAGATTTCCGGAAACACCGCAGTTGAATATTGTAAGAGAATCGCAGTATCCTATTAGAAGTCCCGTGTTAGAGTATCCTGCAACCTGCGCACCTGCAATTTTGATCTCTTTAATAACCGCACCTCTTACAATACCGAAAAGACCGGTATAATTGAACGCCATCGAATCTCTTTCCATCGTAAGGTTGTTGATGATATGGTAATCCCCGTCATATTTTCCTCTGAACGGTGACATCCAGTCCGTACATATCGGATCCCATCCTGCGTCTTCGTTCCACGGAGCTGTACCGAGATCGATATCCACTGTCTGCCTGAAAGATTTCGTTCTGTAATATCTGACATTATTAAGCTGTTCCGCATTAGAAACAAGGAACGGATCCTCGTCAGTGCCTTTTCCGCCTGCAAAATTCGTGTTCGGAATGTTCTGCCACTTAAAATAAGGATAGCCGTCGTTTATATTATGGTTGATCTCCCAGATCGGAATGGGTGATCCGAAATCCCACCACACATATGTATCGGATGAATGTTCGAACGTCATCTCGTCCGTTGTCCTTCCGAACCCGCCTGCAGAAAAGACTTGTCCGCTGGTCTCTGTGTTCCAGTAAGATGCGTTGACCGCTATGTCAATTCCGCCGCCTATCAGTCCTCCGCAAGTTCCGGAACCGGATACAGTTCCTATAGAATAATTATTCATAATGCTCGACATATACGCATAGCCGATAAACCCGCCCGAATATACTGATCCTGACACGCTTCCGTACGCGAAATTGTCATATATATATGAGCCGTTGTCACTGCCTATAAATCCGCCTGAAGTTGAACCGGTCACATCGCTTTCTGAATAACAGTAATTGAAATAACAGTTCTCAGAATAACCTGCAAAACCTCCCGTATAAAGCTGTCCCTGTACTGAACCATCGGAACGGCATTTCGAAAAAGATGTTGAGAGCAATGTCCGCCCGGCCAATCCGCCTGAATAGTCCAGACCGGTGACTGATCCTGACACAAAACAGCTGTCAAGATAATTGTACTGGTATGCCGAGCCGGTTATGATTCCTGTATAATTTGCGCCTGTAATGTTTGCTCCAGTTACGTTTATCTTCCTCAGATATGTATCGCTTACATTTCCGAACAGGCCTGTATAATCCTCGGACGGTCTGTTGATCGTTATGTTGCTGATTGAAAATCCGTTCCCGTTATAGTTCCCCATGAACAGGTTGTTCTGATCACCGACCGGATCCCAGCCTAATCCCGAGTTCCAGGGAGCTAACCCGAGATTTATATCCGCTATCTGTTTAAAATAGCAATCGTTCCATTCTGAGCCGAGATAATATCTCAAGCTGTCAAGATGCTGGGCTGTCCTTATCAGGTAAGGTTCTTCTTCTGTGCCTTTTCCGCCTGCGAAATACGTATCCGTATTATTTACAGTATAACCTGTAGCTGCATCCAGCGTAAAAGTCACGGTCATTGGATCTGAGACTGTAACGAAATCCGCTGTAGCCAGTGAATCCCATGTTCCGGAATATTTCCAGACACGCAGGTGATCTTTTCTGTTTCCGTTGTCCTCTATGCTTAACCAGTCAGCCGTTACGTTTCTCGTTCCGGAAAATGGAATTGAAGTCTCGATCTTCCACTGCCTTTTTATTCCTTCTGATCCTAGTATAGTCTCCTGACTGCCGTCGCCTGTTTTTCTGTGCAGTGTTACAGTGCCGATATCGATTCCTGTGTTATTGATTGTAAATCCCGCGCCTCCGAAATGTCCTGTAGCTGCAGATGTTCCGGTGCCTATATATCTGATTACATTTAGATTACCGAGGACAAGTCCGAGAGCATTTTCGCCTGTTACAGAAGATGATGTACCAGTAAGCTTCAACGAATCGCTGCCTGTTAATATATTACCCGATATGAATTCAAGAATACCTGAAATCATTAGATTTTGGTCAAGATAAATATTTCCGCCCTTTTTATCGACTTTCACATTGTTCAGTAAATCAATATTTTTCAGGCTGTCATCGAAAGATCCGATAAAGCACAATCTCGATGAAGAATCAAAATATATCCCGGCAGCTTTTACCTGTTTAGCCTGCTCTACTTCTATTCCTCCCGCAAGAGTTACATCATAAGGTCCGAATCTGATCTCAGAAACAGGATTTATCCACATTCCTGCAAATGTCATCTGTATCAGGATCAGCAGGCAAGACAAAGTTATCTTTTTCAAAATATCCTCCTTTTTTATCTGCTAGAGAAACCCGATAACTGGTTTTTGATCTTTTCAATTTCGGTTCTCAGATTTTCAAGTTCCGAAACTTTATTTTTAAGCTCAATGTTTTCTTTGATCAGAATCCCGATCTTTTCGTTCTGGACGTCGATGGTCTTTTTATTTTCAGATTCTTTCGATTCGAGTGCGGCGACGTTAGCGTCGGCCTGCTTCTTCAGATCTTTTACGGCTTCTACAAGAACAGCTGTAATCGTTGAATACTGCATGGTATATCTGTCGCTTTCTGCATTATAATCAACAGCTTCAGGGATTATATCTTTAGATTCCTGAGCGATAAAACCCATTTTTCTACCCTTTTCATGTTTTTCGGGATCTTTCCATTCGTAAGTTACGCCTCTGAGCTTCATCACTTTATCAAGCGCTCCATCAATTGTCAGTATGTTCTTTTTAAATCTTTCATCACTATCATTGTACCATGCAGTTGTTCCCCCCGCGGAACCGTTAACAAAGAATTTTCTGGAGTTGGTATTATCATCAAGATTGCCGTCAACCACCAGTTGTTTTGGTGTATCCAGCCTTCCATAGAGCAGATCTCCATAAGCGCCGCCGATGGCGAGTCTGTATGAATCTGTTGTAAGAGTTGCATCTGCACCATCTCCTATAAATATATTATGGTTTCCGGTAATCGGATCATTATATTCATTGCTTCCTGCTCCCACTCCGATACAAATATTATTATCGCCGGTGTTAAATCTTCCGGCATCTTTTCCTAAGAAAACATTGTAACCGCCATCGCTTTCTAATAAATAGTTTTCTCCTGCTGCTTCGCCGATCATTATATTGTAGTCTCCGTTAACTCTTAACCCTGCTACAGCTCCGAGAAATATGTTACCATATGAAACTTGAGTGTTTGAAGGAGACGCTCCCGCTTTAAATCCTATCATTATATTTCGATGGCCGTCAGTCAAGCTGTCCGCTGCCCCTTCGCCTATAAATACGTTCCCGTAAGTTCCGTTAAATAATCTGCCTGCAGATTCACCGATCATAACGTTATTAGGACCTCCCTGATTGCTCATACCCGCATAATTACCCATTATTGTATTACCTGAACATGAAGTTATAGCTTGTCCCGCATTTAGTCCAAGCAAAATATTCTCAGGGCTGAAATTTGTGTATAAATCCCCAGACTGCCCCATTGTTGTAGAACCGGTTCCGATTTTTGTTGAATCAGTACTGATATTAAATATATCCGCGCTTCCTTTTGACGATGCTGTGGAAATACAGAAAGAACGTGAAAGTCCTTTTGAACCGCTTGCAATGTGAGCTTTTATCGTTCTTGAACTTATTGTCATCAGTGTGTCACCAAGCGCTTTTGATGCAAGACTTTGATCATAGATTCTCATTCCGTCAGTAGTAACATCTAGTACGCTTGATGCAGAGCCTGTTGAAGTACTTACGCTGAATGTTCTTGGAAGAGCTTTGCTTTCATCAATGTAAGCTTTGATCGCAGTCGAACTTATAACCATAAGCGTATCAGCGCCGTTCAGAATTCTTAATCCGTCCGAAGATACTACAAGAACAGGATTGCCGGCTTCATCTTTGATCTCGAATAATGTGACTGCCATAACATTAGTACTGAAAATAAGAATCATCAGAGTTAGCCATATCGCATATTTCTTTAACATGATCACTCCTCCATTATATCATTTAATATTATTTTTCAGTATACTGATGCAGCTGTTTCTTAATAAGTTCGATCTCTGCATGAAGTTCTTTTAATTCATTAACTTCTTTCTGAAGTTTTTTATTCTCCTGCTGAAGCTGTCCGATCTTTTCACTCTGATCTTTAATTGAGTTTTGATTCTCTTTTATAGTAACATTTCTTGAATCGGCTTCTTTTTTCAGTTCTTTGAGAGCTTCTATTAAAACCGCTGTGATTTCGCCGTAATTTATTCCTTTATATCCATCAGCTTCGTTCGTGAAAACAAGCTCGGGAAGAACTTTCTCAACTTCCTGAGCGATCAGACCTATCTTTTTTTGATGTTTTTCGTCTGATTTCCATGTGTAGTTAACACCCCGCATCTTCATAACTTTATCAAGACCTTCTTCAATAGGCTTAATGTTTTCCTTCAGACGAATATCTGATGAACTCGCAACGAGATGTCCTGTAACTGGATTTCTGTAAACAGGGTTACCAAATCCGGAAACGAGAGAAAGTACTTTTACCGTATCAGCATTCAAAGCAAGGTATTTATTTGGGAACCACCCGTGTATCAATGGTGTCTCTGTATCTGAATTAGCTATATAAAGCCTGTCGGATCTGCTATTATTCAAATAATTACTTCCGGCGCTGTATCCTAGAAAAACATTCCCGTTCCCCATATTAGCGTTTCCCGCGCCATATCCGAGATATGTATTATTGTTCGTTTCTACATATACAGAAGATCCTGCATTCGCTCCAATAATGGTATTATAATTTCCGGTAGGTCTGGATTCCCCAGTACCGCACCCAATGTAAGTATTATAACTGCCGTTGTTTGTATATCCCGAATTTTTACCGATAAAAGTATTATTTTCACCTGTGTCATTATTCATACCTGCCCTGCATCCGAAAAAAGTATTCCCAAAAGCTGAGGTTGTAAGTTTTCCGGCTTCATTTCCAACGAAAGTGTTTTGAACTCCGGTAGTCATCATACCGCTTTGATCCCCTATAAAAACATTCCATGAGCCAGTCTGATTTGTATAACCGCTTTTATAACCGAGAAAAATATTGTTTCTTCCCCAAGTGTTAGTATATCCGCTTTCATGACCTATAAAAATATTTCTGGAACCCATATCAGAACTCTGATTATAAAATCCTCCTAAAGTATTGTAACCGGCGCTGTTCCCTACGAAAACATTATATAGTCCTTCAGTAATTGAATTACCAGCCTGAGATCCAAGAAAAATATTTTCCGGACTGAAATCTGAATAATCATTCCCGTCAGTGCCTGATCTCATTGCTGTCGAATCAATAGCGACCTCGAGCACCCTGGATTCGAGTCCTTTTGACGATGCAGTTGAAATACAGAAGGAACGCGAAAGTCCTTTTGCGCCACTCTTAATGTGTGCTTTGATCGTTTTTGAACTTATTGTCATTAATGTATCACCAAGCGCTTTTGAAGAAGGGTTCTGGTCAAATACGTTAAGACCGTCAGTCGTTACATCAAGAACATTTGATAAAGATCCTTTAGACGAAGTTTTAGTAACGCTGAATGACCTTGATGATGCCTTACTGTCATCGATAAATGCCTTGATCTGACTTGAGCTGATTACCATAAGAGTGTCAGCACCATTTAGTATCCTCAATCCGTCAGATGAAACGACAAGAACAGGATTGCCTGCTTCATCCTTTATTTCAAAAAGCGTAACAGAGTAAGCCGTAAAAAAAGTAAACAACACGATAAATGCCGAACACAGTTTCGATCTATTTAACATATTTCCTCCCTTTTCTCTCTTATTAAAAAAAGGGCGTTCGCTACGCCCTTTTCATATTCTTATTTCTTTAACTGATGAGCTGAAATGTTTCTCGGGATTGTCTTTGTAGAATTTGTTGCTGTAACGAAATAGAACATTCTTGATCCGTTCAGCGTACCTGTCCACTGCTCATTTGTAAATACTCCTGATTCATCAAGAGTGAATGTCCCGTAAGGATCCGCTGATGAGTATACCGCGTAACCTGCAGCATTTGTAACAGGGTCCCAAGTAATGATCAGATCAGTTCCGCTTACTGCTAATGTTATATTTGTAGGAGCTTCGACTGGCATCCTGTATTCCCAGTTCAGATACGGGAAACCGCTGTTAAGACTGGTATGCATGTTCCAGTAATCGTTCGTTCCGTTAACGCTCTCGCCATAAAAATCCCAGCCGGCATTAGTAAATGTGCTAGAAGTTCTCATCTGACTGCTGGTTATTCCTGTTGCTGTACCCGTTACGCCATTTCCGGTTTGTTCGGAAGTTTCTGTGTTCCAGAAATTTCCGTTCATAACATAACCCGTAATAATAGAAGCTATGAAACCTCTGTTGGTCAGATTCGTACCGTCAGCATGTTTAACGCTACCTGCAGAATAACAATTGTTTATAGTACCCGAATAATTCTGCCCTACAAATCCCGCGAAATATGTTAATGTACCTGACAGCCTTTTTACATTCGATAGAGAATAACAGTTTTCGATCAGGCATGATGTGTAATTCTGCCCTATAAAACCCCCGACATAATTAATACCGGATATCGTTCCTTTTGCAAAAGAATCACTAATCGTTGATGAAGTAATGCTTCTTCCAGCTATACCGCCCACGTATGTTGTTCCGGTAACATTTCCTGTCGATGAACATCTAGTTATTGAAGATGAATAATAGTTATAACCAGCTATACCGCCGATAAATTGATCCGATCCTGTTACGTCTGCATTGCTGATGCAATCTGTAAAAATTGAACTGTAATTATACCCGGAGATGCCTCCAGTGAATCTTGATCCGGAAATATTTCCTCCAGTCGTACAATTATTAACTTCAGAATCATTGATATAGCCTGAAAGAACACCCGTGTAATATTGATTGCTGGTGACATTAGCATTACTTAATATAATATGAGAGATTGTACTACCCTGAACATATCCGAAAAATCCGCTATATTCTGTCGTCCTGTTTATATAAAGACCGTCAATTGTATATCCCTGACCGTCGTAAGATCCTGTAAATTTTGTTGTTACGCTACCTATAGGTAACCACCCTCCGCTTTTCCATGCTGCAGTTGGTGTGGCATCTATATCTGCCGTCTGCAAAAAACTGCTGCTCATCCAGTTTCTGACACTATCCAGTTGTGTTAGGCTGGAAACCATGAACGGTTCTTCTGAACTGCCGATACCTCCTGCAAAAGGCGAAGGTCTGTGCCTTAAACCTTCCCAGCTCAGGAAAGGATAACCGCTGTTAAGTAATCCGTTTATTCCCCAGAGATCTTCTGTTCCGTTAACTGATTCTGCCTGAAAATCCCATGCCGCATTTGTAAAAGTTAACAATGTTCTCATCTGCGTTTTAGTCAAACCTGTTGCACCGACAGAAGTAAGTTGCCCTGAGGTTTCGGTATTCCAGAAGTTTCCTGAAACTGTACCGGGAGTATATGATGTAAAACCTTTGTTCGTTGGATCAGTAGCGCCCTCGTAATGAACTGAGCCTGTGGAATAACACCTGTATATCTGACCTGAACCGTGATAACCGCAAAATCCTCCAACGTACTGATAAGTACCACCTGAAGACCTTGTTACTTCAACATTCGAATAACAGTCATAAATATTGCTTCCGGTTGTTGCGTAAGCTACTAATCCACCAGCCAAATAACCGGTCGAAGATTTTATCTGTCCTTCAGAATAGCAATTTCTTAATGTACCTCTATTCATTCCGATCAATCCGCCCGTATAGTCGCCTCCGGTAAAATTAACATTTTCAAGACCAAGATCTTTGATCTCGCTTCCTGATGTCGTATAACCGAAAAGTCCTACATACTGTGTCCCAGCTCTGCTTATAAAAAGATTCGATATAGTGTGACCGTCACCGTTAAATTTTCCGGTAAAATTGTTTATAGGGATCCAGCCTGCATTGCTGTTCCATGTTGAAGTTGCCGAAGCATCAATATCCGCTATCTGAATGAAATGGGCCGAAGGGAAGTTTCTGACATTATTTAGCTGCTCAAGTGTCTCTACCTGGTAAGGATTAGCCTCTGTTCCCGCTCCGTCGGAAAATGCATTTGTAGCTGAACAAATAGTGTATGATGTTTCTCCGTTTATTGTGTATGTCGCCGATCTTGGTGAAGATGCCGTACTAAAAGTAGCTCCGTCAACTTCTACCCAGTACAGATTTTTGCTGCCATCCTGTGAGTGGTCTAATTCAATTACTTCTACTTCAGGCTCTGCTGAATCGGGAGTTTGTGATCCTTCTATGCCTTTTGATTTCGCAACTGCAATATTTTCAAGATCGAATTTGATCTTTTTTATTTCACGTATGTCCTTGATTTCCCCCGAACTTTTCGCCGTCTCATATTTCCATACTTTTAAAGATGAAAGGTTATTCCCGTTGTCCTCGTTTGAAAACCAGTAGGATGTAACTGTTCTGTCACCTGAAAAAGCGTTGGAAGTCTCGACCGTCCATTTTCTCCAGATCCCTTCTGTCCCGTAAATTAAAACTTCACTACCGTCTCCGGTATAACGGTAAACTGTAACTGTTCCCAAATTTCCGGTTCCTGATCCGAGTGAATAACCGATCCCTCCAAAAGTATTAGAACCCGTTCCGACAGCTCTTGCGGCTTTAACAGTGCCTACGATATAGCCTGTCGTCGATTCTCCCGTAACAGTCGCTGCCGACCCGACTTCAAATGTATTCGCTCCCGTCAGAATATTGCCTTTTGTAAAAGCAATATTTCCTGTGACTGATAAATTCTGCATCAGCCTAAGATTGCCGGCGGATTTATTCATTGTGATATTAGGAAATGTTGTAATGTTGAAAACCGAATCCTGAGCGGAACCGAGAAAACTTAACCTCGAAGTTGTAGCAGTAGTAATTGTGCCCAGATTTTTTAGATTTCCGTATACACCGACATTCGCATTACCGAAATTTACTCTACTTCCGGTGCCGAATGTGATGCCTGCCTGAAGGAATGTCAGCATTACCAAAATAGCCGTTAAAACTTTTTTCATATTGTCCTCCGTATCTCTAGAAAATTATTCATTTTTCCCTGATTATAATATACACCTATTGTAAGATTTTTCAAAAGCAATTTCTGTGACTCACTTCACAATTATCATTTTATTTATTTGATTTATCTAAACCTTCTTCCATTTGCTTTTCATTTTTGTAGTCAATTCCTTTTTCTGCAGATAATCCGTAAACCTCAGGATGAAGATAATAACCCTTTTCTTCATACTTTTTCTCTTCTTCGTTCCTGACTGGATTTGCCTTTGCGTAATTATCTTTTCTTACAGCTGTTATCATCCAAGAAACTTCCATACTGGCTGATCCGCCTGAGATATCGAAAGAGTTCCCCGACACCTTTCTTGCAATATAAAGGTTCGGGCCGGGAGCTCCGATGGCTGTCAGCTGGTATTTAAAATCTCCGTTGAAAGATTCAAACCATTCAGGCAGTTTTACTCTTGCCTTACCGTCGGTATCTAAAACTACATTGCCGTTATAGACCGTCGTCATCTGATCACTGATAACACCTGTGTGAGATAGATATTTATTCTCAGGATCTATAGGGTGGTCAATTTTTACTTCATCTGAAGTTTTAACAATATTGCCTGTCACATTAATATTGCCGCTAAAATATCCCGCCCAATTTGTCGTACCCCCTCCGGCTACTCCGTAAATTCCGTAATTTGTGTTAGATCCGCCGTAACCCCGACCATAAACTCCGTAAGTATATGTTCCCGAAGATGTCGATACATAGCTCCTGATTCCATAATAATCGTCCTCTACATACAATTTGTATGAAGGGCTTGTTCCCCCGCCAACACCAACATGGCCATCCTTGCTTACTGTAAAGGCATTTGACCTGTCAGTATCGCTAGATCCGTTCCCGACAACGAATAGCGGGTCCATATCCTGCCAGCCAGTAGCTAAGCCGCCTACGATATTCCATCTACCTACAACAAAAGAATTGTACGCTTGAGATGTAACCATATTTCCCAAAGCCATTGAATACATACCGGAAGAAATAGTTGAGCTCCCTATTGATGTAGAATAATCTCCGGTTGACTGGCTAAATAGTCCCATTGATCTTGAACCATAACCTGATGCTGTAGCATAAACTCCTAAAGCCTGTGTGTATGTATTCTGGGCTTTGCAGAATCCGCCTATTGCAGAAGAATTCAACCCTGATGCTATCGAACTGTTCCCTGCTGCCAAAGATCCTGATCCGGAAGCTTCAGTGCCGGTACCTATCGCAAAAGAATTCGTCTGTGATGCAATTGAATTATTACCTGATGCGAATGCGTTAGATGCTGTGGCTTTTGACTTGTAACCTAAAGCTGTCGAGTATTTTCCCGTTGCTTCGCATTTATAACCTGAAGCAAAAGAAGCCTGCCCGACATTTGTGCCTCCAGTGGTTATATAAACATGACCGACCCTGAAAGCATTTTTTTCTTTATACCAAAGCATAGTAGAATCGCTTATTGCGTCAGCCGTTGCTTTAGAAGAGACCTTCATCAGATTACTATTAGACTTGGATATCACATCGTCATTTACAAGAAATTCTCTTCCCAAAGACTGGTTCACATTCGCAGTTATGCTGTTTTTGTGAATACTGAATATTTTATCTGTGCTGTTGCTCGGATTATAAAAAGTAGCGCCTTCATCTTTAGCTATCTCGAAAACTTTATTCTGTGCTTTTGTATCGCCATCTTTTGAAGATGCTGTTGAAATACAAAACGATCTTGAAAGACCT
>JAKQBN010000002.1 GCA_029559475.1 bacterium
TATTGACAGGCTAAAAAATTTAAGAAAGAACATCTCGGAGAAAAGATATACCGAGATCGGGATAGCCGAATATTATAAGGAGTCCGTACCGCAGATAAAAAATACGGCGGACAGAGTGAAAATGGCGAATTCATCCAATGCCGGAATGCTGCCTATAACTGTCATCATGGTGCTACTTCTCGGAACCTTCATGATTTCCAACTACATAATTCTCGGCGAAAAGGACAACAACACTCTTGAATCCCTGCTTGCTTCCGGAATTAAAAGAGAGCAGATAATCTACGGTAAAATGAGCATGGTAATCTCCGCCGGAGTGCTGATGTCCGTTTTAGAGCTTTTATCTTTTTTCCTATACGGAAAATTTACCGGAGCGCTGAATTTCGATATAGCCCTTGCCCCTGCACAGATAACTTATTTTATACTTATCGTGATCACCGCTTCGTTTCTGATCTCGTCATTCTCGGTATTCGTGTCATGCAAGACGAAATCGTCCACTGCAGGCCAGCTTATATTTTTGCCTGTAATGGTTCTCTTTCTCGTCCTTACGCTTCTCGGAACTTTCGAAGGCGTCGAAGTAAAGCGCGGGCTGCTTCTGATTCCGGTCGTCAATTCTGCGGGAATGATCAAGGCTATAATAAAAGACGGCTTTACAGGTTATGAAGCTCTTTTAGTTGCAGTAACGAACCTGCTTTATGCATCCGCAGCCGTGAAGGTCTCATCGGATTATCTTAACGGCGAGGATATTCTAAGTAAGGATGCCGACATCGACTTCGCAAGAAAAGGATTTTCAAAAGGGGCCATTTTCACGATCTATGCGCTTCTTGTCGTGACTTATATGGTCATCGGCGGATATCTGCAGGGAAAAGATATTGTCGTCGGACTGATCCTGTCGCAGATCATCATTCTCGGCGGCTTTGTTTTAATAATGTCAAAAACGGCCGCGGTTCCTCTGCAGAAAATGCTGAAACTGAACGGATTTAATCCTGCACTCGTAATACCTGTCATTCTGCTGGGACTCAGCGCAAGATACCCGATAGCTCTTTTAGCAGAAAAGCTCCAGCTTGTTTTTCCTGTCCCGAAAATTATGAACGATATGAATCTTCTCGATACGGGTCTCGGTAATTTAGGCCTTACGGGAGCGGTACTGATCATCGCGGTTCTGCCCGCTTTATTCGAAGAAACGGTCTTCAGGGGGGTATTTTTAACCCTTTTACAAAACAAGTACACAGCTGCGGGAGCTGTTCTGTTCGTCGGCCTGATGTTCGGCGGGATGCATTTAAACGTTTTCACTTTCTTCGAGACTGCATCTCTGGGTATAATTTTCGGGTTCGTGACGATATATTCCGGCTCAATTTATCCAGCTATTATCATGCATTTTCTCAACAATGCTTTTTCGGTCGTTCTGATGAGATATATAAATTACGGAACTATAACTGAAAGCCACTGGATAGTTTCCGAAGGACCGTTTGTCTGGGCGGCTTCGGCAGCGGCTTTACTTTCATTCTTCGCGGTTTATTTGTTCAGAAAAAATGTCAGTGCTTCCTGAAGGCTATCATTCTTTTAACGATCCGTTCAGTTTTTGTATCGGACCTGGTGATCTTGCCTGATTTTGTATCTTTTGAGTAAGTCCATTCATAATCAACGGCCTCTTTTTGGAAAACGATGTCCATATCGAATTTGTCGATGTGCGTAATATAAAGCTTTGTTATAGTGTTCTCGACGGTCGATTCTTCGGTATCTCCGATAGTAATTTTCGCGCTTTTCGGTACAGAAACGAATTCCAGAACTTTACATTTCACCGTGTCTGCCTTTGTAATAATGTCTTTGTCGGGCAGAAATCTGTACATCGCTATGCCGGTTTTATCGTAATTCTTTCTCACATCGGTCTTTCTTTTTATATCGTTAATGTTGGAACTTATAGAATATCTGTAAGATAATGTATCTGCAGATTTTTCTTTACAGATTTTGTCCTCCGTGAACTCCTTAGCTTCCTTATTGATAAAATTTATACCGTTGTACGAAATGAAAGCGGCTTTATCTATATCGTTCCGGAGAAGGACAGGATCGTATCTTTTAAAAAGAGAAACGAGATCATTTGACGCTTCGGGTAGAATGGCAAGTTCTGAAAGCTGATCCTTTTTAACAAAACCAGTAGACAGAGTTCCGTCATTTGTAAAATATATTTTTGAGTTGCTTCCGTCGGCAAGATCAAGATACACAAGGTCTCCTTTTTTGAGTACGGCCGTGGCAGAACCCTGCATCGAACTGTCGGCGTAAACCGGCTGAAGGTCGTTCTTTATCCAATGCGGATTTTTCTTTTTTTCAAAATCAGCCGGCGGCGGTGATTTTACGTAGGATTCAAAAGATCTTGCGAAGAATTTCTCTTTCTTTAAAGCTGATGTCCTAACCCAGCCCGTTATGATCCCGCTCAGTTTGTCAAAAACCTTTACTTTCAGAAAGTCTTCGCTTTCTTTTTCGCCGGCATACTCTAGAAACATATCTTCATCGAGAGTATACACAGGATCAGAATTATATTTAGGTTCCGCGTAAAGGAACTCTTCCGGTTTCTGAACCTGATAGAACACCGATTCGGTCGAGTCCGATCTGAAGTTGTTATAAGTCTGACCTGTTTTATCGTCAAAAAGCGTTTTCTTTATACCGGCGCTTTGGCTTATAAGTATAAAAAGATAACCTGCAGATAGAATAACATATAAACTCTTTTTTAATCCCGACATAATCTTGCTCCCTTTGTGAGTTGCGCTTTGTAATTAGAAACAGTTTTCAAGATAATTTAATTTTACAGTAAAATCAACTTTTTTAAAATCATGAACATTAAAATCATGAACAAAAATAAAAAATATTTTGATTTGCTATTTTTTCTCGCAAATACTATATTATGCATTGACTCGTATGTCAGCAGGCTTACGAGCGTAAATATATGTGTGAGTGAATTAAAATAAAGATGGAGTCAGTTATGAAAAGAAGAATCGTCGTTATGATGATGGCCCTGTTCACAACAATTTTGTTTTCGCAAACGACCGGAAAGATCAAGGGTATTGTCCTTGACGAGGGCGGAGATCCTCTTCCGGGAGCGAACGTGACAGTTGTCGGAACTACCTATGGTGGCGAGGCCGATGAGGACGGATATTATTACATCATCGGTGTCAGGGCGGGAACCTATACTCTAAAGGCCGAATTCGTGGGTTACTCCCCGAAAGAGGTTAAGGACGTTAAAGTCAGAGTCGGTCTGACTACAACTCAGGACTTTAAACTGTCATCGCAGGAGATCGAGCTTGAAGCCTTAACGGCCGAGGTCGATTTTACAGAAGTTAAAGTCGCAAAAGATATCACCACTTCGGCAAGGACGGTCGACATGGGCAACATCGAGACAATGGCCGTTGCGGAAGTATCTGACGTTCTTTCGGGAACGGCAGGCGTTAAAACGGACGCCCAAGGCGAGCTGCATTTCAGGGGCGGCAGGGCAGGCGAGGTCAACTACGTTATAGACGGTATTTCAGTCGGCGACCCTACAGGAGCTAAAGCAAGCCCGGTAGAGATCAACTTCGCGAACGTCGAAGCGTTCAACATTCAGAAAGGTATTCCGGACGCCGAATACGGCGATGCTCTTTCCGGAAGTGTCAATATCGTTTACAAGATCGGAGACCAGGAAAAAACTTCCGGCCACGTAAAATACGGAACGGACATGTTCTTCGGCGACAGCAGACTCGACTATAATCGCGGCGAGTTCAGCCTTAGCGGGCCTATACCGTTCATTCCTATTAAAAAAGGACTGAAACCGACTTATTATCTCGGGACTGATATTACTATTCAAAGCGGACTTACAAGAGCATATAGAGAGAACGGAGAAACCGAAGGTGATTATTACGAATTCAATGATTATGATCTTACGGGATTCGGCTTCGATATGCCTCAGGGAAGAGAAAATAATTTCAATATCATTTTCAAGACAGCTTACGATATCAGCGAAACAATGAAGATCAGCACTTCTTATACAAAATCAAGAACCCACAACTATGATTACGACTGGCTTTACAGATACACTCCGGAAACTGCAACAGAGCAGATCGCGGATCAAACTATTTTTAACCTCAACTGGAAACACACTCTTAACCAGCAGAGCTATTACGATCTAATTTTTTCTTATTATAACAGAGAGTATGAGAACCTGCCCGGCGGAAAAACTCCGAACGAATTCGTTTATGAGGATTCCCTCGATCAGTTCAGCTTTCAGATCAACGATATTATCAACAACGGCGTAAGGGACGGAGGAGACGCTGAAGGTTATTATGACAATAACTTTAACGGATATTTCGACAGAGAGAATTTTACTGACGGTTCAAACGGCAGACCTGTAAATTCCAACTATGATCAGGGTGAAAATTTCGTTGACGCCAACGGCAACGGATACTACGACGGCGATTATCTGTTTGATTCAAACGGCAATAACGAATGGGACTATTGGGAAAAAGGCCAAAGCTATTCAGGATTCGCGGGCAACTGTCTGACAACTGAAATAGTAGAAGGTTATACCGATACTAATTTAAGCGGTCATTACGACGAGAATATCTACTCTGTATCGAATGACGAGCCTTTTACCGACGGCGATATGTTCAATGATACAGGCGAACCTTACATAGACCAGAAAAGGTTCGATCTTTATAACGAAAAGATCATTGAAACTGCAAATAACTATTGGGATGAAGGCGAAGTAAGATCTTTCGTATTTAAAAAATTAGCTGTGGACGGATCAGACTCGATTAACTATAAACTGACTTTCCCCGGCTTCAGCGAAAGGCTGGCTTTCATTCAGTCGAATGAATTCTATCAGGCAACGGTCAAATATTCAAAATACGGACAGGACTCTATAATTCAGATCACTTATCCTAAAGAATATTTCCTTGACCTGAGATCATCACTCGGTTCGGCGGATCAGACAGTTCCGAGGCTGAACGACGTTTACAACGAACTTTATGACGGAGTTTTCGACGAGTTCGAAGCCTACAGCTCATGGAGATACAACGGATCGAGCACTAACGAGTCTGACCTCGGATGGACAGCAGGCCACTCTCCCGCCGACAATCCTTCAGATTTTGTTGAATTCATAGGATCATATTCAAGCTATAAAGCTCCTGCGGCAATGTATGCGGGAGTGCCGAATATTTTATCTCTTCATCATGATGCTTATTCAACATGGAAAGACAACAACAAGAACCTCACTTATGATGCTCCGAACGAAGAGTATGACAGCGGCGAGGATTTCATTGATTACGATTATAATGATTCGTGGAATAAAAGCACAGGATTCTTACAGCCCAATTCATATCTGAACGGCATCAACTACAGCCTTTTCGACAATACTGTAATGAAGCTGAAAGGAAGCTATACGAACCAGATCAACAGATTCCACATGATCAAAACCGGATTCGAGTTCACGATGAACGACCTCGATTATTACAGGATTTCCAATCCTTACGCGTATTACGATGTGGATTCATACGGCGTAATTGACGGCGATCCGTATCCTACAAGAGGCGATGAGAAAACTCAGTATAAATACGAACCGAAAGAATTTTCATGCTTCTTACAGGATAAAATGGAATTTGAGGATCTCGTAGTAAACGCAGGCGTCAGAATGGATATGAGGATCCTTGACGATAAATCAGTTGATTACTATGAAGAGAAGTATGACGAAGGAGTATTCGGATATGAAGAGGCTATAAATAAATATACAACTGCAGTAAGCCCGAGATTCGGTATATCTCATTCCATTTCCGAAACTTCAAAACTGTTCTTCTCTTACGGTCACCTGTATCAGCTTCCGAACTATACTCAGGTTTACGACCCGAATACAAAAGCGGGCAGGAATCCTCTTTTCGGAAATATGAATCTTGATTTTGTAAGAAACGTTGAGTATGAGCTAGGCGTTGTTAACGAAATAGGCGAATACATGGTTGATGTTACGGGCTACTTCAAAGATATATACGATATGATAAACACAAAAACATACGAATACGGCGTAACGAACGCTTCAATCTGGTATAATTCCGACTACGGAAAATCAAGAGGAATTGAAGTTGCTATAGACAAGTCTTTGAGCAACCACTATATGTGGGGAGTTAACTATACTCTTTCATATGCATACGGAAAATCATCAAGCGAAACATCAAACCTTGATAATGAAGTTTATAACGTAAAAGAGTTTCCGCTTGACTGGGACGAAAGGCATTCTCTGTCAACTTATATGACTTTAGTATGGAGCAAAGGCGAAACATTATACGGAATTCCTTATACTGACGACTGGACACTCAGCTTCAACACCGACTTCGGAAGCGGAAAACCGTTCACTCCTTCAAAAGAATACTATAACAATACTGTAGCAACTGAGGATATCGAGGCAAATTCCGAAAGGCTGCCGTGGACATCAACTACAGACATGAGACTGTCAAAATCTTTTGCTTTCACGGGAGAAAAGGACAAATCCTACGGAAAACTGAAACTTGACTTCGACGTGTTCAATCTGTTCAACAAAGTTAACGTGCTTACAGTTTATTCAGATACCGGAAGCTGGTGGAGAAAAAGCGACGAATATTACGCTCAGTCCGACGCGGTTTCAAACTGGGTTGACGTTTACAAGAACCCCGAGAACATAGACGAGAGAAGATACTACAGATTCTCCGTAAGCTACATGTGGTAATAATATAATATATTAATGAATAGGAGAAAAATTGATGAAAGTCTTTAAAACGCTAACCGCAGTATTGCTAGTTGCGTTCGCATTCTCGGCGCTGGGAAGAACAGCACCGGGGAACAGCGTACCGGGCGATAAATCGGTTACAGATTCCAAGGCTATCAGACCTGTACAGGAGAACCGCGTGCACAGAGCAGGCCTGTTCTGGCTGAACGTGACCAATAACGGTTATTTCGGAAATCCCGACGGTCTGAAAGATCCGTGTACCGGCAGACCGGCAGTTTCCGGCGAGCTTCCGGGCGGATCCGAAACGGACTTCCTTTTCGTAGGATCGCTTTTATTCGGCGGATACCTGAATTCAGGTATAGACTCAATATCCCAGGGACATATTTTCCAGGGGCCTTTGGTAACTACTTCTTATGAAGGCTGGACAGGAGAAGGCGGAACTGACAATATGGCAAGAGAATGCTGGCCTATCAGCTTTACCGAAGATCCGAACGGAACCACTCTGGGACATATGACTGAAACATCGAACGTGGAAGGAAGAATAAGCTGTCTTTTCGAAGATGTTTACGATCCTTTCGCGACCGCGGAAGAGCAGTTCAACGTTATGTACACCGACAAATTCGTTCAGAAAACTCCTTATACCGGAATGGACGATTATGACGGAAGAGAACACATTCCTCTGGGGGTTGAGATAAGGCAGAAAAGCTACGCATGGTCTTACGATTACGCCCAGAAATTCGTTATTATAGACTATACGTTATATAATAAAAATACCGAGAGTAAAGATATTTATGATTTTTTTATGGGACTCTATCTTGACTGCGATATAGGTATGACATACGGCAAATGGACTTACAATCACGCAGACGATCTCGGCGGATTTATCCAGAAATGGGATAAATACATTGATCCTGCGACAGGAGAAAGAACAACCGTTGATCTAAACCTCGCATGGGCAGCCGATAATGACGGCAGGAACTACACAGGTCAGAATTATTATACAGCTATGGGAGAACCCGGAGCCGGAGCGCCTTTAGACGGAGCGACATCAATTGCCACCGTTCGTGTGCTCAGAAACCCTAACCCGAACCTGAGATATGCTTTCAACATGTACGTTGCACAGTCCGATGACGAAGCTATTGACTGGGGTCCCAGATGGCAGACAGGCCTTCATGCCGACTGGCAGTATGATCTTACTAAAGAACAGAAAGGTTACGATGATACAAACCAGGACGGTCTGCATGTCAGCAGCAATGACGGAGCCGGTCAGCTTTACGGCGGCAGAACAGAAGGAAGACCTACAGGCGACAAGGGAAGATATATGGTGCTTTCGAACGACGAATTCGATTATGAGCAGTATAAATTAAGAGACCTTTATCTCGGTCGGCTCGAAGATCCCGAATATATGCAGGGAACGCCTTATGCTCAGGCCGATAAATGGCAGATCTATACTACACCCGAGAACATCGGACAGCCGGGAACAGGAGAAATTACTGACGGCACGATACCGAATCTGAATGATCTGGCAAACGGAGCCGACGTCAAATATCTTCTTTCTTTCGGACCTCTCGGTACTGAAACCCGCATTAATATTGCGACAGACACTGACAACAATGGCGTTTTTGAAAATATACCAAATAAAAAGGTATGGAAATTCGCATACGGAGACTCGTTAAAACTTACTATGGCATTTATCGTGAACGAAAATTTCCACACTTCGCTCGAACAGGATCCGAACTATGACGATGACGCGGTAGTCAATCTTGAGGACGGACTCGATCCGGAACTGTATAACAAAGGATGGTACGACGCGTTGTATAACGTTGTATGGGCAGAAAGGGTTTATGATATTCCGATGCATGATACGTATGTAAAGAAATTCGGAAAAGAGATGGGCGACGGCTGGTACGGAGAAGATATCGGTAAAGACGGGATATTCGGCGATATCGAAGACGATACCTTCTGCTGGTGGAACGAAAAAGAGTATTCCGGACCTGACGGAGATGGCTCAGAAGGAAATTTTGATCTTGATACTTTGACTACTTCTTTTACTGATGTATACGGGCACACTGCGACATCCGAAGACGATATTCTTCCTTACGGAAGAGAAATCGCCAGCCAGGACGGCAAATACGGGATCACGGGATCTTCCGTTAACGGCGACAGAGACGGTTACGGATATATGGTTAAATATGACAAAGCAGACGGCGCAGTGCCTGTAGGAACATGGGTAAGATACGGATTCAATACAGGTAAGGTTGACGTCGGGGACGGAGTTCCCGATTTTACAGGACCGCCGCCGCCGCCTTCACCCAAATTAAAAATATCTTATCTCAACAACGATGTAGTGGTTGAATGGCAGTCACACGAGTTTTTCAAAAAAGACGACGGGTATGACGCTTATACAGGTCCTGAACTTTTTATCGATCCTTTTACAAGAAAAGTCGATTTCGAAGGTTATCAGGTTCAGGTATCGCCTGATGATAATTCTCAGAACTATGTTGAAGTATTTTCTGTCGATAAAATGAACATGATATACGAGGATGTTTCAAAACTGGGTGAATATTATGACGCTCCGGTTAATGTCGACACCGTGGCGGCTCATCCGGCAGATTATCCGCCGATCATTGCGAAAGAAGGAAAAATATGGAAGCTTATCAATTTCGGCGACAACAGGGACATAAGATTGAACCACTCTAAAGAGGGCGTTTATACTTATACTGCTGAAGCTGCCACGCAGACGATAACAGTAGCTGCCGGAGTTCAGGAAACCGTAAATTACTACAAATATAAATTTGTTCTTCACAATAAACTCTACGCAAAACAGAATTATGTGGCCGTAACTTCTTCCGATTTCGGAGATCCGAAAACCGGAACACCGGCCCTAAAATCCAACCCTGCTATAAACGGTTCTTCCGTGATCCCGACAAAAATATCGGGAACAAAAGATGTATATGTAGTACCTAACCCTTACAGAGGCGACGCGGATTACGAAGCTATGGGATGGGAGAATATCGATCAGGCCGACTTATGGGAAGAGCAGGACAGAAAGATCGTTTTCATGAACGTTCCGCTTCAGTCGGTTTTAAAGATCTATACGCTTGCAGGCGACCTTGTAAAAACCATCGGGCATAACGGCAATTCAAGAGTAACCGAAAGATACCAGTACGGCGAATACGGTATTTCATGGGATCTGATAAACGATAATAATCAGGCTGTTTCATCAGGGATCTATCTTTTCAGCGTTCAGGATGTTGCGGATGACGGTTACGAGCAGATCGGTAAATTCGTGATAATTAAATAACAAAACGGAGTAAGGAAATGAAAAAATTATTATTACTATTAGCGATTTCGGCCGTTTCGTTCCAGTTTTTTTCCTGCTCTACTGATTATTCCGGTTCAAAGCCTAAAAACCAGGAACCGGTAATTAATGTATATGAGACCAGCGATATTACCAGCAGTAAAAAAACAAAGATACAATGGTACGGAAATGATATTGACGGTTCGAAACTGACTTATTTTTACACGGTCACAACCGATACCGTTCTGAACACAAGCAATGTGCTTACGGCAATGCCCCTAGACGGTTTAAATAATGAAGGCAAAAATTACTGGACAAGCACAGAAAGAACCTATGCTTACATTTCAATGCCTTACGGAGCTTATCCGAACAACGATACGCCGGTTCACTGGATAGACAGCCTGTACATTATGACAGGCGAAGACGGACTGCCTGACAGCGCGAATTTCAAAGCCGTCTATTCGAAGTTTTTTGTGATCGGTCAGGATGAGAACGGCGAGTTTACTTCTGTTTCTCAGAAAATTTTCAGAAGGACTAACAGAATACCGAAGTATCCTATGATTTTCTCAAGTAAACTCGGAATTAACGGATTTGATCAGTATTGGATGACAGTAGGATCGGATTCCGCGCAGATGGTTCTGAGAGAAGCAACTTCTTTCTGGAAGCCATTCGATTTCAAGTGGATGGGAGAGGACCCTGACGGTACAGATGTTGATCTTGAATTCAAATGGCAGCTTTGGGAGAGAAAATTAAAAGGCGGGGACAGCATTATTGTAGTTCAGTCTGCCGGATGGAGCATAAACAACCTTTCAAGATCTTTCGATGATGAGATATTTGACCACAACCGTCAGGGAAAATATTCATTCAAGGTTTATGTGAGAGATGACGCTTTTGAAGAATCAGAAAACCATGCGACAGTGAATTTTGAAGTGTTCGCGCCTCAGTTTGACAAGGGAATACTTTTAATTGACGACACTGAAGCATCTCTATATCCTCCTCCTACTGTTCTTTATATGGGAAACCCGGAAGGAACAAAGGTCAGGTCATATTATGAAACACTTCTGCGCTATGCCGGCTATAAGCCCGAAAATGAAGCTACAGATTCTCTGATGATGTACAGAATTAAAAAATTCAATAAAGGAACTGAATTCATAGGATATGACTACATATATGGAGATGATGACGGCAACCCGGCTACCCCCGATGTTATAATAGACTCCACAGCGGTTTATAGAGGAGTTTATGACCCGAGCATCAGAGAATTGACTAAGTACAGGCTTGTGATAATAGCTTCGGATGACAGAGCGAATCTTACGGGCGTCGATTTTGCGGGAACTCCTCCATATACAGGATATAATTCATATCTGTCAAATTACCTGGATGTCGGAGGGAATGTGTTTATTTTGGGCAGCTCGGCATTAATGGGAAAATTATATGCCGCGCCTGATCAATTGCCGATAAATAAATATATTGCTCCTTTCAGACAGATATTTGACGCTAATGCTCCTGTAATAGCTACAGTAAGCGCAGGAACCAAAGAGTTTTTTAACAAGTATTTCGGAATCTATTCTATGATTTTTCCTGAGCAGAAAACTTATTTCACAGAAAACGGTACGCAATTATGTCCTGACCACTACCTTGCTGATAATTATGATTTTATAGGTGCCGGTGTATATGAGCATATTACAGACTCAAACATCAAACCTTTAAGAATTGACAGTGCAAAAGTAAATCAGGCATGGTGGGACAGGTTAGCGGGAACCAGGACACAGAAATTAGCTCTGAAAGATAACGGCTCCGTGTTTACAGGTGTTCCTACATTTGAAGCCTACAAAGGAGAAGTTGTTTACAAATACCAGTCAATTTATGATCTGGCTCATGACGACAGTTTTTCTTATGAAATCAATGATAACGACACCCTCATGACGCACTATTTGTGGTGTAAAAATAAATTAACCGGTGAGATTTATTCTCCCGTTACAAGGCGGTCAGGTACAATAGCTACAAGATATGTATCCCAAGGTGATGTATTCCGAACTGCGTTTTTCTCAATCCCTACATATTTCTTGGACAACTCCGACAATCAGGTAAGCGATATGTTCAAATCAATGATTGTATGGTTCGATTTAAACAATGAAGGGGGTAAAAAATGAAAAAACTGCTGATCTTATTATCTGTGCTTGCAGGTATGGCGACATTCACATTCGCACAGGATAAGGCCGGTACCGCCGGCATGACATTCCTTAAGATGGATGTATCGGCAAGAGCAACCGCACTTGGAGGCTCGTTCATCGGGCTTTCCGATGATGCATCGTGCCTGTATTACAACCCTTCCGGAATGATGAATCTTAAGAACATGGAGTTTATTGCTTCATACAATATGTATGCCGCCGATATTCAATATACATTCGCCGGCGGAACCTATCCCGTTCCGCAGCTTAACGGCGCGGCGGGTCTGCAGATAGGTTACCTGACTACCGGAGATATGGATGAAACCACACCGTTGTATCCTGCAGGTACCGGAAGAACTTTCAGCGCAAGCGATATGTTCTTAGGACTGAGCTATGCCCAAATGCTGACTCCGAAATTCTTTGTCGGCGGTACGGTCAAGTTCATCATGGAAGATCTGGCTGACGAAAGCGTTTTTGTTGCTTCTGGCGATGTCGGAACCTTTTATAATACGGGATGGAAATCATTGATATTCGGTATGTCGATCAGAAACTTCGGATCGAACTTTACTTATATAGATGAAGACACCCCTCTGCCGATGCTTTTCGTTTTCGGAGCAAGCTATACGGCAATGAACGACGGCGTAAACAAAATGAGCCTTCTTATGGAAGCCGCTCATCCGTCCGACAACTCTGAATACATTACTGTCGGGTGCGAATATTCATATAACGATATGTTCTTCGCCAGATTCGGAAGAAAGATCGACAACGACGAATACTGGTTCATGAAAGATGACAGCGTTGATTTTCCCGAAAATGCGGATATCGAAGATCCGGAGCTTAAGACAGTTGACGGAGGCGTGAACTGGATGGGAACAAGTCTCGGCCTCGGGTTCAAGATGAGCAACATGGGTCTTAAAGTAGATTACGCATGGAAGCATATGGGAGATCTGGGAATAACCCATATGGTTACGCTCGGTTACACGATAAAATAAGATCAATACAAAAAGAGGAGAAGAAATGACCGGCGCTGAAAATTCTTTTTACAAAGCAGCAATCTCTGCCGCGGAATCTAAAACTTCTGATCAATCGGTTGGTTTTTCTTCTCTTTTTTTTAATTTGCATGAATTAAAAAAATATTGTATTTTTCTTTGTTGAAAAAATCAAAATTTGAGGAGGAGCAAAATGTATAAAAAATTAACGCTGATTGTCATCGGGATAGTTGCGGCTGTTCTTTCGGCAGCCACCGATTTAGATGCGATCACAAGAGAAAAGTTCGCGATGAAAACACCGAACGACACAGGATCATATTCTCCGAAACTGCCCTACAGCGCGGTAATCGGAAATACTTTCGGTCAGAGTACAAACGGCTACGGATGGATACTTTCAACAACAAGAAAAGTCCAGACCAATCTTGATCCTACTACTGGAACCATGGTAGGTTCTATATATAGAAAATACGACACTGTAACCGGTTCAGGCACAATCGGCGGAATGACGGGGAATTGGGGTGCTTCATTCCAGGGCTATGCGCAGACAGTGTACAACACATCAATCTACTCTACGAATCCTGATTTAAAACCCGGAGGAAGGTATCCATACGCGAATGAGTTCATAAACGGCTATTTTTTCGCCACTTTCAATGATATGGACCTCGGACCGGTCGGCGCAGGCATATCTACCACTTCTCAGCCGATGTTCACAGTAGCTGACGCCACTTTAGGTTATGAACTTGCGATGTGGTCTGAACCAAAAAGAATTGAAGCTACTGAAGGCGGAGCTGTCATTCCTGCGGCATGGACAGGAGAAGGAGATGTGGTTTATGACCCGGTCACCGGCTATTACTATTGGACGGTAACTTTCGGCGAGACTTTAAATAATACCGACCTGGCTATTAATTCTATTGCTGTAGGAAAATCTTTAGATCCGGCAAATCCTGACAGCTGGGTTTGGACTGATTACCATGAGCTTAGGTTCGATGCGACTGATGATACCGTCGGGTCAACCAACATCGGCGATTTCCATATTGCATATTGCAAAGATATTCAGGGTTATGGTACAGGAAAAGGAATAGCAGTTTCCATGATGCAGGATGTTAATGATTTTGTAACAGTTGACGGTACCGATGTAGCTCAGAATTGGAAGCTTTCTTATATGTACACTACCAATTGGGGACTTGACGAGAGTACGGGAGATTTAAAATCCAACTGGATAAAACCAGGCGAAGACATGCTTTTTCAGTTAGAGGGAAAAGACATTTTTGACTGGTACGGCGAACAGATACTTGATCTTGATTCTATCGGAATTGACTCTTTAACAAACGAGATTATCTGGGATACTCTTGGTGTGGTTACAATGAACGATATTTTTATTCAGACAAGCCTTTCTGCCGTTGCTACAGAAAACAACAACGTTCACGTTATGTTAAGAGTATGGCCGGCTTCCCTGGATAATCCCGGATCATATTATACGATGACAGACAGCGGATTCAGGGGAGGATGGTATCATCTCAAAGGCACTATAACTGATACGGGCGTAACTTGGGGTAAAGCTAAATATGTTGCATCATTCATTGACAATGACATAGGCGAGCATGAATACAAATACTATAATTCAAACAATATGAGCATCGGTTATGCCGGTACTATTGACGGTGGAAACGAAGTTATTTATATGTCATGGCTGGATAAACCCGCTTCCAGAGCTACTCTCGCGACCCAGACAAATCCGCTTTTTGATACAGACAATGTGTACAATGACGACGCGTACTTTGTCACATCCAGCAACGGCGGATTGTATTGGGATATTGCTTCAACAAAAGATGTCGAATCTGGCGACCCTGCAAACCCGATCTGGAAAATGTATTTTGGAACTAATCTGACTAAAACAGGTAATCTTCATGAGCAGGGATGGTCAGTTGCCCAGCACGGAAGTATGAATGGATCCACAATTACAGTTTATGGCGCACACCAGTACTATGATCCAGCTACACCGACAGTTGACCCGATAGACGATTACGCATGCTACTTGCAGAATCTGAAAGTTTGGAAGATAACCGGAACTGTCAATCCTTCCGGCATAGAAGCCGAAGAAGTTTCTATGGTAAAAGACTTCAGACTTCTGCAGAACTATCCTAACCCGTTCAACCCTTCTACAGAGATCAGATTTGCTCTTGCAAATGACTCTAATGTTAAACTTTCAGTATTCAACACTAAAGGCGAACTTGTAGCGAATCTCAAAAACGGAGCGATGGCGAAAGGATCTCACGCTGTTACATTCGACGCATCAGCTCTCAACTCGGGAGTTTATTTCTACAAACTCGACGTTAACGGAATGTCCGAAACCAGAAAAATGGTTCTGACCAAGTAATAACGGTATCAAATTATTAAAAGAGCCGCTTTTGCGGCTCTTTTTTATTTATATAAAAAGTGTTATATTCCATCAAGTTAATTTTATAAGGACGGATGATGAAAATATCATGCACAGTGATCCTGCTTTTATCTGTTATTCTGCTTCTCGCAGACACGGCCGGCACATCAGACCGGATAAAAAAATATTCCGGCAGAAACAGCGACGGGCTCATTGAACTTTATTCGCAGACCGAGAACGGTGAATATATTAAATTCATTCTGGATAATTCATCTCCAAACGATCTGGCTGTCCTTACGCCTGAAATGATAACATCAAATGTCGCGCTTGCATTGAAAACAAAGGAATTCAAATATTCATCGCTGTACGGAGAGGACATATTTAAGCATTTCGTTCTTCCGGGCAGGATCACACAGGAACCTTATGAGAACTGGCGGGAAAAGTTCTATAAAGAAATATCTCCGCTTGTAAAAGATATTTCCGACATCGAGGAAGCTGCTATAATTGTAAATCTGTGGTGTCTAGAAAAAATGACTTACAAGCCGACACACGGAAAGGATCAGGGACCCCTTACGACGATAAAGAGAGGCTACGGAAGATGCGAGGAGATGATGATCATCTACATGGCTGCCGCGCGAAGCGTGGGGATCCCGGTTAGATCGGCCGGAACTTCACTCTGGAACTTCACC
>JAKQBN010000003.1 GCA_029559475.1 bacterium
GATCCCTTCAACTACACTAATCTTCTTACTACCGAATTCTGGAACAGGATCACCGAGATAACCGATCTCAATAACGAAATATACTACGGAACTACTGTGACTGTCGAACCTGACACATCAGAGATCGTTATTAAATATGCCAAAGAGTATTTTGCGGATCTGAGATCGTCTTTAGGATCTTCCGCGCAACCTGTACCAAGATTCAACGACGTTTACAACAGCCCTTATGACACTCCTGTTGTATTTGACGAATTCGAAGCCTACTGTACTCCGAGACATCTCGGTTCGAATACCGACGAGTCAATTCTCGGATGGACAACCGGTCATTCGCCTTCAGATAATCCGTCCGACTATGTTGAATTCATAGGATCTTATACTGTTTATAGAGCTCCTGTTGCAATGTATCAGGGGGTTCCGAACATCAGCGAGATCACTCACGACGGAGGCATCTATTCAACATGGAAAGATAACAACAGGAACGGAACATACGATGCTTCCAACGAAATATATGACGCCGGCGAAGATTATGTTGATTATAACTATAATGACACATGGAATAAAAATACCGGATTTTTAAGACCGGGAGCATATCTTGACGGAATACAGTACAGCGACTTCAACAACTCCGTTATGAAATTCAAAGGAAGTTACACTAATCAGATAAACAGATTCCATATGATCAAAACGGGATTCGAGTTCGTAATGAACGACCTTGATTATTACAAGATCACTAATCCTTATTACTATTATGACACGGATTCTTACGACGTAATTGAAGGCGATCCGTACCCGACAAGAGGGGAGGAAAAAACTCAGTATAAATACGAACCGAAAGAATTCTCGTGCTTCCTGCAGGATAAAATGGAGTTCGAAGACCTTGTTGTCAATGCCGGAGTAAGGATGGACATGAGGATCCTTGATGATAAATCTGTTGATGAATACGAAAAGAAATATGATGAAGGTGAATTCGGATACGAAGAGGCTATAAACAAATACACAACAGCCGTCAGCCCGAGGTTCGGTATATCTCATTCGATCTCTGAAACGTCAAAACTTTTCTTCTCTTACGGACATACATATCAGCTGCCTAATTATACTCTCGTTTACGACCCGAATACAAAATCAGGAAGAAATCCGCTTTTCGGAAATATGAACCTTGATTATGAAAGGAACGTTTCGTATGAGCTTGGTGTAGTAAATGAAGTAGGCGAATACATGATAGACGTAACAGGATATTTCAAAGATATCTACGATATGATCAATACTAAAACATACGAATACGGTGTTACCAACGCTTCGATCTATTACAACTCTGACTACGGTAAATCAAGAGGTGTTGAGATCGCTATCGACAAGTCCTTAAGCAGCCACTATATGTGGGGAGTTTCCTACGACCTGTCTTACGCTTACGGAAAATCATCCAGCCAGGTGTCAAACCTCGAGGACGATGTTTACGAAGTAAAAGAGTTCCCTCTTAACTGGGATGAAAGACATTCTCTGTCAACTTACTTCACTTTAGTATGGGGAAGAGGCGAGACGCTTTACGGAGTACCTTACACGGATGACTGGACTTTGAGTTTCAACACTGACTTCGGAAGCGGCAAGCCGTTCACTCCTTCAAAAGAGTATTATAACAACAAAGTAGCTACAGAAGACATAGAGACAAATTCAGAAAGGCTTCCGTGGACATCGACAACCGACATGAAACTTTCAAAATCGTTCGCTTTCATGGGTGAGAACGATAAATCATACGGAAAACTTAAATTGGATTTCGACGTGTTCAATCTTTTCAACAAAGTTAACGTGCTCTCTGTATATTCAGATACCGGAAGCTGGTGGAAAAGAAGCGACGAGTATTATGAGCAGTCTGAAGAACTGTCGAACCTGATAGATGTTTACAAGAATCCTGAAAATATCGACGAAAGAAGGTATTACAGATTCTCTGTAAGCTACATGTGGTAATAATATAATATATTAATGTAATAGGAGAAAAATTGATGAAAGTCTTAAAAACGCTAACCATATTGTTGCTTGTGGCGTTCGCTTTCTCGGCAATGGCAAGGACCGCGCCGGGAAAAAACGTTCCGGGCGATAAATCGGTTACAGATTCCAAGGCTGTCAAACCTGTTCAGGAAAACCGTGTTCACAGGGCAGGCCTTTTCTGGCTGAACGTAACCAACAACGGTTATTTCGGAAACCCTGACAATTTGAATGACGGCTGTACTGGAAAACAGGCCGTGTCGGGAGAATTGCCGGGCGGAACGGGAACGGACTTCCTTTTTGTAGGATCGCTTCTCTTCGGAGGGTATCTGAACTCGGGGATAGATTCTGTTCAGGCATCTCATCCTCATATTTTCGAGGGACCGCTCGTAAGTACATCTTATGAAGGATGGACAGGAGAGGCGGGACCGGACGAGATGGCAAGAGAGTGCTGGCCGATCAGTTTTGATGAAGATCCTAACGGAACAAAACTCGGTCACATCAAAGAAACATCTAACGTTGAAGGCAGAATAAGCTGTCTTTTCGAAGACGTTTACGATCCTTTCGCAACGGCTGAAGAGCAGTTTAACCTGATGTATACTGATAAATTCGTTCAGAAGACGCCTTATACAGGTATGGATGATTTTGACGAAAGGGATCATATACCTCTGGGAATAGAAATAAGGCAGAAAAGCTATGCATGGTCTTACGATTACGCACAGAAATTCGTGATCATTGACTATACTCTTTATAACAAAAATACAGATATGAAAGATATCTACGATTTCTTTATGGGAGTATATCTTGACTGCGATATCGGTATGACCTCCGGAGGCTGGACTTACAACCATGCTGACGATCTGGGCGGATTTATCCAGAAGTGGGACAATTACATCGATCCCGCGACCGGACAGTTAAAGACCGTGGATCTGAACCTAGCATGGGCCGCTGACAATGACGGAAGGAACTATACGGGTACGAATTATTATTCTGCATCCGGAGAGCCCGGCGCGGGAAAACCTCTTGACGGAGCTACTTCCATCGCAACTATCCGTGTTTTGAGGAACCCTAATCCGAACCTGAGATACGCTTTTAATATGTATGTAGCTCATTCCGATGATGAAGCTATCGACTGGGGTCCGAGATGGAAAACAGGTCTTCACGCTGACTGGCAATACGATCTGACTCCTGCTCAAAAAGGTTATGATGATAATAACCATGACAATTTGAATGTAAACGGGAACGACGGATCGTTGCCGTTATACGGCGGAAGAACTGAAGGAAGGCCCTGCGGAGATAAAGGGCGTTATATGGTTTTATCCAACGATGAGTTCGACTACGAACAGTATAAATTAAGAGATCTTTACCTGGGTTCATTAACAGATCCTCCCGGTACCGAACCTCAGTATGCTCAGGCTGCAAAATGGCAGAAATGGACAACATCTGCTGATATCGGACAGCCCGGATTCGGAGAAATCGCTGACGGAACGATAAAGGAACTGAATGATCTTGCGAATGGTGCTGACGTTAAATATCTGCTTTCGTTCGGACCTTTGGGAGTTGAAACAACGGCTAACGTTGCAACAGACACGAATAACGACGGAACTACCGATAATTTTATAGCAAATAAAAAAGTATGGAAATTCCAGTACGGAGATTCATTAAAGCTGACTCTGGCATTTATCGTTAATGAAAATTTCCATACATCGCTCGATCAGGATCCTAATTATGCTGATGACGGCATAGTCGATCCGGAAGACGGGCTTAATACCGAGCTTTACAACAAAGGCTGGTACGACGCTCTTTACAACGTTGTCTGGGCTGAAAGAGTTTACGATATCCCGATGACGGACACACCTGTTAAAAAATTCGGTAAAGAGATCGGAGACGGCTGGTACGGCGAGGACGTCGGAAAAGACGCAATATTCGGCGATCTGAGGAACGACCCTTACTGCTGGTGGCTGAATACCGAATATTCAGGACCGGATGAAGGTGAGGGTGATTTTGAAGTTACCACATTCGATACTACGATAGTCGATATTGACGGAAATACCGCGGCAACCGAAGATCTCATTCTTCCGTTCGGCAGAAAAACAGCCAGCATGGACGGTAACTACGGAATAACTGGAGATGATCTTAACGGCGACAGGGACGGTTTCGGATACATGGTTAAATATGATAAAGAAGGCGGATTGTATCCTATCGGCACATGGGTAAGATACGGATTTCACAACGGAAAACTTGATACAGGAGACGGTGTTCCTGACTTTACCGGACCGCCGCCGCCGCCGTCACCAAAGATCAATATTTCTTATGACAACAATAATGTAGTTGTCGAGTGGCAGTCCCACGAATTTTTCAAAAAGGACGACGGATTCGAAGCTTATTCAGGACCTGAGAATTTCTATGATCCTTTTACAAGGACAAAGGATTTTGAAGGTTATCAGGTTCAGTTATCACCTAACCAGAACTCTCAGAACTATGTCGAAGTATTCTCAGTTGACGAAGTAAACTACATTTATGAAAATGTAAGCGAAACCGGCGACTATCTGGATATTCCTGTTGATCAGCAGAGATATAATACTCTGGTTGCAAACGATTCAATAGTGATAACCGCTGAAGGAAAGATCTGGCGCTTAAAAGAGTTCGGAGACAACAGAGATATTCTTGCCTCGCATTCGAAAGACGGAGTTTATACCTACACTGCAGAACCTGCCACCAGAACAATAACCGTAGCAGCAGGAGTTCAGGAAACTGTAGATTATTACAAATACAAATTTACTCTTCTTAACAAACTTTACGCAAAAGAGAATTACATAGCTGTTACAGCTTCTGACTGCGGAGATCCCGAAACCGGAACGCCAGAACTTAAATCTAACCCCGCGATAAACGGAAGTTCTGTAATACCTACAAAGATCTCCGGCACAAAAGATGTCGTAGTTGTTCCTAACCCGTACAGAGGCGATGCCGACTATGAAACAATGGGCTGGGAAAACGTAGATCAGGCTGACACTTGGGAAGAGCAGGACAGAAAGATAGTTTTCATGAACGTTCCTTTAAGATCGGTCGTCAGAATATACACTCTCGCAGGTGACCTTGTAAAAACCATAGGCCATAACGGCAATTCAAGAGTAACCGAGAGATATCAGTACGGAGAATACGGAGTCGCCTGGGATCTTATCAACGATAATAATCAGGCCGTTTCATCAGGACTGTATCTCTTCAGCGTTCAGGACGTTGATGATGACAGCTACGAGCAGATCGGTAAATTTGTGATCATAAAATAAAGGAGTAAGGAAATGAAAAGAGTATTAGTATTAATTGCGGCCGCTATCGTTTCGTTACAGTTTTTTTCCTGCTCTACCGATTATGACGGTTCAAAACCTGATAATAAGGCACCGATCATAAACGTTTATGATACTTCAGATATCACAAGCAGTAAAAAGACAAAGATACAATGGTACGGCAATGACGTTGACGGATCAAAAATGACATATTATTACGCCGTTACAACAGATACTACAGTAAATATAGACAACGTGCTGAGCAGAATGCCGCTTGACGGCCAGACCGTCGAAGGCAGAAAATACTGGACAGCTACGGATAAAACGTTCGCATATATTTCTATGCCTTATGCGCCGTTCCCTTCCGAAACCACTCAGATCTTCTGGATAGACACTCTTTATAACGAGGGCGGACAGACAGCCGCATTCAAAGCAGCTTTCTCAAAATTCTTTGTTATGGGAAAAGACGAGGGCGGTAAAACAACGGATATTACAGAAAAAATGTTTAAAAGAACGAACAGAAAACCAAAATATCCGATGGTATTTTCAAGCAAATTATCATGCAACGGCTACGACCAGAACTGGATGCTCGTGACAAGCGATTCCGCTCAGATGGTACTTAAGCAGAAAACCGAATTCTGGCAGCCTTTTGATTTTAAATGGATGGGAGAGGATCCTGACGGTACTGATGTTGACCTCGAATTCAGATGGGAGCTTCACGAAAGAAAATTCAGATTTACAAGAGATGACGGAGATACTGTCGACGAGATCGAGGCAAAGAATGACAGTGTCCTTGTTAAATCTTCCGCAGGATGGAGCGTAACGAACCTGTCGGCCAGTTTCGATAATGAGATATTCGATCATAACCCTCAGGGAAAGTATGCTTTCAAGGTCTTTGTAAGAGATGATGCATTCGAAGAATCGGAACTTCACAGCACAATCTATTTTGAAGTGTTCGCGCCAAAGCTTGATAAAGGGATTCTTATTATAAATGACACAAATCCTACATTAGCAACGAACACGAATATGAAAGTCCGCCAGGGTAATCCCGACGGAACTTTAGTAACTGATTTTTACAAATCGCTTCTTTCTGCAGCGGGATACAGCGAAAATGATCCTGATCCTTTAAAAAAATACAGCATGGAGACTTTCTCTGTTGCGACTGAGATAATCGGCTACGATACGACTTTCGCGATCGTCGGAGCGGATACTACAATAACAGCTATAGATACAATAAGGGTAAGCTCATATTATCCCAACATAAGAAAACTTTCCGAGTACAGGCTTGTTATAATAGCTTCGGACGACAGAAGCAACGAAAAGGGCGTGGATTATACCGGAACGACAAATGTGGGTTATATCAGCTATCTGTCTCAGTATCTTGACGTAGGCGGAAAAGCCTTCATAGTAGGAAACTCAACGCTTATGGCAAAATATCCGTACACTCTTGAAGTAGAATCATATAAGGCTCCGAGAAGGCAGGTGTTCGAACCTTATGCTCAGGATGTTGTCGAAATAGCTGACGCAACGCTTGATTTCTTCAAGGATTATTTCGGTATATATTCAATGAGTTTCGCCGAAACGAAAACGTGGTTCTGCCCGGATATATGGAATATCGGAGTTCAGGGTCAGAATGTTACGCCAAAAGATTATTATCTGCAGGACAATTATGATTTTGTTGGTGTCACGCCTTACGATCATATTTCTGATTCAAAGATAGCTGCATTAAAGGTTGACAGCGCGAAAGTCAACGACTGCTGGTTCAACTACCCGGCAAAAGTCGGACCCTTTAATGTTTTAATGACGTTCCAGGCGAAAGAAAACGGTACTGTAATGACAGGTATTCCCGTTATCGAGGCATTTAAGGGCGAGACCGTATATAAATACAAATCGATCTATGATCTGCCGAGAGTTGAAGGAGATAACGATACCGTTTACGATACCGACGACAACGGTACGGTCAATCATTCGCTTAAGTACATCGATCCTGTTACCACAGACGGCGATAAATCAGGTTACATTTTAAGAAAATCCGGTTCTGTTGCTACAAGATACATCTCCGAAGGTGATGTTTTCAGAACAGCATTCTTCACCATACCGCTGTATTTCCTGGACGACAACAGAGATTTAAACGGCGATTCGGAAGGCGATGTGACAGGAATGTTCAAAGCTATGATCGACTGGTTTGACCTTGAAGTTAATCCGTTAAATAAATAAAAAAAGGAGGGTTTTGGATGAAGAAACTATTAACTCTGGCTTTAATGACAGCGCTTGCATTTTCCGTTTTCGCGGATATGAGCGCTGCAAGAAAAAGCGCGATCATCCCTGCAGCGAAAAAAGTAAATCCGGACAACATACAATCCGGTTCTGCAAAAGGGCCTTATACAGGTCTGATGAGCTCTGAATTCGACAGAGCAGGACACGGCAACGGCTGGATCTACGGCTATAACAGAAAAGTTCAGTGGAATCAGAAGCTTGCTGACAATACTGATATGCCGATGGTAGGATCCCTTTACAGACAGCTTAATCTTGCTCTTTACGGTACGATAGGCGGAATGATCGGAGATTACAGCGCATCACCGCTAAGCAAAAAAACAGAAACTTTATATGCTACATCGCAGTTCTGGGGAGCTAAACCCGGCGGAAGATATCCGAACGCCAACGAATTCATTAATGGTTATTTCTTCGGATGTTTCAATGATTTCGATACTGTAACTGACACAAACTCATGGGGTATGTTCACAGTAGCCGACGCTACTTGGGGATATGACTGGTCATCGTGGACCGTTCCAAAAAGAACTGAAGCAACAGAGGGCGGCGCATCAGTTCCCGGAGCTTGGACTGAAACAGGAGATGTGGTTTACGATCCGGCGACTGAATATTACTACTGGACACAATCATGGGGTGAAGGCGGACTTTCGGGCGGTATTGACGGCGCTATTAATTCGGTAGTTGTTGGAAGAACTCTTACTCCTGCCGACAGAGACAGCTGGGTATGGTCTGATTATAAAGACCTCAGATTTGACGGATCAGACGATACAGCAGGCATCACAGCTATTAATGAGTTCCATGTTGCTTACTGTAAGGATACTTTCGGAAACGGAACCGGATATGGAATCGCTATGGCAGTCTGCAACGACGTTGAGGATTCCATAATGGTAAATGACTCTACTGTTGTTGTGCAGAATCCTAAACTGAGCTGGATGTACACTACTAACTGGGGCGGAGACGACTCAAGCGGAGACTGGAAACCAAATTGGAGAACTCCCGGACCTGACAAACTTTACAGACTTGAAATGAAAGACGTTTTCGATTGGTATGGCGAGAATTTAACATCAAGAGATTCGATCGGATGGGACGAAGTGAACAACGTCATCATTTGGGATACAACAGAAGTTGTCATATTGAATGATCCTTTCATTACATGGAACATATCCAACGTCGCAACTGAGAACAATAATGTACATGTATTATTCAAAGCATATCCCGGAAATGCGGAAGGTATGTATCTAGTAACTGATGCCGGCTTTAGAGCGGGTTATTATGCTTTGAAAGGAACTATCACTTCAGGCGGAGTTGTATGGAACGGCAAAGCGCGTTTCGTAGGATCGATCGTAGATGCTGATCAGGGATGGGATGTCATTGAGAATGTTGCTTCTAACAGAAATAACCTGTGTATGGGATATGCAGGCGACGACTTCCAGGGAAGAGAAGTCGTTTACGCAGCTTGGCTTGACAAACCTTTGAGCAGAGCTCAGGCAAATCCTTACGGCCAGGAATCGATCTGGCTTGACGACGCGTTCTTTACATCATCTACCGACGGCGGAATGAACTGGGACAAATTCAGCGTTGTTGAATTTGAAACCGGCGATGAAAATTACCCTATCTGGACGCAGACATATACTTACAACATTACCAAAACAAGCGCTGTTCACGAAATGGGATTCTGCCTTGCCAACCACGGAAAAGTAGATCCTGTAACCTGCGCTATAGAAACATACGGAGCTCACGAGCAGGCTGATAGAAACTATCCGACTGAACCTGTTACCGATCTGAACGATTTCCAGCAGACCCTTCACGTCTGGAAAATCACCGGCAGTCCGAATGGAATAGAAGCTGAACAGACAACTTTAGCTAAGGACTTTGTTCTTTATCAGAACTATCCTAACCCGTTCAACCCGACAACTGAGATAAAATTCAATCTTCAGAAAGATTCACAGGTAAAACTTTCTGTTTATAACACGAAAGGCGAGCTTGTATCAAATCTGAAAAATGAAAAAATGGCAAAAGGCAGCCATTCGGTGAACTTTGATGCAGAATCATTGAACTCGGGAGTATATTTCTACAAACTGAACGTAAACGGAATGACAGAAACTAAAAAAATGGTACTGACGAAGTAGTTATTATTCGGGGCATCCGGCATAGACCGGCTGCCCCGGATTTTTTTATGTTTCTCTTCCGGTATTGTAAAACAGTATCAGTAAAGAAATATAAAAAAATTGAAATAAATAAAGGGGTTCAAAATGAAAAGAAAGCTTCTTCTCGCGATGTTACTCGGACTGCTGGCATCAGTATCTTTTGCACAGGACAAAGCCGGTACGGCAGGTATGACATTTTTAAAAATGGACGTATCCGCCAGAGCTACAGCACTCGGAGGTTCTTTCATCGGTCTGTCCGATGACGCTTCGTGTCTTTACTACAATCCGGCTGGTATGATGAATCTGAAAAACATGGAATTCATCGGATCGTACAACATGTACATGGCTGATGTAATGTACACCTATATGGGCGGTACCTATCCTATACCTATGCTCAATGCGTCTGCCGGTATTCAGGTCGCGTATTTAAATTCCGGCGAGATCGATGAAACCACTCCGTTGAATCCGGACGGAACCGGCAGAACGTTCAAATTCAGCGATATGATGGTCGGATTGTCTTATGCTCAAATGCTTACGCCTAAATTCTTTGTCGGCGGAACTTTAAAAATGATCAAGGAAGATGCCGCAGATGAAGGTGTTTTTGTAGTTGCCGGCGATGTCGGAACATATTATAACACGGGCTGGAAATCTCTTATATTCGGTATGTCTATCAGGCACTTCGGATCGAATTTCACATATTTTGATGAAGATACTCCGCTTCCTATGCTCTTTGTGTTCGGAGCAAGCTATACAGCTATGAATGACGGCGTAAACAAAATATCCGTTCTTGCCGAGGCTGCCCATCCTTCCGATAACGCCGAATACGTAACGCTCGGATGCGAGTATTCGTACAATGATATGTTTTTTGCAAGAGCCGGAAGAAAGATCGATAACGATGAATACTGGCTAATAAAAGATGACGGAGTTGATTTCTCGGATAACGCGGATCCTGAAGATCCCGAACTTGATTATTCTGACAGCGGAATAAACTGGATGGGAACCAGCTTAGGACTCGGATTTAAAATGAATACGATGGGTCTGAAAGTTGATTACGCATGGAAACATATGGGATATCTCGGGATAACTCATATGATAACATTTGGTTACGAACTGAAATAATGATAATCAATATTTCCATAAACGGGGGATTTATATCCCCCTTTTTTTTGTTTAAGAAGTCATATTCAAGATGAGGGTGACCGATGAATAATATATTAACAGTTCTGATCTTTGTTCTCACGGCAATACCGCTTTTTGCAGATCATTTTACAGCTGACAGCATAAAAAAATATTCAGGCAGGAACAGCACAGGTCTCATTGAACTTTATTCACAGGCAGAGAACGGAGAATACATTAAGTTCATTCTGGATAATTCCTCGCCTAACGATCTGGCTGTTCTTACGCCCGAAATGATAAAGTCGAATATCGAACTTGCTATGAAGACTAAGGAATTCAAATATTCATCGCTGTACGGAGAGGACATATTTAAGCATTTCGTTCTTCCGGGCAGGATCACACAGGAACCTTATGAGAACTGGCGGGAAAAGTTCTATAAAGAGATATCTCCGCTTGTAAAAGATATTTCCGACATCGAAGAAGCCGCGATAATAGTAAATCTCTGGGCGCAGGAGATGATGACATACAAGCCGACGCACGGAAAGGATCAGGGACCCCTTACGACGATAAAGAGAGGCTACGGAAGATGCGAGGAGATGATGATCATCTACATGGCTGCCGCGCGAAGCGTGGGGATCCCGGTTAGATCGGCCGGAACTTCACTCTGGAACTTCACC
>JAKQBN010000004.1 GCA_029559475.1 bacterium
AATAGTGAATATGAGATCGATATCATAGTGATCTTAAAAATAATATGGCAGGGCCGGAAACTTATATCTCTGGTCGCGGCCACGTTCATTCTTCTCGCTGTCGCTTATATTTTTATAGCCACTCCGCTTTACCGGAGCAAAATTACGCTTTATCCAACGGGAACAGGCGATCTGAACTCCCCGATGAGCGATATAGCCAGACAGTTCGGTGTCGCGGGGGTGTCTGAAGGATCAGGTAACTACAACATCCCTGATATAGCTAAAAGCCGCTCTCTGTCAAAGCGGATCGTGACGCATGAATGGCAGATAAAGGGCTACGATAAAAAGATCACCCTTCTCGACTATTTCAACGATATTTATGGTGAAGAGAAACCGGATTACGTACAGTCTGAACAGGACGAAAAGGAATGGCGCGAAGACCTGATAAACAAGTACAGCGAATATATATCGGAGAAAAGGATAAGCACGAGCGAAGATGAGGATACAGGGCTTATCAAAGTATTTGTTGACATGGAGGATCCGGTGCTTGCGAGGGATATAGCGAACTACGTTTCCCTCTTCGTCACCAACTGGGTGAACGAAAGCCAGAAGGAATCAGTTAAGGAGAATCTTGCATTTATCAACAACAGGGTCGATCTTCTTTTCGGCGAACTTCAGGCGGCAGAGGATGAACTGAAAAAATTCAGGGAGAACAACAGGAACATACTAAGTTCGCCCGACCTTCAGCTCGAGCTTCAGAGGCTTATGCGCCAGGTGTCCATCAAGCAGGAGGTTTACTTGACGCTTGTAAAGCAGAAAGAGCTGAACCAGATCGAAGAGAACAAGAACATCAAGGTCGTCAGGATACTCGACGACGCGATAATCAAGCGCAAGCCCCACAAGCCCGATAAAGCTGTCATTCTGCTTCTGTCGGTGATAATAGCTCTGCCTTTCGGATCTCTGCTCGTAATAATGAATTATTTTCTAGATTATAAAAAAATGATCGTCGGGGTCATTTCTTCAAAGAAGAAGGACTGACATCCGGTTTTTCAGTATTCCTGTTAGAATAAAGAACGGGCATCGTAATAAAGAACGCAGTAAATAATGTACCCACATATCCCATCGTAAAGAACGATGCGCTCTCGAAAGTCATATAAACGAAAAGCGCGATATAAGCAGAAAAATATACCGATGAAGGGTCTTTGTCGAAAGAGCGGATGTGCATTAGCCTGTTCAGTGTGAAACCGAATATCCCGAAATGCATTATTAAGTCTGCAAGACCTCCTCCGATCAGGGTCTCGACATAAAAGGAATGAAATTCCTTTAAATTGAATCCGAGCTCTCTTATAATGTCGACGCTGCTCAGGTAGCCTATGCCGAGAAGCCAGCTGTTATGATTAAGAACGTCAAAACCGGTCAGCCACAGAATGTCCCTGTCGCTCATGCCCACGTCGCTTCTTATGAGCATTCCCACGATGAAAGTTATGATCCTTTTATTCGACACCGCCAGAATTATTACTGTAATAAAAGACGCCGCGAGTACGATGTGCGAAGGTTTGATCTTCTTCTTTAGAAATACGAACATCAGGACGCAGAGGAATATCAGAGCGGAAGCCGTAGCCGTCCTGGAAAGCGTGATTATAAGGTTGATAAAGAAGAAAACATACGCGAAAAGAAGAAATCTCGAATTTTTCTGCACCCATAAAAAAGTACAGGCGACGATCGATATGAAAAGAAGCTGTCCGAAAGTGTTCCTGTTAAAGTAGAAAGATGAAAAATTGAGAGTGAAAGGATTGTTGAAAGTGAGGATCTTCATTATGTCGGAAAAATTCACGATGAAATTGTAAAAGCAGGCTATAACGGATAAGATTACGATGGAAAGCATGAACCGGTTGAATGCCTCTTTTGATATCTTAAGTCCGGCGGGTATGCACAGGAACAGGAACACGCTCAAGAACCTAGATATAACGTTGATGATGTCGAAGAAATTTATGCTCGAGACTATCGATGAGCGCAGCACAGTGACGAGCTGGAACACGGAAAATATGAGGCCGAACGCTATATATCTCCAGTCGGTCTTTCTCTCCGTTGCCGATATGAAATATATGGTGATGACGAGGACCTGAACGCCGAACATCGCTCCGACGAGGATCTGATAGAGAAAAGTCTCGAAAAGCGACGGCAGGGCTACTGAAACGAGCATAATAGGGAACAGGCCTAAAAGAATGCTCCAGAATAGTATCTTCGCATACCCGTCGTGATATTGCTTTAAGAGCGAGCTCATTTAGTTGTCACCGGCTTCATAAGGCGGAGATATACCCCGAACTGTACGGCTCTCGAAAGACATACCGCCCAGGCGAATCCCGTGATCCCCCAGTAATAGCTGAAGATCAGTATGCTGACAAGGAATACGGCCACATAGACCACATTGGCGTAAAGGAATTTCTTAATGCTGTAGAACCTGATGATAACAGTTCTCACCAGATAAGAAACGATCGAAAGAGATGATGCCAGCGAAACGGGGATTATCAGAATGACGGCATTATCGAAATACTGCGGATATAAAAGCAGGACCGCCGCATAAGTCAAAACAGCTGAGAACACGGCCGCAGCCGCGAGCAGCGGGAATATCAGCCTGAACAGCATGCCTGTGATCCTGGGGCCGCTGCTGTCGTCCTTTTTCGAAATGACGGACAAAGCGTAGCTCGCGACCGGGTTATTGATCATGCCGAGGATCTTCGACATGGCGGACGCGCTGTAATATACTGCCATCGGCGCAGCTCCTAAGAGCGGATATATTATCAGCCTGTCGAGATAAATGATCAGGTTCGTCATAAGTGATACTGCTCCGAGCTGTCCGTATTTTTTCACTGACTGTCCGAATTCATCCGTGAAGGTCATGTTGATCAGTCTGTCTTCATCTCTCAGGCGGAAGAAAAGAACGGCGAGCATGGCGGCGGTCTCTCCCGCTGCGAAAGGCGCGAGAAAATATCCGTAACTGATCGCGGCCCAGATCCCGGGAAGCGATCCGATGCAGTAGGCCAGAGAAACCATGAAGATCTGAAAGAAGCGCTTTTCTAGCCTGAACGATGACATCGCGAAATATCGTGTGATGCCTAATGAGCCAATAAAGCAGAATGTTATTATATCGGCAGGAGCAATGCCTGCGGTCAGACCGGTTATGATCAGCAGAACGGCACAGGATATCAGAAGCAGAGCCAGAGCGGGATGGAAATCGCCCGTCAGACCTTTCTCTTTATACCTGGTGTAAAGCACCATCCTGGTATTGCCGAGTTCATCGCCGACAGCGATGCACAGCATATTAAAGACCGTTATGAAAATTATTATCGACGAGAATTTCTCATCGCTGCCTGAGATCCTTGCGAGTAAAGGCATTATGACTATCTGCGTCATCCCTATATAGATACCGAAAGCCAGGATGTTGTAAAGGCCGTCCTTTACTCCTGATCCGCCCGTATATTTATTTCTGAATAGATTCATAACTTTTTTCGGTATCCCAGTATAGCGCGTGGACCGAAGAGTCCCTCATCTCTTTCGGAGGCACTCTCATATAGTCGCCGTACCTGAGTTCAAGGTATTTTTTTATGTTCTTCGGGCACATCAGCATAGTATCTTCGAATTTTATCTCACCGTGACCGTCGAACAGATCGCTGCAGAATATACCCTGTTTAAAATTCGCTTTCGTAATGAAATAGCACCAGACGAAATCCTTATCGAGTCCGTCGTATTTATAGATCAGCCTGTACGAAAATTTTGAAAGCAAGCTTACAGGAAGTATTTTCAAAAGCAATAGCGCAGCTTTCTGAAATGAGCTCTTCGGTTTCCAGTTCCTTTGCGAAAGAGCAGCAAGGGTAACGAATTTCGAGCAGTAATAAACCGCTTTCTGAATGAACTTCGTCTCCGGACATTTATGCAGTATCATTATGTCGATGTAGATCCCGTGATGCATGTCTTTTTTGTCTTTATACACTTCCTCGATAAAAGCCGTGCCGTTCATTCTGACCTTGGCGTATTCAAGATAACCTTCAGTTATGCTCCATTCCTGAAGGACGAACCGCGGGTCGTTCTTGTCATAGAATGCGCGCCTGAACTTATCAAACTGATCAAATGTCATGAAAATATCGAGGTCGTCATCCCATGGAATAAATCCGCCGTGCCTGACGGCCCCGAGCGCAGTTCCGCCCATAATGAAATACTCAATGCCTTTTTCGCGGCACAGAGAGTCCGTGAATTTCATGATCTCGAGTATTTTCAGCTGAACGTCGCGGACGGATTTTCCGGTCATACAACAAAACCTATATTTTTTTCGCTAAATAATAGAATCTGCCCATCAGCCTCTTCATTCCGGGTATTTTTAAAGAGACCTTAGCCGAAGTTCTTATGATCCTGAACGCGGAATCTTTTACGCATGCTTTTAAAGTACTTTCGTGCCATCTGTGCGGATGCGTGCTGATGATCACAGAACTTTCTCCGGCCGCTTTCAGAACGTTATCCAAAGAGGGCAGAGGAATATCCTTTTCAGAACTCGGGATAACATCGTTGTTCTCGGGATCATATATGATCTTCCAGCCGTAACCCGCGTCGGAAATATATTTATAGCCGGCTCCGATCCTGCTTCTAAAATTCACCATTATCTCGGAGATAACGCGGAAGCGCTCCGCAGTTCCCGCGTCCCTGAAAAGGTCGCGGTTCGACGAATACCCTTTTCGTTCGACCACCGGATTCCCGTGCTGGCAGACGGTCGTTACAGTAAAGCCGCATTTTCTGAATTTCTCAGCGTTCTTTTCGAATTCGTCAGCAGCTCTGACAATATCGCCTCTGCACTGGTCCATCACATCGTGATGATATGACACTTCATGCCCGAGAGATTGTATATTTTTTAAAATATCAATATTCTTTTCTGAACAGAGCAGGTAAGCCTGAACGTAATAGACGCCTTTGTGACCGTGTCTGTTCTCGATGTTTGCCATCCGCAGGGCTTTTGCGGGATCCGTCTCCACGTCATGCTTTAGAACGAGAAAGCGAGTAAGAGGTTTTTCTTTAAGAAGGAATGATGGCTGAACGCTATTAATGCCGGCGTTTTTAAGACCGATACAGAACTTTTCCCACTGACTGAATATAAACGGCATTTTATCTGCCGTAGATCTGATTTAGGACTTCTTTTAAAAGCGTTGATGAAATGTGACTGGTGTAGGGGATGTATTCAACGCACCCGCCGTGATCGCGCATATATCTGTCGGTATGTTCAAAAACTTCGCTTCCTTTCCAGTCGTCGCCAACGAACATTACGTCGAATTTATATTTATCAAAAGCGGCAATTTTGTCTCTTGTTTCCTGCGGAACTACCTCGTCAACATACCTGATCGCCTCGACGATCGCTTTTCTTTCTTCGTAGCAGATCACCGGCTTCTTGTTCTTATAACTCTGCACAAGTTCATCGGTGCTGACCGCGACTATCAGATATTCGCACTGCTCCTTAGCTTTCTTCAAAAGGTTCAAATGCCCTATGTGGAAAAGGTCGTAAACACCTGAGGTGTAGCCTTTCTTATATTTTTTTTGCATGGAACATCCCGATAGTTTTTTTTATTATTTTCTTCCTCGCGAAATTATGGAACACGAAAGCCCTTAACCTGTTCGGCATAAGCACCTGAAGTACGTATCTTATGGCGACATTGTGAAAGTAGACGGGATACGATATTATTCTGTTGTCGAGCATGTATTTCTGGATCCCCTTTTCGCTTTCGTAGTATTTTCTGCCTCCCCTTCTTTCATAGGTATCTTCAGTGACCCTTACCATCACAAGGCTTTCCTTGATGTTTTTGAACTTGAAGCCTTTCTGAAACATCCTTATCCACAGATAATAATCCTCGTCGCAGTACCAGTCCTGATAGCCTCCGGCATCAGTAACGTCTTTAAGCCGGAACATTACGGTCATCTGATTGAAAGGACATCTGAATTTCATATAGCGTTTTATCGCTTTATCATCTTCAGGGATGTCCCTGATGCCGATCACGTTGTCAGGTGTTCCGATGAATTCGCTTATGTCACTTCCAACTATACTCAGTTCCGGATCATCCGCGAAGCAGGCGAGTTGTTTTTCGAACCTGTCGGGAACGCAGATGTCATCGGAGTCCATTAGTGCGACGAGCGGACGCGAGCATTTTTCAAGTCCGGACCTTCTCGCTATTCCGTGACCGGAATTCTTTTCCAGTCTTACCGATTTGAAGAACGGGTACTGTTCGAACCTTTTTATCTCCGCATCGAGCTTTTCCGGTACAGGACCGTCCACCGTCAGTATAATCTCGTCCGGCTTTACGTTCTGTTCTATGACGCTTTCGACCGCTTCTCTAAAGTGGTCAGGATCGTCTTAGTAGTAAACGCACATCGCAACGGAAAAGCCGCCCGAAATGCTTTTATTATCTTTATCATTCATAAAATTTCAGCACTCCTCTCCCCAAAGCGCTAAATATAA